>JBFWJN010000323.1:0-2504 GCA_050253185.1 Kiritimatiellales bacterium | reverse complement strand
AATACATCTACGGCAATACAGAGACCGCCAGCAACCTGGTGACTCAGGCTCTGGGAAAATACCCCGATGATGAAAAGCTGAAAAAGCTCAAGGAACTGATCGACCAGCGGCAGCAACAGCAACAGCAAAACCAGAATCAAGACCAGCAGGATCAGAACAAAGATCAACAGGACAATAACCAGCAGAACCAGGATCAGCAGCAGAATCAACAGAACGATTCGCAGGATCAGCAAAACAAAGACGATCAGCAGCCGCAAGATCAAGACCAGCAACAGGACCAGCAGAATCAGGATCAGCAGCAGAATGAACAGCAGCAGCCTGCCCCGCCACGGCAGGCGGGCGAAATGTCGCCCGAAGAAGCCCAGCAGCTGCTTGACGCGATGAAGCAGAACGAACAGGATCAGCGTTCCGATCTGCGACCCTATCTCGGTGCGCCGGTACGGGTGGACAAAGACTGGTAGGAGATACACGATTGAAGATTGCCGATTTCAGATTGCCACTTCACGTTGTTCCGTTGCTTTCCCTGCGGAAAGCCTCGCTTTGCGTGCCGATTGTTTTATGTTTAACGGCCGCTCATGCCTTCGGGTTTGAAGCGACTCTGAAAATAAATCCACCGGTCGTTTCGCTGAATGATTCCGCCCAGCTGAGTATTGAAGTCCGCGGAGCCCGTAGTCCTCAGCCGCCGGCCATTTCGGAGGTTCCCGGCCTGCAGATTTCATACGGCGGGCAGTCTACGCAGATGAACTGGGTGAATGGGAAGACCGACAATTTCGTTTCGTTCAACTATACGGTCTATCCGCAGAAAACAGGTGATTTTTCAATCGGACCGATTACATACAAGGTTGGAAAAGACACGCAGGTTCTGGGACCGGCCACACTGAAAGTGGTTGGCAGCAGCGACGGAACCCAGCAGGCGCAGAACTGGAGCGATGTGCTGTTTGCCAAGCTGACGGCGGACCGAAACAGCGCCTATGTGCAGGAACCGTTTGAACTGACGCTCGCCATCTATTCCCGACAGGATCTCCAGATGGCGGGAAACATCAACCTCGAAGGCCTGCCGGAAAGCGGCCTGCCCGATCTGAAGTGGCAGGAACTCGAACCGACCCGCGACGTCGTCAACAATATGGTTTTTGATGTCCGACGCTTCCGGGCTCGGACGCGCGCACTGAGTTCGGGTTCGTTTGCATTCAAACCGGTTATCACGGCCCAGGTCGCCCTTCAGAATAGAAGCAATCGACGTCGCAGTTTTTTTGATGATCCATTTTTCAATCCGCTTTTTTCTCAGGTCGAAACGCGACCGGTGCAGGTTCCGATCGAACCGTTCGATCTGGAAATCAAGCCGCTGCCGGTTGAGGGCCGTCCGGCAGGTTTCAGCGGCGCCGTCGGACAGTTTCGTTTTCAGGTCAGCGCCAAACCGGTGAGCGTGCATCCGGGCGATCCGATCACGCTGACGATGAGTATTGCCGGTGACGGGAATTTTGACCGGATCACCGCGCCGGTGCTCCGTACTGACGATGGTTTTCGTTTCTACGGCGATCCAACAAAAGCACAGACCAACAATCTCGTTGCGTTTGAGCAGGTCGTCTCACCGAAAAGTACGGATGTCACGGAGATTCCGCCGGTTGCATTCTCCTACTTTGATACGTCCAGCGGAGAATACCGTATACTGCACAGCGAATCGATTCCTCTCACCGTGACCGCCGGGTCAACCGATACCGCACAGGTGTTTGCCACCAAGGAAACCGTCGTCCTCCCGCCTCAGGACACGCCGTTTGCCACCGAGAGCGATATCCAGCGAATGCTGGCCGCCCTGAAAGGTTTCTGGATGATGGCCCGTCCGTGGCTCTGGATAATCCCCTGCGCCTTCGGCTTATGGATTATTGTTTTCTTCAGTCGCAAAATTCACCACCACCGGCGCAAAGACACGGCGCGAGTGCGCCGCCAGAAAGCTCCGAAAGCAGCCCGCAAAGCACTGCATGCCGCGACTCAGGCTCGCCGCCATGAAAAAGTGCCTGAATTCTATGATGCGCTATGGACTGCGCTCACAGACTATTTCTGCAACCGGTTGAATCTCTCTCCCGGCGACATCACCTCTTCGGTCGTACTCCGGACACTGGAGCGTGCAGGTTTCAGCACCGACCAGATGAGAACTTTGCAGACGGTCTTTGACCGTGTGGAGGCCGGACGTTACGGAGCCCCGCAAACCGCTCCGACCGCTGCCGCGATGGAAGAGACCCAGCGAAGCTTGGAACAGATTTTAAGACTGTGTGAGAAATCCCGCATTTAAATACGGGTGCTTGTATAAAGGTTTTACTTGCAAGTCAATACGAGAGAGGTAGACTGCGCCCATCTATGATTTTTGCAATGAAACCAAATCGAAAAGCCTGGCTTTGGTGGGTCTCCTGCGTCTCACTGGCAATCGGAATTTCCATCTACGTGTTTCTTCGCCCGGCGGAGTATGATGTAGAGGTCCAGCAGATCCGTTCCGTATCGCTGGTCGGATC
>JBFWJN010000322.1:0-2531 GCA_050253185.1 Kiritimatiellales bacterium | reverse complement strand
CATAATAATCCAGGCTGCTGGCGAACATTCCGGCCAATATCATGAGAATCGTCAGGGCGATCAGGACCATAAATCCGCGATTGCTGAACACCGCGGCAACCGCGGCTGAAAACCGCACTTTTTCCTGTTTTTCGGCCTTTTTATAATATCGCTCTTTCACTAAAAGACCGGGAATAACGCCCAGTCCCATGAAAATAAAGATTCCCACCCCCCATCCGACCACCCGCACGCCCATCAGCACGGACCCGAAGACGGCCAGCTGAGACAAAGGAAAAATCCACTGATAAATAAAATCCGAGACCTTATTGAAAAAGCTGGTAAAAGCCGCCACGCGGGTCCGCTCGTCATAATCCGGCGTCATTTCAAGCATGAGACTCTGAAGCGGAACCATATAGATCGTGGAACAGGTGCAGAAAATCACAGAGGTTACAATCAGGTACCCGATCTTTGCCAGATCACTCCATCCTTCAGGCACCATCCAGACAAACCCGAACGAAACGCCCATCAGCAGTGCGCCCAGCACAATAAACGGGCGGCGGCGGCCCCAGCGCGAATGGAAGTTGTCCGAAATGTTTCCCATCATCGGATCGGTGAATGCATCCCATATGCTGGGAACAACCATCGCGGCTCCCAGCAGGACCGGATTCACTTTCAGCACCATCTGATACACCGCAACGGAGAGCGCTTTCAGCAGCTGCCAGCCCAGCACACCGGGGAACCAGCCAACCCCTAGCGCCATTTTTTCACCAAACCCAACTGTATTCTTCTTTTTTGAAGTGCTCATTTCAGGGAAGTCTCCTGGTTACTGATCGATGATTTTCACAGCGGCCATTGCATAACGCGGCATTGCAAAGAAAATCCTGCCGTCTTCCTGTTCCACAAAGGGCATCAGCCGCTGAATGGAATAGGACTGCTTATCCGGGGCATAAAACATCTCAACGTGCGCGCAGCGGGTCCGGTCAGGAAGCGGCAGGGAAACCTGCACCCCGTCTTCTGCATCCGCAGACGGCCGGCCGAAAATCAGAACGGTGGTCTCTCCTTTACGGTCGTCCCGTGATGCAATCGTATAATAGGCACGGTTATCACTTGAACTGGCGACCAGCTCACCGGACAGGTTGCGCGAGCAGAGCGCAAAGCCCAGCTGAGAAGGCAGGATATCGTGATATTTTTCGACAAAAAACGCCTTCTGAATCCAGTTCCCGCGCATGGTAATCGGCCAGAACGTTCCGATATCCACGCCGCCTTCAATCAGTCGCCCCAGAAATTCCCCAATGTAAAGCGCCTGCTCCATTCCCTGCGATTCTCTTCCGGTCCCGTACAGGTTGAACAGGTTCCATTCCGTCACCGCCAGTTCGCAGGGATGGCCGGTCCGCTGCCGGGCGTACTGTTTCAGTTTCTGCAGTTGGTCGGTCATCTCACCGGTTACAATGGTCCTGCCCGGTTCTCCGGGATAAAGATGAACCTCGACCATATCAATATATTTTCCGACCTCGTTCAGAATCGTCGGCCACCACAGATCCGGTGATGGATTTTTATACTGCTTCCGCAGCTCGGACAACTGTTTCTCACATTCCGTCGGATCAATCTGCAAAGCCTCACGCCGATCCTGGAGTTCCTGAATCAGAGTCCGACCTTCCGGCAGAATCGCATCCAGTTTCGCAACGAAGTCGATTCCTACCTCACCGGCAACGGCAATAACAATATCCGGATTCTCCGCCTTCATTTTTTTTGCGTACACCCTCACCAGCTCCGCAAACTGCTTCGCCCCGAAATTTGCTTTCCAGTAGGGCTCGTTACCGATGGTCCAGTATTTCACCGGATAATTCTTTTCCCTGCAGTACCGGACCCATTCCGCAGCGTAGGCGGCGCCCTTTTCAACATCCTTTTCATAGAAGGCATATTCCGTGTTCACGCACAGAATCACTTCCGTTCCGGTTTTCGCCGCGAAGGCGAACATTTCATCCGTATCCGTCGTCTGCGGACCGTCAACGAACGGCCAGTACTTTTTGTCATACAGCCGGTGCTCCTTCCAGAGATAGCGGTCGGATTCCGTACCGCCGGGATAGCGCAGTACCGTAATCCCGGTCTGCCGAATCAACCGGGCGAAATGCTCGTCGTTCAGCGCGGCATCGTCATCCAGCCAGTACTCGATATTGGCGCCGAATACCCGCGGATTAATCGTGCGCAAAACCCGTTTCGGATTAATCCGCACAGTACATTGGGCCGGGGCGGCAACCTCCGGTGAAGGGGCCAGCAGATCCAGTTCACAGAGCGAAAAACCCGCAGTTTCTGCACCGGAAAAATCCAAAATCAGCCGATCAGTTTTAATCGGATCAAAAAACAGACTCTGCGCCACGGCATCATCCACAGAGCTCCAGGCCGCCGGGGTCTTCAATCTGCCCCGATAAACAATATTAGTTTCACCGGATTGTGCATTCCGGGCAGAAACCTGCACGTCAACGTCCACGGGAAGCTCTGTTCCCAGAAACAGTGAAATACCGCCGACAGACTGTTCCGGATTCACCGACAAC
>JBFWJN010000321.1:0-2644 GCA_050253185.1 Kiritimatiellales bacterium | reverse complement strand
TGACGGACGGCGCTACGGCCTTCTTCTCAAGGCGAGTTACGGATTGGTGGAGAACAATGTTTTTGAAGGACTTTCCCTCAAAGGAATGGTTTTGGAAAACAACATCGGCTGGCCGGAAGGGTTCTGGGCGCAGAATCTCGTTATTCAGAGCAACCGGATTTCAGAATGCGGATACGGGAATTCCGAGCCCTGCATGAGCATCGCCTCGAAAAAACTAAACGGGACTGCGGAGGTTTTTAATCCTGTCCCGTTCCAGAAGAATATTTACCTTCTGGATAATGTGTTCAATGCGGTCGCCGGTCCGGCGCTTGCATTGAGCGGGGTTTTCAATCTGGTGGCGGAGGGCAATGAGTTCAGCAGCGGATCCGCTTCAGGACCGCTGGTTACCGTCCAGTATTCGACGAACATTGTCTGGACGAATAACGCAGGTCAGGAACGGGTGCAGTTCAAGTAAAGGCGGGAAGGAGAGGAAATGATCAAGCGACGCGAATTTATCGGCTCGGCAGGCCTGGCGGGAGCAGGACTGTTTGCCGGCTGCCGAACTGCGGCAGCTTCCGGACGCCGACCCAATGTGGTCTATGTTTTTGCCGATCAGTGGCGCGCTTCTGCGACGGGCTATGCCGGCGACCCCAACGTCAAAACCCCTTATCTCGACGCACTGGCCGGAGAGGGCATCAGTTTCAGAAACACCGTCTCCTGCTGTCCGGTCTGCAGTCCGGCGCGCGCCTCGATGATCACTGGCGAATATCCGCTCACTCACGGCGTCTTTGTCAACGACGTGCATCTGCAGCACAAACGCCCGACTATCGCTGACTGTTTCCATGCCGCCGGATATCAGACCGGCTACATCGGCAAATGGCACCTCGACGGCCACGGACGAAGCGTTTATATCCCGCCGGAACGCCGGGACGGCTTCGGCTTCTGGCAGGTGCTCGAATGCACGCACAACTACAATCATTCGGAGTACTACGACAACAACGACCCGGAGATCAAACTGTGGGAAGGGTACGACGCCTTCGACCAGACTCTCCACGCCATCCGCTACATCCGGGAAAACCGGAATCATCCGTTTCTTCTGTTTCTTTCCTGGGGGCCGCCGCATGCGCCGTACCTCACCGCGCCGCAGCAGTTCCGGGACTTATACGATCCGGCCGAACTCAAGCTGCCGCCAAACGTTCCTTCCGTTGCCGCGGATTTCAAGCCGGTATTACAATGGGCGGAAGGCTCAGCGATGGAGCCGGTGGAACGGACCCGGCACGTCATGGCCGGCTACTATGCTCATTGCAGCGCGCTCGATGCCTGCATCGGGAAACTGCAAAAGGCCATCCGGGACGCCGGCCTCGAGGACGACACCATTTTCGTCTTTACCTCCGACCATGGCGACATGCTCGGTTCTCACGGACTGTGGGAAAAGCAGTGGCCTTACGATGAATCGGCGCGCGTGCCTTTTCTGCTGAAATATCCGGCGCTGCACCGTGCCGGCGCAACGGTCGACGCGTCGTTCAACACTCCGGATATCATGCCGACACTGCTGGAGCTCTGCGGAATCCCGGTTCCGCCGAATGTGCAGGGCCGCAGCCGCGCACCGGTTCTGCACGGTGCTCCACAGATCGACGAGGCTGTGCTGATCGCCAACTATCACCCGTTCGGCCAATGGCCGCGTTCGCGCGGCGGCAAAGAATGGCGCGGAGTTCGCACGGAGCGCTACACCTACGTGCGAGACCTGAACGGTCCGTGGCTGCTGTTCGACAATCAGGCCGATCCGTACCAGATGGACAATCTGGTCAACCGTCCTGAACAGGTCGACGTGCAGGCGGAGCTGGACGCAGCACTGCAGAAACGGCTCAAAGAGACGGGAGACGACTTCGGTTTCGGCATGGAATACATCCGCAAATGGGGCTACGAAGTCGATGCCGACGGAACCGTTCCCTATATCAAGTGAGCTTATGAACAAGGATCCGAAAAAACGACTGCTGCCGCGGATTCATCCGCTGCTTCCGACCGGTATTCTGCTGGGTACCGTGCTGGCGGCATCGGCTTCCGGGTTTCTGCTTTCGCTCCGGTCGGATCCCGTGCAGACACTGCTGTCGCAGATCTTTCAGATCCGCACGCCGCCGCTGACGAACCTGACAGCGGCCGTTACACTGAACGCTGCCGATTTCGGAGCGGTTCCGAACGACGGAATGGATGACCGTGCCGCCGTGGCTGCGGCGATTGCGGCAGCTAAAACCATGACGGGGCCGGTACAGATTGACTTTTCTCCGGGTTCTTATGACTTCATGCCGTCCGCAACTGATTTTTCGATGACTTCCGGCAATGCCGCCGTTCTGCTGCAGAACTGCACAAATCTGGTGATAGACGGACACGGCGCGGAACTTCTGATTCACCGCCAGGATGTCTCTGCATTCTGGGTGGTTGCTTCCACCAATCTGATTCTCCGCAATTTTTCAGTGGATTACGATCCGCTGCCGTTCTCCCAGGGAACGGTGAGGTCAGTCAATGCGGCTGACGGCAGTTTTACTTTTGAACCGCAGGCCGGATTTCCGGCGCCGAACGATCCATTCTTTAAGAGTTGTAATTCATGGGGCATGTTGAAGGACCCCTCGCATCCCGGGCGACTGAAGACCAACTGCCCGTCGTTTTT
>JBFWJN010000320.1:0-2670 GCA_050253185.1 Kiritimatiellales bacterium | reverse complement strand
GGAGGAGTTCGGAGAGAACCTGTTTCCAGTCAACCGGATCATTTTCCAATGGTTGGAAAAACTGTGACGCCGCGCGCACAACCCGCTTATCCATTTCCAGCGCGGTGATCTCGAGCCGATTCTCTCCCGCCGCGCAGAGCGCTGCCAGCGAGTTGTTGCCCAGTCCGAAGCAGACGTCGAGGAGCTTCACGTCCTGTGTTTTCAGTTTTTCCACGAGCTTCGATGGTTCGATGAATTTCTGCTGAGCTTCCAGCCGCGCGCCGCTTTTCGTGTGATAATGCTCTTTCCAATCATTGGAAAAAAAGGTCACTGAGCCGTCATCCGTTTTTACAGGCTTTGGAATTTCTCCGACTGCTTTTTCCAAAGGTTGGAAAAGATCTCCCTGTCGGATTTCCCGCATTTCCATCTGCTGGATGACATAGTCGAGAAACTGTCCTTTTTCCAGAGGCCAGTGCGGTGCAATCAGCTCGTCGTCCGGCGTATCGGTCGAAATCCGCATCACCGGAGTGTCGGCCGGAATTCTTCTGAGAAAATCCATCAGCGCTTCAGCGTATTCCCAGTGGTTCATCGTCGGGGGCAGGGTTTTGGCAAATCCGGTTCCCTTCATAATGTGCAGGTTGTGAATCTTGATTCCGGATATTGGAAGTTTCGCCAGTTCGTCGGCTGTGTTTTTCCAATGTTCGGAAGATTCTCCCGGAAGGCCGATGATGACGTGCGGCGCAACGTGGATGCCGCGCGCCGCGAGATCGAGAATTGCTTTTTTACTGCAGGCCCAGTTGTGACCGCGGTTGATCTGTTTCAGCGTTTCGTCGTTGGCTGTCTGTACACCCAGTTCAATCCAGACTTCGAATGATGAGTTTGCAGGACGCGCTTCCCGTATTCGGGAGCGTGTATTTTGTGGTGAACCGGAAGAGCACAGGCTCTCTGATTCCAGAGAAGCCTGTCCTACAATCTGAAGCTGTTGAAGGAAATCGAGCGCTTCTTTGGGTAAACAATCGGGGCGGGTGCCGATGCTGATGGCGGTAAAATTATATTTTTCCAATGCCTGGAAAATTTCTTGCTGCTGGGCCGGATCGGTCAAGTCGGCGGTAAACGCCTGGATGTAAAGCATCAGCTTTTGCGCTTTGTAGCGCCGTTTGGAAAATTTAATGGCCGCTTCGATCTGCTCCTGCGGGCTTTCGTGTTTCTGCGTCTGCTGTGCCTTGGCTCCGTTCTCCGAACAGAAGGCGCAGCGACCGTGCGGACAGGAGGTCGCCAGTTGGACCGGCACGCGGAACAGCGCGGCGCCGTAGCGTTTGATCATCCACTGCTTGTATTGAACAAAAGGGGTCATTGTACCGTTATTTGCGGGACGAGTTCGGCGATCTGCTCGAGCTTCACGCAGCCCGGCTCGAGGTTCATGGCATTGGAGGTGCCGCAGGCGAGACCGAAGACGAAGGCCTCGACCAGTGAATGACCTTTGCCCAGCGCATAGGCGGTTCCGGCGCTGACGGAGTCGCCGCTTCCGATCGGGTTGACCGCTTTGATTGTCGGAACGGCAAAGGTGTACGTCCTGTCGGGCTCAAACAGGAATGCATGCGCTTTGCCCTGCGTTACGCCGACGGCGCCCGCGCCGAGCGACATCAGTTCATCGGCCAGTTCCTGAACCGGTGCCGTGCTCTTGAAGGTGCTGCGCAGTTCCTCAGAATTGATTTTAACAACGGCGGGGCGGTGTTGGAGTGCGGCGAGCAGGGGCGGACCGTAGCTGTCGATCAGCACCTTGCTGCCGTCGGTCAGCGCGAGCAGTTCTCCGTAGATATCCTGGGGCGCATGGGCCGGCAGGTTGCCGGAAAAGACAATCCGGTCGAAATCATTCTGAATAGAGGCAAAGGTTTTGATGAAGGCTTTCCATTCGGCGGAGGAGAGTGGCGGCGAGTTTTCGACCAGTTCGGTGCAGCCGTCGTGATCGTCCGACAGCAGGGTCTGACAGATTCGGGTTTCGGCTTTGGTTTCGATCCAGCGGCAGGGAAGCTGTTCGTCGTCGAGCAGGTCGCGCACGATCTGTCCGTTGCCGCCGCCGGCAAAGCTGAGCATGAGCGGGTCGGCGCCGAGTATTTTGAGCACGCGGGCGGTGTTGGTCGCCTTGCCGCTGGCGGCGACCGACACTTTGCGGGCGCGGTTCACTTCGTACGGACGGAACGAGGCGTATTCTATCGTGCGCTGAAGCGCCGGAAAAAATCCACAGCAGAGTATCTTCATAGGAAGTGAATTTAACCGCAAAGACGTCAAGAATCAAAAGAGAAGAGAGTAAACCGCAGCTCTCGCCACCCTACATTTTGGCGGCCCATCACAATCGACCTCGATCTTCCGGATGACATGCAGAATTTAGTCTTTAAGACTAGTTGATGACCCAGACCAGCTTTCGATAAGAAGATCTACATTATGGTGGTCTATAGGAAGTCTGTCACAGAGGATATCTTTTATTAATTCGATGTTGGATACTGCTCTTTTAGCTCCTGCCAATGTTATGGCCATCATTTGGTAGTAATAACAACCCGGTCTCTTTTCTTCCGCATCTTTGAGTGCTATCCTAGCTGCAGCGATGAGTTGATGATATGCATGGAAGTGTCTCTTGCGCCGGACTCTGAGTTTTCTCATAAAAACTTGCCTTAAAATTTCCTCAGTGCCTTG
>JBFWJN010000319.1:0-2674 GCA_050253185.1 Kiritimatiellales bacterium | reverse complement strand
CAAAGCCATCAAGGTGGAGCAGGGACGCGCCGCCGTCATTCCGGATGCCTGCATTGCCTGCGGCCGCTGCGTCGAAGTCTGTCCGGCCGGCGCGAAGCGGATCCGCGACGACCTCGGCCGCACCCGTTATCTGCTGAATCGCAAAAAAAAGGTGTATGTTTCGCTCGCGCCGTCTTATGCCGGTGCCTTTCCGGGCATTCCGGCCGGTGCACTGATTCACGCGCTCAGACAGCTCGGGTTCGCGGGTGTCAGCGAAACGGCACTCGGCGCCGAGCTGGTGAATCACGCTGTCGCTGAACAGCTTCTGACGGACAAACCGCTGCACCTGTCGACCGCCTGTCCGGTCGCCGTGGACTACATCTGCAAATACGCGCCGGACATGACCGATGCGCTGACGCCGACGCTTTCTCCGATGCTGGCGCACGGACGCCTGCTGCACGAATTGTACGGAGCCGATATCGGCGTCGTATTCATCGGACCCTGCATTGCCAAAAAATGCGAAGCCGATGAATTCGCCCAGTGGGTCGACACGGCACTGACCTTCGACGACCTGCGTCGCTGGCTCGAACAGGACGGCCTGCTCGACGGACTGATGGATGCGCCGGTCGATGAAGCCTTTGTTCCGCATCAGGCGAAAGAGGGCGCGCTCTATCCAATGGTCGGCGGGATGAACGAAACGCTGCGCCTCAGCCTGAAAAACAGCCCGGCGCGGCTGCTCAGCGTCGCCGGACTGCGCAATATCCGCAATGCCCTTGAAGGATTGAAGCAGATGCCGCCGGCCGGGCCGGTGTTTCTGGAGCTGCTGGCCTGCGACGGCGGCTGCCTCGGCGGACCGTGCGCTGCGAAAAAGAACGCGCTCAACGGCGAACTCGAAATCCGCGGTCGGACCGAGCTGCCGGAGAACCCGTCGGGCGAAAAGTTTCCAGACATTGGAAGAACCATTTGCCGTCCGCAGCCGGTGACGGACACGGTGGACCCGGTGCGCATCAAAGAGGCGCTGGCGCGCGTCGGTAAATATGGTCCGGAAGATGAACTCAACTGCAGCGGCTGCGGCTATGAAACCTGCCGGGCCTTCGCGCTCGCCGTCGTGGCGGGCCGCGCGGAGCCGTCGATGTGTCTTTCCAATCTTCGGAAAAAAGCACAGCGCAAGGCCAACGCACTGCTGCGTTGCATGCCGTCGGGCGTTGTGATTGCCGACCGCGACCTGCGGGTGATCGAGTGCAACGAAAATCTCGCGCAGATTTTCGGCGGCGACCTGCTGCTCGGCTATCGCGCGCGGCCCGGCCTTGAAGGCGCGGCGCTGAAGAAAGTGGTGCCGTTTCCGGACATTTTCCGGCGCGTGCTCGACAGCGGGCAGGAATACCACCGCGACATGATTCGCATCGACGACCGGCTGATCAACCTGACCGTGTTCACGATCGAACCGCACGAAACGGTCGGCGGCATCCTACTCGACGTCACGTCGGCGGAACTGCGCCGCGAGCACATCGCCAACCGCGCGCGCGAAGTGATCGATAAAAACATCGCCGCGGTTCAGGAAATCGCTTTCCGGCTCGGCGAGCATATGGCTGATACCGAAATTCTGCTGCGCTCGATCGCGGAGGACTACGCCGGAGATGGGGAGACGGAGCCATGATGAACAGTGGACTGTTTAAGGAAGTGGAGGTTTATCAGCTTCGCAAAGCGACGGAAGCGACGTGCGGCGATGCGTTCCTGTCGCATCGTAACCGCGAAAGCGGGCGCATTGTTTCGGTGCTGTCGGACGGACTCGGCAGCGGGGTGAAGGCGAATATTCTTGCGTCGATGACCGTCAAGATGGCGCTCAAGTTTGCGGAGAGCGAACTCGATATCGTCCGGTCCGCCGAAATTATGATGGACGCGCTGCCGGTCTGCGCCGTGCGTAAAATCGGGTATGCCACCTATACGGTGGTGGACTGCCGCGACAACCGCACGGTGCGGGTGATCGAGCAGGGCAATCCCGGCTTCATCTGCGTTCGCAACGGAACCGTCATGGAATTGCCGTACACCGAACTGAAGGGCCGCCGGCAGGATTACCGCCGCCTGCGCGTAACGGAGTTCGAACCGCAGCCCGAGGATCGCATTCTCTTTTTCAGCGACGGCGTGACCGAGGCGGGCATGGGCAGCCGGATGTATAAACTCGGCTGGCGGCGCAGCGGCGTGGTCGAGTTTGTTGAACAGACGCTCGAAAAGACGCCGGGCATTTCGGCCGGCGATCTGGTGCGGCGCATTGTGCGGACGGCTATCAGCAAGGAGCCGGACGGTCGCGCGGGGGACGACACGTCCTGTGCCGCGGTTTATATGCGGAAGCCGCGCCGCACGCTGATGCTTTCGGGGCCGCCGTTTGCCCAGAACCGGGACCGCGAATTCGCGCATTTGGTTGAGAGCTTCGAAGGGCGCAAGGCGATCTGCGGCGGAACGAGTGCCGATATCGTCGCCCGCGAGCTGGGACGCAGCCTGCATACGCCGCTGCTGGGCGGGCGTTCCAGGCTGCCTCCGGTGTCGGAGATGGGCGGGGTCGATCTGGTGACCGAAGGCATCCTGACGCTGACCGAAGCGCAGCGTCTGCTGGAGGATGGTGCGGTGCCGTGCGAAAACAACGCGGCCGTAAAGCTTGTCGATCTGCTGCGCGACAGCGATGTCGTCGAGATGGTGG
>JBFWJN010000318.1:0-2695 GCA_050253185.1 Kiritimatiellales bacterium | reverse complement strand
ACCGCCACTCCGAAGGGGTATTGCCTTCCAGCAGCGGCAGCAGGCGTCTGCCCTGCATTTCTTCCGGCACCGAAACCCCGGCGATATCCAGAAAGGTCTCGGCGAAGTCGAGATTGGAAACAAGGTCGGAATTGACACTGCCGGGACGGATCCTGCCGGGCCAACGAACCATCAGCGGCGTGCGATAGGATTCATCGTACATCCACCGCTTATCGAACCAGCCGTGCTCACCAAGGAAAAATCCTTGATCGGAAGAATAAATAAAGACGGTATTTTCCGCAAGACCGCTCTGTTTCAAATAGGCCTGCAGGCGACCGATATTGTCGTCAAGTGAGCGAATGCAGCTTAAGTAATCCCTCAGATAGCTCTGGTATTTCCATCGGACCAGATCAACGCCTTTGAGATCAGCATTTGCATATTCTTTTTCGCGGCGATCCAGGTTTTTGTCCCAAACCTGCCTTTGTTCAGGAGTCATCCGTGAATAAGCACGCTGATAAAACATGGAATCCGGCCGGCGGACATCCACCTTTAGGTCTTTGTCCTTTTCGAGCGTAACGGCAAGGGTCATGTCCTGTGCATGTGCGGCGGTTGTTCGCCCTCGATAGTCATCAAAAAGGGTTTCGGGTTCCGGAAACACGGTGTCTTTAAACAAATCGAGATATTTGACCGGCGGCGACCATTCACGATGCGGTGCCTTGTGCTGAACCATCAGCATGAATGGCCTGTCCTTATCGCGTTCGGTTTCCAACCAGCGAATCGCTTTATCGGTGATGACGTCCGTCACATACCCTTCTTCAGTAATTTTTCCCCCGGGCGTAAGGAACTCCGGACGATAGTAGAGCCCCTGATCCGGCAAGACCTCCCAATGATCGAATCCGGTCGGCCGAGATTCAAGATGCCATTTGCCGATGATTGCCGTTTGATAGCCGCCTTTCTGGAGCAGCTTGGGGAACGTCATCTGACTGCCATCAAACGCTTGGTCGTCATTACACATAAACCCATTGAGATGGCTGTACTTCCCGGTGAGGATTGTCGCGCGGCTCGGCCCACAGATGGAATTGCACACCATGCAGCGATCAAAGCGCATGCCCTGCTCCGCGATGAGGTCTAAATTCGGAGTTGGAGCCAGTTTTCCGATTTCAAAACCGTATGCGCTAATCGCCTGAGTTGCATGGTCATCGCTGAAAACGAAAATGATATTTGGATGTTGCGAACTTCCCGCGGACACAGCTGCCGCGCTCACTGTTAGTAAAGCACCGGCTGCATCGAATAGATTCAGAGTTTTCATGAAGCTTAGCCGTCTTTCGTTCGAAAAATATGCACAAAATAAGCCCCGGAAGGTTTGCCGTCAGTACGTTGTCCGCTAAACCAGCACTCGACCATCTGAATGCCGGGCTCTGTGATTTCCACATCAATACCCACATGCTGTGCCGTTTGTTCAATCGAAACATCGACCTGCTGATTCCCGACACGTACATGCGCTTTTCCCGGACGAATCTCGGTCAAAGCCGCGGGAGTGGACTCGGTTCCTTTGCCCAGAACAAACCGGTAAGTTCCGGCGGATTTGAAATCCATTTTCCAGCTCCCCATCAAAGGTTCATTTTTCGGCGTCGATGACTGTTCGTCCCGAAGCAGAGCTGCCAGTCCCGACTGCTCGTAAAACAGGGTTTCGAACCATTTCTGCGCGGCCGGATACACGGTTGAATCATAATAATGCAGTGCACACATGGTAACAGGTGCATTTAACATTTCTCCTACCGGATAGGGTTTATAGACGCGCAGTTCAGGAAGTTCGTCGGCCATTCCGGCCCACCATTGTTCATACACACGCTTCAACTCATTGAATTTTTTAGGGAAGTCATTGATTACATTGGTTTTTTCCCCGGGATCGCTGCGCAGGTCGTAAAGTTCTTTTCCATTCGCCAGCCTGAAGTTCTGTGATCGAATCGATGTGTTTTCATATTGACGCAACGGTTGATCGGGCGGCCAGAATCCCTGATAAACAATATAATAACGGTTGGAACAGGCTGTTTTTTCCCCCATCAAAAAGGGCCGCAAACTGATCCCGTCCACCGCGGCCGTCCCGTTCCCCTTTAAAAGCGGAATTCCGCAAAGATCCGACAGTGTCGGCAGAAGATCGTAATGCATGGCCAACTGATCAATTTTATAATTCTCCCTGAGTGTCCCGGGCCAGTTGAAAAAGGCGGCAGCGCGGCTTCCGCCGTCGTATATGGACGCCTTGCCGCCACGCAGACCGGCGTTGTAGAATCCGTTTTTCCCGTTGGCCAGGGTTGAACCGTTATCGGTCAGAAAAATCAGCAGCGTGTTTTCAGCAATCCCCGTTTCTTCCAGCACCTTTCGCAGCTTTCCCAGGTTGTCGTCCAGATTGACAATCATGCCGTAAAAGGCTGCCGTATCATCATGCAATCCTTTTTCCAGAAACGGGCGTTTATACTTTTCCGGTGCGTAAAAGGGAGTATGTGCCGCATTGGAAGCAAGATAACAGAAGAAGGGTTTGTTCTTTTGTGACTTTATCCAGTTGATGGCCTCATCGAACAACACATCCGTACAAAACCCTTTATATTGCCGCCACTCGTCATTCGAATCCTTTAGCCACGGATTAAAGTAGGAATTCCCCCAGTAGTCCTGAACCTGGGTGATTGCACCTCCTCCAATCAGCAGCTGACAGTCGAAC
>JBFWJN010000317.1:0-2703 GCA_050253185.1 Kiritimatiellales bacterium | reverse complement strand
TTCCGATCTTGCGGTAGTAAACCTGCAGGGCCAGCGTACAGAGACTCGTCGAATAAATCTGTTCCTCGCCGGGCTTCTGCCCGGCGCCGAGCCACCAGCCGTCCGGCTGCTGGTGCGACAGCAGCATCGGAGCAAAGGCACTGTTCCAGCTGTTCCACCGCGACCCGCCGCGCTGGAAAACCGCCTGCGTGTTGTAATACCATTCATAGGTCGCCGGCAGGCTCTTATTAATCGGATGTTCCCAGGCCCTGTCCCATTCCGTCACCCCGAAATCATTCATATAGCGCAGGCCGGCCGAGACCATCGGATCGTTCTGCAGGCCGAGCAGCTGCAGGCTCAGCACCATTGCACCGCTCATCACCGGTCCGCCCTCGCGCGGCGCCTTCAGCACTTCACCCTTGCGGTAATACCAGACCCCCTCGCCTTTATAGAGATAGCGGACGCCCTCAACGGCCTTCTCCATCGCCGCCGCCAGTCCGTCCATTTGAATACCCGCCGCGGCCGCGGCCTTCAGCGCCTGAATCTGCCAGCTCGTCGCCGAAGAATCCGCGATGTTCTGCTCATACCAGTTTCCCCAGGCCCCGTTGTCCAACTGGCCGTCGATAATCACCTGTATGCCGCGCTCGACCGGGCGCTTCAGCACCGGCGCGCGCGTCAGCGCATAGGCTTCGGCCAGCGCATAGGTCGCCTGAGCGTGGGCGTAGACGCCGAGGTCCTCGCCGCTTTTCTCCGGCCGCCGATCCGCCAGCGGCACAAACAGTCCTGTCGCCGGATCCTGCTGGCCGAGCAGATACTCAATCGCCTTCTGCACCGCATCGCCGAACTCTACAGACTGCGGCGTTTCGCCGTGCGCCAGCAGCGCCAGCAGACAAAGCGACGTCAGGCGTGTCGCGCGCTGATCGTCCTCCATTGATGAAGTCCAGTCGCTGCTGTGCCACTCCTGGTTTTTTGAAGAAACCTTACCCCAGTACCCGGTCGGGTTCTGCTGGGCGACCAGCCAGTCCAGGCCGCGCACCACCGACGTTTCGATCCGGTCCCCGTAACCACCCGCAAACTGCTTCAACCGGCTGGCACGCGCGCCCTCCGTCCGTCCGGCAAACAGTCCCTGCATCGTCAGCGGACTCTGCACATCACTCACCGCCAGTCCGGCGAGATCGAGCGACTCGCTCATAAATTCATCCGGCGGTGTATCCGGAACCGCTTCCGCTTCTTCAGTCGGAGCGAGCAGGTTTTCGTCCGGAGGCAGCTCGTCGAGCTTCTGCAGTTCCTGCTCAAGCTCCGGCGTCTCCTCGTTTTCGACCACCTGCACCTGCACTTCGCGGCCGGTTTCCAGGGTTTGGAAAACCACGACGTTAATCAGCACGATCAGAATCGTTCCGTTAATCAGAATCGACGCCAGCGGCCCGCCGAGCCGCTCTGTGATTTTTCTGACGGTCTTACGAATCATTTTATTCCGCGCTCACCACTGAAATTTTTGACAGCCCGCTCTCAGCGCAGATATCGAGCACGCCGATCAGCTTGGCGTGTTCCGAGCCGCCGGCGCAGGTAATCAGAACCGTCTGGTTCCGGCTGAAGCCCGCAAGCCGGTTGAGAATCGACGCCAGCTCACGAAAAGATACCGTTCGCCCGTTCAGGCTGTAGCCGTTTTCGCGCCCGCCCTCCGCATACACATTCACGCGGATCATCTTCGGCGGCGTGCGCTGTTCGGTCTGCGTTTTATCCGGTGCCGGTCGTGAAATATCGAGATGTGCCAGCACGTCCGGCGTGGAAAACGTCACCAGAAAATAAATCAGCAGCTGAAACACGACGTCGATCATCGGTGTCATCGACACTTCAATCGCCGCTTCTTCGCGCTGTCGGCGTCTCCTTCTCATGCCTTGTCCTTCGTTGCAACAAAACTGATTTTGTAGAGCCCGGCCGACGTGCAGGCGTCGAGTACGCGCTTCACGTCGGTGTGGTGCGCCGCGGCATCGGCGCGAATGCGGATCGGAATCGACGGCCCGGCCGAACCGTAATCGGCCACGGTTTTCACCAGAACCTTGCGCAGTTTGTCTTCCGGCAGCCGCGTGCGGGCGATGGAGATTTTTCCTTTTTCATCCACTTCGATGGTGATTGTGCGCGGATCTTTGGCTTCCGTCACCATCGGTCCGTTCGGCGAATCGGGAAGAAGAATCGCTTCGTTGATCGCTTCCTTTTCCAGCTGTACGGTACAGACGAAGAAAATAATCATCTGGAACACGACGTCGATCATCGGCGTCATGTTGATATTTCCATCCGGCTGTTTGAATCGGCGCATGGCTTATTCTCCGGCGCGAACCTTCTTCATCAGTTCCATCGTCAGCGCCTCCATCGACAGGATGATTTTCGTAGCGCGGTTGCGGAAAAAGGAGAAGAACCCGAGCGCAGGCACGGCGATCACCAGTCCGGCCGCGGTGGTGTAGAGCGCCTGCGAAATGTTCGTCGCCAGCATCGCATTCTTGGCAGCGCCCGCTTCGGTACCGAGTGTGGCGAACGCCATGATCATCCCCTGTACGGTTCCAAGCAGTCCCAGCATCGGCGCGAGGTTGCCGACCACGTTCAGATAATTGATCCGCTGCAGCAGTTTTTCGCTCTCGAGGTCTGCCGCCGCGGTCACCGCGTCCTGCGCAGCGTCTGCACCTTCCGCCACATTGGTAAACCCGACGGTCAGAATATTCGACAGGG
>JBFWJN010000316.1:0-2755 GCA_050253185.1 Kiritimatiellales bacterium | reverse complement strand
GCCTCATGAAAGGCCGGCAGGTTATCGGTGCAGCTGTGGTCGGTCAGTGCGATGCAGTCAAGCCGGGCGGCCTGTGCCAGCCGGACGATTTCGCGCGGCGACATGTCGAGCGACGCACACGGCGACAGGCAGGAATGAATGTGGAAATCAATCCGGGCTTTCATACCGGTCACCGGCCGAGTGCTGAAGCCAGCGCACAGGTGGTGTCGAACTGGTTCAGGGACGAAACAAACAGGGCAATGTTTTCTTTGGCGGCGGCCTCAATCACATCGGCATCGACGTTGCGACCGTGACAGAAGATGATCGCGGTCGCACCGGTGAGCGCGGCGACGGCGACGGTGTTTTTGTGTGCCTGGATGGTGATGAGCGCATCGCCTTCCTTGAGGTGGGCCATCACATCGCTGAGCAGATCCGAGGTGTACCCCCCGGTGATTTCGGCATCGACCGGCTGAATACATTCCAGCCCGGAGAAGGAAAGACTACTGCTTTTCATTCGCGGATTCCTCTTTTGGGTTCAGGTAGATAACGGATTTGACCATCGTGCCCATGTCCACCCCGGACTGGAGGGCAAATTCATCGGAGAGCCGTTTGGTGTTGGGCAGTCCCATGCCGGCGCCGAAGCCCTGCGAGCGGATCCAGTCGTTGGCGGTGGAATATCCCTCGGTCATCGCTTTGTCGATGTCCGGAATGCCGGGGCCGAAATCGTTGGCGGTGATGCGTACCCGGTCGCGGTCGATATAAAGGGTGATGGTTCCACCGTAGGAGTGTGCAATGATGTTGATTTCGAGTTCATAGCAGGCGACGGCGGCGCGGCGGATGATCTTCGGGCTGATTCCGCGTACGCGGAGCTGCTCGCGCAGCTCGCCGGAGGCCTTGCCGCCGGATTCGAAGTCATAGCGGGTCAGCCGGTAGATTCGGTAGAAGATGAAATGCTTCGACGAGGCCGGCGGCGTAATCCGGCCGCTTTCGGTTTCCATTTCGTCCAGTTGACGGGAGAGTTCCTGAATCAACGCGAGGTTGATGTTGCGCATGGTGAGCATGCCGGTGAGTTCGTTGTCGCGGTTGACGACCGGAAAGCGGCGGTACGGGAATTTGGTGAACGCGGACATGGCCATGGAGAGCGGCTGCTCTTCGCCGAGCGTGCGGATGCCGGTGGTCATATGCTTTCCGACCGGTTCCTGCATCCAGTCCTGCTCAAACGCGTTCATGATATCGTGCATGCTCACCATGCCGATAATGTGCCGGCCGTCGACCACCGGCACGCCGCTGATGGAATTGTTTTTCATGATGGCCTGCACGTCGCGCATCGTGCAGCTTTTGGTGACCGCAAACACCTTGCGGGTCATGACATCCCCGATTTTCAGGTTGCCTGCCAGCTCCTGAATCCGGAGCGAGACATCCTCCTGGGGCTGAAGCACCGAGGTCATGCAGGCTCCATCAGGCGGCCCAGCCGGACACAGGCCTCAAATTTCGGAATCGGCGTATGGAACAGCGGCAGCCTCTGCTTTTCGGCCATCTTTCCGAGCGCGGCCGGAATCTGGCGGCGGTTCACCAGCACGACAGCGGTTGCACCGATGACACCGGCTGTGTGCAGCACCTGATCCGACAGCAGCGAGGTCAACAGAAGAATCTCTTCGCCGTCGCTCACCAGAATGTCGCTGATTAAATCGGACGCAAAAACGCCCTTCACTGTACGGGACGCCCAGCCTGCGGGAACCGATACAGTCACCGCGCCGAGTGCATCCACCATCGTCTTCAAATCCGTCATATCCTACTCGTCTCCATCCGCTGCGGCATTTTCCGCAAACTGAATCTGATAAAAAATGTTTTCGATCTCCTGCTCCACGTTGATGTTCTGCACCAGAAAAGTATCCGAACTGCGCAGGGAAACCGGGGCAAAATTGATGACTCCTTTGATACAGGTTTTCTTCAAAGAATCAATAATGGACTGCGCCGAGGACTCGGGAACCGCCAGAACCGCCACCAGAATATTGTTGGACGCAATAAAATCCTTCATTTTGCTGACGTGCAGAATCGGAATCGGCGCCGTTTCGTCCAGTACGGACGGGTCACTGTCGAATCCGGCCGCCACACGGATTCCAACCCTTGGAAAACCGTTGTAGTTCATCAGCGCACGTCCCATTTTGCCGCAGCCGATAATCACCACCTTCTGCTTGCGATCCTTGCCGAGGATCACGTTCAGCCGCGAAACCAGCTCCTCAAGACGGTATCCGCCGCGCTTGCTTCCGGTCAGGCCGAACATGGAAAAATCCTTACGCACCAGCGACGGCGATACGCCTAGCGCATCTGCCAGATTGTCAGAAAAGACCCGGACGAAACCGAGTCCCTTCATTTTCTGCATCACATCTCTGTATTTCAGAAGACGTTCAATGACCGCGGACTGTGTTTTCATAGGAAATCCATGTTTTTGTTATTTGTGGAACATATTTTTGCGATATTTTAGAATTTAATGTCAATAATATTATCTATATTCAGTTTAAAGTAACAAGATGTCACATTTGTAATTGAACCAGAACACTTAAGGGGTACGCTGTTCCCTCAATTTTGTAGGAACCCATGTCTGAGAAAAAACTGCCGGCTGAACTGATCAGCTTCATCAATGAGTGGAAGAACATACAGGGCATCCTGATTATGGTGCTGCACAAAGTGCAGGAACATTACGGCTACATTCCGCGCGTACTTGCGTTCGAAGTCGCCGATTTGCTGGATGTGCCCGTCGCTAAGATCTACGGCG
>JBFWJN010000315.1:0-2784 GCA_050253185.1 Kiritimatiellales bacterium | reverse complement strand
GGGCGTGGTTGGGAAAAGTCATTGGATGAGGTACACTGGACGGTGCCTAGAGCGGACGGGTTGTGTTACAGCCACGTGCTGTAGCACCTGAATAAGGAGAAGGAATGCAGAAGTTTTTCGGAATTCTGGCTGTTATGTGGGGTGTGATGATTCACGGAGCGTTTTCGGATGCTCCCCGTCCGGATATGACTCCGGATCAGGTTCAGGATGTTCTGCCGAAGAAATTGAATCATCCCTATCTTTATTTCAAAGAGTCCGACAAGGCGGAGATTCTGAAAAGAATTCGTACGGATGCGGTTTGCGGGGAGATCTACAGTCAGATCAAAGGTCGAGCAGATGCCGGTTTGGAGAGCAAGGATAAACAGGCGAATCCTCAGGAACTGGCGTTCGTATACCAAATGACCGGCGATCGAAGATATGCCCAGAAAGCGTTCTCCATCATTTCAAAAAAGAAGATGAAGATTCCGCAGTCATTCAATCTGGATTCCAGTCGGGCCTGCAGAAGCCGGGCGGTTTTATATGACTGGCTGTACACCGGACTGGATGAGGACCAGCGGGCGCTGATTCGGAAAGATTTACAGAAGCTTATTGCGACTATCCGCGGTCAGTATGACAAGACCTGGTGGGTTCACAGTTATCATTGCAACTGGAATCCGGTCTGTCACAGCGCGGCCGGTGTGGCGGCCATTGCGCTTTTGGCTGATGATCCTTCTTTGACGGATATTATGTCGGAAGCGTATAACGGGATTTACAAATCCTATAATGAAATCGGGCTGGATGGGGACTGGTTTGAAGGCGTGGAGTATTATTCGTACGGGCTTTTTGTATCGCTGCTGTACGCCGATTCTTTGAATAAGCTTTCCAATGGAAAGCTCAACCTGTTTCAGCATCCGCGGATGACCACTGTTCCCGTGTCGTTTATCCTGTATGGACTGATTCCGCCCGGCCCCTTTATGGATCACCCGACCGATAGCGACTGGAAGCCGATTGCCTTTCATGACTCGTCGGCGGATAAGCGGGTGGATCACTCCTTTGACTATAATAAAATTGCGGAAATGACCGGAGACGGTGCGGCTGCATGGATTCGCAAGAACGTTTTCACTCCAGAAGGCAATGGCGATGTGTTTGATATTATTTGGCCTGTTCCCGATACCAATCCCGCTCTTCCCGGAACGGCTTCCAAATATTTCAAAACATATGGGATGACGGTGATGCGCAGCGATTTTACCAGTTCAGACAAGGTTGTTGTTGCCGCAATCTGTGCTGAACTTTGGGATCCTTTCCGGGAAATGTACATTCTCCGGCATAAGGGGGCCGACCCGATTCCTCTATCCGAAAAACCGTGGGGAATGGACATCGATACGTCTGCGAGCGGTCATGGACATCGCCATGCGGGAACGTTTAACCTGTACTGGCAGGGAGAAGCCTATATTTCAGAGCTGGGAAAAGTGGGGTATCCGTCCGATTTCTGGAATATCGACCGCTGGAAGTACCCATTTGCCGGAAGCGCAGGCCATAACGTTGTGTTTGTAAACGGAACACAGCAGTCCGGCGGCAAGGGTGTGGGCGGGACGGTTGTTGAGTTTCGGACCAGTGATACCGAAGACTATACGCTAATGGATGCGTCCGGCGCATATCCAGACGGTCCGCTTACAAGATGGCGTCGCCACATTGTTCTGCGGAAACCGGCTGTAACACTGCTGCTTGACGAAGTGAATACCCGAGACGTCGGGGATGTCATCGATGTGCGGTTTCACTCTGCATGCCGTACCGAGGTTGCTGACGGCTGCTTATTGATTCAGGGTCGGACCGGCCTGATGGGACTCTTTCCCGTCGTGACTTCTGACTGGCATTTTGAACAGGGAAAACATGATTTGGAACCGGCCCGGAAGGCGATTAGTAAAGCATTCCATGATCCTGGGAACGCAGCGCTGTATACGGATGTCCAAACTCAATCTGTAGGGGGAACAACCTATCTTGTTTCCCTGATTATGCCGCTGGAAAACCGTGAACAGGCGAAGATGATTTCCGAAGGCCTTAGGCTTCATGTGACCCCTGATAAAATTACGGTTTCCCTGCCGCCCGCGGCAGGTGCCACTGCGGTGGAATTTGTTCCCGGAAACGATGGATGGAGGCTGGCTGCGCCACAGTAGAATGAAAAGATTCGAAGCGTGCAGTGGCGGCAGTTGTGTAAGAGATCGAAGAAGAATCAGGGAGAATAGGTGTTGATATGAAATTAAGCTCGTTGTGTATGGCCGGCAGTGTAATTGCGGCTGCAGGTATGGCAGAGAATCAGGCGCCCAGGCCCAATATTATTTATATCCTTCTGGATGATTTAGGCTGGGGGGATGTCGGGTTTAACGGGCAGGAAAAAATAAAAACGCCGGTGCTGGATCAACTTGCGGCACAGGGCGCGGTATTCAACAATTATTATACCGGATCTACTGTCTGCACCCCGTCCCGTGTCTGTCTGCTGACCGGGATGCATACCGGTCATTCGGTGATTCGCAACAACTCCGGCTGGTCGGCTACGCGTAAGGGCCGTGGACTGGATGCCGATGGGGTGACCGTGGCCCGTGAACTGCAGCAGGCAGGGTACGCCACGGCCTGTATCGGCAAATGGGGGCTGGGAAGCAAACAAAGTCATCCCTTGAAACAGGGTTTTGATGAATTCTGGGGGTTCATTTCCCACGGCGAAGCCCATTTTCACTGGCCGGGTTATGTGTGGCACGGTGAAGAAAAAGTTGATTTGGGGGGAGTAAAGAACTGGGAAGAAAAACGCGT
>JBFWJN010000314.1:0-2798 GCA_050253185.1 Kiritimatiellales bacterium | reverse complement strand
CGGCTACCTGCAGTGGCGTATCGCCTCTATTATTTTTCGCATTGATATCCGCACCGTGATTTAACAGTAACGCCGTGCTTTCGCACGCTCCAGAAAACGCGGCCGTATACAGAGGCGTGTCACCATCATTATTTTTTGCATTGGTATCCGCACCGCGGTTTAGCAGCAAAGTCACGACTGCGGTTTTTTCATAAGCGGCCGCTCTGCCCAGAGGCGTATAACCGTATTTATCCCTTGCCTCGATATCTGCACCTGCGTCTAACAGACGCCGGACTTCGGCGATATTTCCTTCTGCTGCCGCGTTATGAAGCGCAGTTTCTCCCGCAGCGCACAGATTTACCATCAGCAGGCAGAGTGCAGAGATCAGTCCGGTTTGTATGATTACTTTTTTCATCATTTCTCCTTTTGTTTTAAACCGCTTCTTTCACCACGGAAAACACTGTAGACACAGAATGATTCTTTCTCGCAATACTCCGTGTTTTCTGTGTGTTCCGTGGTTCATGTTTCCAAAGTCTGGAAATTATGGGTTAGTATTTCTCCAGTTCGGATTTGAGGGACAGCAGCGATGCCTGATAGCCCTGAATGGCGGCGGCCAGATTGAGCATTCTTTCCGCTTCAGCGCTATTTCCGTCACTCAGCATAATTTGGGCTTTATTATTACATTTCGTCATTTCCACCTGCGCATCGCGCAGGCGTTTTTTGACTTCGACAAGGAGTTTTGTCTCTGACCCCGGATTCTGGAGCAGGTAAGCCGGGAGTTTCTCCGATTCGGCTTCCAGCAATGCATCGCTCAGCGCCAGCACAGCGCCTTCGCTGTCCAGCGGCTGTTCTGCCAAAAGTTCGTTCATATTCATTCCGGCCAACTTTGCCGAGGTCTTTTCTTTTGCCGCTTGAATAGTTTCTTCACTTAATGCAGGCAACTGCTCCGACGCAACAGTTGTTGGTTTCTTTGACTCCGCCCGTCTCAATAGTTGAACCGTTGCGACATTGCCCTTAGCAACAGCCAAGCCTAAAGGAGTTTCTCCGCTACAATCCTTTGCATTGATATTCGCACCACGATTGAGCAACAGCATCACTGATCCAGCGCGACCTTCAAATGCGGCCTCCAGCAACGGTGTTCTTCCATTTTTATCTTTCGTTTCAATATTTGCTCCGTGATCAAGCAGATACATAAGGATTTCCTCGCATCCTGCACGAGCAGCAAAAAGTAACGCCGTTGCTCCAGCTTGCCCTGCCGCATTTACATCTGCACCACGACTAATGAGCAGTTTCACGGTTTCTAACCTGTCCCAGCACACTGCAATGTGCAAGGGGGTACAATCATATTTATCTCGAACCTCAGTGCTCACACCTCGATCTAACAGCCGACGAACCTCTTTAACATTACCATCCTTTGCTGCTTTATGAATCGGAGTTTCTCCCGCAGCGAACAGATTTGCCGCCAACAGGCAGAGTGCGGCGATCAGTCCGGTTTGAATGATTCCTCTTTTCATCGTTTTTCCTTTCGTTTCAAATCGCTTTTTTTACAACAGAACACACCCAACACACAGAAAAAGCATTTTTCCTGCACATATTCCGTATCTTCTGTGTGTTCCGTGGTTCACGTTGTTCTCCAAGGTTTGGAAACCTTTCACATTTTGCTTAATTCGTTCTTCCAATGACTGGAACGCGAATCCCTTCTATTTTTTATCGGGGAAGAAGGTTCCATGTTTCCGGAGGTTCTCTTTCGCCTCTTCAATCGTGTCTATCTGATCCAGAACGGTACCAATTACCATCGCAGTGCCCATTTCTTTATATTTCAGCTCCTGAAGGCGCTTGCAGACCTGACTGTTGTTCACTCGCTGATCGGCGTAACCCGAAAAGAACTGTTCCAAGTCACCGGCCCGGTGCTCATCGGACATTGAGGGGCGAAGTTTTTGCGCGAGCTGATCGCACTCCAACTTATTTTTTCTGATTTCCTCCCGCAGTTCGGGAAGCGTCTGCTCCAGTTCCTTGATGTTGTCCCTGTAATGTTCTTCGACCTGCTCAAGTTTCATCAGGCGTTTCTGAATGATGTCGCGCCGGACTTCGAGGGCAACCCGCGCTGCGGAGGGCGACGTGGCGAGCAGCTCGCGGTGTTCTTTACGCTGGGCAGAAAGGTCCAAATCCGTGAATTTTAGCAACAAATTGCCTATGCTGTGATTTTTTTCACATTCGAACAGATAGTCTTCATAGAGATTGCTCGCTTGGCTATCGGACTGGGCCTTTGCGGCAACATATTCGGCCAGAAATTCCGGAGCACCGGGCGAACCTTTGATTTTCTCAAATTCCGCACCGTATTCGGCCTGCATCTGATCCGTAATGTGATCGAGCCGGGCTCGGGCACGATCCCGCTCTTTAAATCCCATCAGGGCACTTTCTTCAAGCCGCCAGGCCATCTCTTCGTTCCTGCGAAAGGCTTTTTCCAGCATCTCTTTTGTCGGCGGAACAGGCTTGCCGAGCGGCCCCTGAATCTGATCGCGAAGACTGCTTTTTGGCAGCGGCGCAACTTTGGCGTCGAGGGACGGCACTGCAACCGTATTGCCGTAGACGGCGTCTTCCAGCTCGGCAAAGGCCGGGCTGATTTTGGTGTATTCGGCGATTTCAGCCATGCGGAGCTTGCCGCGCAGCGTTCGAACCTGTCCGTCGGCATCAAGCGCCGCCTGTATTTTCGCCATCAGTTCTTCCTGCCGGGAAGGATCGTTGACCAGATTTGCCGACTGAGCGATGACCTGATGGATCACATCCCGGCTTCGACCGTTCAGTTCTGTTTTTGCCGC
>JBFWJN010000313.1:0-2799 GCA_050253185.1 Kiritimatiellales bacterium | reverse complement strand
CGTTTTGCTTCGGTCTGCGTGAACCCGTTTTATATTCCCTGCGTTCACACCCTGCTGAAAGGCTCCGGCGTCAAAACCTGTTCCGTCATAGGCTTTCCGCTGGGCGCAACCCGTACGGCCGACAAGGTGGCCGAGGCCCGCGGCGTCATCTCCTGCGGCGCGCAGGAAGTCGATATGGTCATCAGTATCGGCGCGCTGAAAGACCGCAACGACGATCTGGTTCGGCACGATATTGCTTCGGTTGCCGATGCCTGCCATGCCGGGGGCGCCATCCTGAAGGTGATTCTGGAAACCGGCCTGCTGACGCAGGAGGAAAAAGAACGCGCCTGCCGGCTTTGCGTGGAAGCCAAAGCCGACTATGTGAAAACATCGACGGGATTTGGGCATGGCGGAGCAACCGTTGAAGACATCGCTCTCATGGCCGCCGCTGTCAGAGATGCCGGACTCGGCGTGAAAGCTTCGGGCGGCGTCCGGTCCTATGCCGATGCCTGTGCAATGATCGCGGCCGGAGCAACCCGCATCGGAACGAGCTCCGGCGTGGCAATCGTTCAAGAGGCGCGCGCAGCGGAATAAATTTTCCAGGGATTGGAAAAAATGTTTCCAATCCCTGGAAAACAGGTGATGTCTGTGGAACAGGAACGTCTTTCAAAAATCATGGCGCATCGCGGCATCTGCTCGCGGCGCGAAGCGGACCGTTACATCGAGCGTGGCCTGGTGCTGGTCAACGGCCGGCGAATCACCGAGCTGGGCACTAAGGTTTCTCCGGATGTTTCCATTGAGTTGTCGCATGAAGGGCTCGCCCGACAGGCGACGCAGGTGACGATTCTGATGAACAAGCCGGTCGGCTATGTGTCCGGCCAGCCCGAAGACGGCTATAAGCCGGCATCGTCACTGATCAGCGCAGCCAGCCGCTGGAATGAGGACCGATCCAGACGGCAGTTTGATCCGCGGCAGCTCAAAGGGCTGGAGCCGGCCGGTCGGCTGGATATCGATTCGAACGGTCTGCTGGTGCTGACGCAGGACGGACGCGTGGCGCGGCAGATTATCGGCGAAGATTCCGATGTCGATAAGGAATATCTGGTTCGCGTAAAAGGAACATTGTCGGCCGACGGTCTGAAAAAACTGAATCACGGCCTGAGCCTTGACGGTAAAAGGCTGAAACCGGCGAAGGTCAGCTGGCAGAATGAAGATCAGCTTCGTTTTATTCTTCATGAAGGAAAGAAACGGCAGATTCGCCGGATGTGCGAGCTCGTCGGCCTGAAGGTGACCGGACTCAAGCGAATCCGGATCGGTAGGATTCAGCTTGGAAATCTGCCGTCCGGCCAGTGGCGCTATCTGAGTGATCGTGAGCGGTTTTGAAGATAACAGGCTGTAACTGTTTTTCTTCGTGTCTCATTTTTTGATGGGTAATTTTTTTGACAGGAACACGGGCATGGTATAGAACCCGTAAAACTTAAAAACTGATTTGCGTTTACGCAAGTTTCGTTCCTACGGAAAACCGCGAATTTTTATTGGAGGAATGAACGGCGGAGAGCGCGTCCCATGTGGGCGCGGCTCCTGTTCATATTCCTCCAGGGGCTTCGCGGTCCCTCCGTAGGGCGTGACTGGAGTTCGCGCCCCTTTTTTTGAAAAAAAACGGGAAGATTTCCGTTGGCTGCGCGACTTCATTCAGAAACCTGAAAGGGACGGGGAATGAAGAAAAAACAGGTGATGATCATCGGGCTGTGCGCAGTCGCGACGCTGCTCTTCGGAGCGGTTGTTGCTGAAAAAGCAGCACTGGATTCAAAGACGGTTTCGTCTTGGGCGGACATTTATGAGCTGTATCAGGCGCGGACTGTGACACCGCCGCTACCGGACCTGACCGATCCGCTGTCGGTTTACGGGCGGATGAAATCCGGTGACTGGAGTTTCATGAACGCGAACTGGTTCCGGGTGGAACCCGGCGGGACGCTGTACGTTTCGGAGAAGTCCAAAGAGCTGGCCGGGCTGAAACTGCCGCTGACGGTTCGCGTGTATGACTATCTTCCGAGCGGTGAAACCTACATTCTTTCCTCTGCGGACGGAAAGAACTTCCAAAGCGAAGCGGCATTTCGCTCCGAACCGCTCACGGTTGAAGGGTTTGAGATGCGGACGGAGCGGGAGCAGTCGTGCGAACTGTTCTTCGGGCTGTGGCGCAGACGCCTCGTCTGGGAAGTCACGCTGAAGGCGGAGAGCGACCGATGGGCGGAGCTGCTGAGCCTGAAAAGCGTCGTGACGGTCCAGCCCGTCGTGATGAAAACGATGAGCCTTTCCGGTCCGGTCGGCTTCCAGGTCATGCAGGACGGGACAAATCTTTCCGTGAACCTTCCGGACGCATTTGTCGGCGCTACAATTACGCTTAAGCGGAGCACGAACCTGATTGAAGGAGCCTGGAGCACGGTCTGCACGCAGACGGTGACGAACAGCGGGATCCAGTTTCTGGCGGCGGCGGAAGTTCCCGATCCCGCGGGAGGAACATCGAGCAACTCCTATTCGGGCGGGAGCATTCCCGTGCCGGGCGGGGAGGACGGTGGGGGTTCCGGCGGGAGCGGATCCTTTTTCGGAGCGCCGGCCTATTACCGGAGCTATGCCGTCAGCACGGTCGATTCCGATGGAGACGGGCTGGATAATGTGACCGAATACGATCTCGGCACGGATTATCTGACGGCGGATTCGGATGGAGACGGGCTGAGCGACGGTACTGAGCTGAATCAGCGGGCCGATCCGCTCAACGACGACGCTTCGGCTCCGGAGGTGGTTCTTTTCGCGCCGGCCGGAGGG
>JBFWJN010000312.1:0-2809 GCA_050253185.1 Kiritimatiellales bacterium | reverse complement strand
GGCATGACGCGGCCAACCGTTTTCGACCCGAAGCTGATTCGCTGCAGATAATAGAAACGGACTGCCCGCTGGATGTCTGTCAGGGTAGTCGGATCGGTCCGATTCAGGATGTCAAAGATCTCGCGTGATATCACGCAGTGCTTGAAGTGCCGCAGGAACTCTTCGAGGTGGTGCTGAATTACCCGCCAGAATGTTACCAGGTCGAGGTTCATGTCGTTAATAACCTCGACCTTCGATTGCGGTTTTTCAAAGAACACCCAGGCGGCACCGCAGAACGGTTCAACGTATGCCGTGTGTTCCGGCATCATCTTCACAATCTGTTTGGACAACCGGCTTTTTCCCCCCAGATAACTGATAGGACTTTTCACTCTTCATTCCTTTCTGATACCGTCCGTCGCGTCTGTGTAGGCTGGCGGGCAGCGGTTTTTCCGTGGCCGTCTTGCAGGACGGTTATCAAAGGGAGAGTGAGTCCCGGCGACTGTCCGTCAGTCGCTTAATATCCAATTGCCCTCCAGTAATAATATCCAGATCCACCAGATATCGTTATTCCAGAGGTTGAGGCTGCGCCAATACTGTGCTTTTCTGAGCCATTGGTTGCATACCCAATTTCCGTTAAAGAAAAATTAAGACAGGCGTTTGGAAAGTTTGTCGGGAAAGAGAGAGTCGCGCCGGAAACATTTGAATAGCCGAATTGAAAAATATATCCATCTGGAAGACGGAAAAAACCATTCGTTGCAAAAGTTACCCAGTCAGGATCGCTCAGCGCCTGCGACAGCTCATAAGGAGTGATTGCCTTGGTCGTGTTTGTTCCCGTCGCAATATCATCCGATGTGGCAAGCTCAACCACTCCGACAGTTCCGGTTGTCGCATTGCCAGTACGGGCATCGATTTCATCCAGGACGACCTGAACGGTTGCCCCGGTACTGACAGTGAACCCGGATGTATCCGTGCTGACCTGTTTTGCCGGAACCATTGGAATGGCGGCTGCATTGAAAACGGAGATTAAAAATATGATGGACAGGGATATGATACGCTTCATGGGGTTTTCCTTTCGATTAATTGCCACGGTACCGGACGATGACCTCATCGGCGGCGGTGACGGCCTGAGTGAATGTAATAACGTTTGCCGCAATGGAAAAATCAATGCCAAGAAATGCAGGGACACGGTTGATGAAAACCTCAACGGCTGCATTTGCGACCGGCGTATGATCAAGAGAGCACGCAGCCGTCGATCCGGTTTTGTTTTCAACATACGGGGTGCCGAGCTTTTGTTTCAGGTACAGTGTCCGGTTAGCAAGCTGCTTCGGCTGCAGGTTCGAGACCCCGGTTGCTCCACCCTGGACCAGGTCCACTGTTTCAACCTGATAGATTTCAGGTTCCCATGTTGCTGATTCTGATAACCCTGCCATATTAAGCCTCCGTATAGACGTTTATGTAATTGCGCGTTCCGTCGTATGAGAATGTCCCGTTGTAGCGGAAAAAAAGTTTTTCATACCCGATGCTGATCAGCTTGCAGCGGCCCGGAGCCGTCCGGATCAGAAGGGAGATCAGGGCGTCCGATGGGATCGGATCTGATTTTTCAAGAATAACCGACCAGAGAGCCCAATTCCATTCGACCCCATAACTGATCGATCCGTCGTATGCAACAGCTCCGTCGTAGCGACTCAGATCTTCACCCTTTCTGATTGTCGCATTTCCGTACCCGGCGGCCGCAAGAACAGCTTTGATTGAATGCGGCGTACCCTTGTTTTTATGGACGGCAATCGATGCTTTGATGAGCGCACGTTTTTCCTCTTCCGTTACCCCGGCTGGCCATTCATCGACGGAATAGGCCCAGGCGAGGAACGGGAGCACATCCGCCGGGCAGGTATCCGGGTCTGTCATCAGCGTAAGCGGTGATGAGTCAATCTGCATGGCGTTGCGCACGGCAATGTCCATGGCAAAAATTCCGGTCGGCTGCCTGCCCGAATCCGGATGCGGAGCGCCGGGAAGAATGGATCTGTCAACCGCCATTATTCATCCCTCCCGGAAACCGCAACCTTTACGGACGTGCAATAGGCCGCCTGGTTCGGATCAACTTCAATGCGCTCCGTCGGCGACACCAGAATGACTTCCTGAACCCCCTCAACATGCAGTGCCGCAACCAGGCCGGTCAGCGTAATGTCGCGGCCGCAGGCGTGGTTGGTCGAAACATAAGCCTGCACGGAGGCAATGGCATTTTCACGGACCGTTTCGGCATCCGGTCCGTAATAAAGAATCAGCTGCGCTTCAACCGCGTATTCGAGGATTTCGGCGCTCATCACGGCAACCGTATCGTTCAACGGAATGACCGTTTCCGGGTCGAGGACATCCTGGACAAACGGCAGGATCCCGGCGCGCTCCCCGTCAATAAGGGGTCCGTCGAGATCTCCGGTCAGGGTTGTAGATCCGGCCGGACAGTCGGCGTTCAGAGTGAACACGGCGCCGTTTTCAAAAGAGAGTTCCTGCCCAGCGGACAGGTCCGACAGGACATCGGCGACACCGATCGAATCCGCACCGTCCTCATAGCCGGCCGGATGGTTGATACGGACGCCGTAACAGGCTCCGTTTCCGGACTTGGAAAGGACAACCACATTCACCCGTCCGCCGATGCCGGGGTTATAGGCTTCCGCGCCCTTGATGTTGCTGTGAGCCGACAGCGCAAAAAATTTATATGCACCGAGAGGCCCGGCCACAGAATAGGCTTCAGGGGAAAGAACGGCGCGGGCGCGGAAGGCGTCGTCGCTCTCGCCGGCCAGCCGTTCAACCGGCCACGCGAGCGACGCCGCCA
>JBFWJN010000311.1:0-2819 GCA_050253185.1 Kiritimatiellales bacterium | reverse complement strand
GCTGTGGGCGTACAACACGACCGGAAACGGTCCCGTTCCTTCGGGAATATCAATTTCGCAGAGAAGCGGCTTGTCACCGACAGTTTTATAAACCTCCGTTATCGATGCCATGCATATCGCTCCCGTTAAAATTACCGCTGAAAAAACCAACCTTGTACACATCAAATTTTTCTCCCCAAATATGGCCATGAAAACCATGACTTAAACCCAACTGCTGATTCGGAACTCTGTTTCGATGACAATCTGAAGCGTTTTACCGAAGAAACCAATATCTGCCCTTTTCAACAGATTCACAACCGCCGGCAAGTAGGAAAAGCGGGCGATCCATTAACTTTTTCGGACAAGTTTATCACCGGTCCACTCGGGCACTGCCGCCGCCGATCAGTTTTTTGACTTCAGACAGCGAGGCCATGGTGGTGTCGCCGGGCGTGGTCATCGCCAGCGCACCGTGCGCCGCACCGTATTCAACGGCAAGCTGCGGATCGCCGAGTTCCATCAGGCCGTAGATAAAGCCGGAGGCGAAACTGTCGCCGCCGCCGACGCGATCCATGATTTCAAGGCCCGAACGATGTGTCGCGGTGTAGAATTTTCCATCGCACCAAGCCATCGCGCCCCAGTCGTTGACGGTGGCCGACTTCACGCCGCGCATCGTGGTGGCCGTCGCTTTGAAGTTCGGGAATTCTTTGACCGCTTTGGCGATCATTTTTTGGAACGACTCGACTTCGAGCTCGGTCAGGTTGGCATCTGCACCCTCGATTTCAAAACCGAGGCAGGCGGTGAAGTCCTCTTCGTTACCGATCATGACATCGACGTATTTGGCGATCTCGCGGTTGATCTCCTGACATTTTTCGAGTCCTCCGAATCCTTTCCAGAGCGACGGGCGGTAGTTGAGGTCATAGGAAACGATTGTTCCGTATTTCTTGGCGGTTTTTGCGGCGTCAATCACCATCGGGCCGGTGGTTTCGGACAGTGCGGCAAAGATGCCGCCGGTGTGCATCCAGCGCACGCCGAGCGTGCCGAAGATATGTTCCCAGTCGATGTCACCGGGCTTGAGCTGCGAGGCGGCGGTATTGCCGCGGTCGGAGCAACCGACCGCGCCGCGAATGCCGAAGCCGCGCTCGGTGAAGTTGAGGCCGTTGCGAACGGTGCGGCCGATGCCGTCGTAATCGATCCATTTGATGAGCGAGGTGTCTACGCCGCCCTGCAGGATGAAATCCTCCATCAGCAGGCCGACTTCGTTTTTGGCGAACGCCGTCACGACCGCGGCACGCTTGCCGAAGCAGCGGCGCAGTCCGCGCGCCACGTTGTATTCGCCGCCGCCTTCCCATACGCGGAATTCGCGCGCGGTGCGGATGCGGCCTTCGCCAGGATCAAGACGAAGCATCACTTCGCCAAGAGAGAGAATATCGTAGCGGCATTCGTCCGCCGGTTTTACGGTTACGTTCATCATCAAACCTTTTGAGGGATTAAGATCAGTTCAGACGGTTGGCCGACCGCCAGCGAAACACAATTATCGATACAGATTCCTGCCATGCGGGCATTCGCTTCGACGGTGTTCGACGCACAATGCGGAGTTAGAATCACATTTTCCAATGTTTGGAAATTTCCGCCCTGCGGCTCGTAGGGTTCTTTGGCAAATACGTCGAGAGCGGCTCCGGCGATCTGTTTGTTTTCCAAACATTGGAAAAGCGCGCGCTCATCAATCAGTCCGCCGCGAGCGGTGTTGATCAGGAAGGCAGTCGGTTTCATTTTCGCCAGAAAATCCGCATTGACGATTCCGGCGGTCTGCGGCGTATCCGGCAGATGCAGGGAAACATAGTCTGCGTTTTCCAGGCAGTCATCGAGATTCATAAAGTAATCGTCAGCCAGCGCACCGGCGGCAGCATCAAGCTTGGGACGAACGTCGTACGCGGCAATACGCATCCGAAACCCGTTGCGGGCAATAAACGCCACTTCGCAGGCGATCCGTCCGAAGCCGATTAGCGCCAGCGTTTTGCCGCGTAATTCCTGCCCCTCAATCTTGTTCCATTTCCCAGCTTTCATTTCGCGGTCAAAGGTACAGACCGTGCGCGAAATCGCCATAATCAGGGCCATGGCGTGTTCTGCCACTGCGGCTTCGAGTACACCCGGTGTGTACCCGACACGAATGCCGCGCTCTTTACAGAGATCGACCGGCACAGAGGTATAGCCGACGCCAAAACGCTGCACCAGCGTGCCGGGACGCAGTGCACTGAAAAATTCCTTGGAGTATTTTTTTGTGCCGATGATAAAGGCTTCCGCGCCCTCTTGATGAAATGCCAGAGCTTGCTCCTCTTCCAAGGGTTGGATGAAACACCATTCCAGCCCATGGTCTGCCGCTGCGGCATCAAACAGCGCTGCCGCACGGGAATAAATTGTCTGTTCTAAAACCACCTTCATTGCTCGATATCCCTAGTTATTATCGATGTTCTTCCGATGCCAGATAAATTCCTGACCGCATGGCTATATCCCATGCCCAAGCACCATATAATTATTTTCCAATTTTCGTTTAGTTAAAGTAACTTCCGCTTATGACTCGCCAGCGGTTATGTTTAGCTGTCAGCAAAGCGCATATGGTCATAACTTCGGATTTCACTCTGACATCATCTGTTTATAGTACCGCTGGTCCATTAATCCCCGATTATTCAATCCCACTTCGGACAGTCCCTTCCGGCTGCCGCGCTGGCGAATCATTAAATACTGTGCGAGGACCGGTTCGTCGAAGACAACCTGAGAAATGTCAGAATCCCGTATTTTTCCAGTTACAATTGTTCTCCAGCGGTCTCCATCCTCAGAAACGT
>JBFWJN010000310.1:0-2820 GCA_050253185.1 Kiritimatiellales bacterium | reverse complement strand
CTGGAGCCCGCCGCAGTAGGCCTGCCAGCAGCCGCGTTTTCCGCAGAAACAGCTCCGCCCGCCCGGCACCAGGCACATATGCCCCACCTCACCGGCCAGATCATTTTCCCCGCGAATCAGCGTCCCGTTGCTGATGATTCCGGCGCCGATGCCGGTGCTCATCGTCAGATAAACCAGATCCTTTTCCTTTTGCGCACCGAAAAAATATTCCGCCAGCCCGGCCGCATTGGCATCGTTCTCCATAAATACCGGGCAACCGAACGCGTCTTCAATATATTTTCCGACCGTAAACTCCGCCCATCCGGGCAGTTTCTTGGTTTCATGAATCACCCGGTCCGTCGAGCTCATCGGTCCCATCGCTGAAATTCCGACGCCGGCAACCGATTCAATCGAAACACCGGATTCTGTCATCAGTTTCCTCAGCCGTTCAACCACTGTCGAAAGGCAGCACTCCGGAGATTCGCGATCTGTTGCAAACCGATCGGACGCCAGCAGTTCGCCGCGAACATTCGCAAGCGCCACCGCCGTTTTGGTTCCGCCGCTATCAACACCGAGAATCATCAGATATCCTTTACAGCCAGCTCCCAGGCATCGCACACGATCCCGTAGCACCGGTCCAGCGTCTCCGCCGGATCATCGCCGGGCATCGTTCGGATTTCAATACTGGCCGACCCGCGTTTCCCGTTCGAAAAATATCCGGACGCCAGTCCCAGCCGAAACAGCTCAGCCACATCCTGAGTATTATATTCACCGCCGTTGATCCCGATCGGAACATGCTTGTCCCCGAAAAACGGATGCTCCCGATCATTCAAAATAGAATTGCCGAGATGAATGTGTCCCAGAAATTCCCCGGTGTCCGCCATGGCCTGAGCCAGCGTTTCGTGCATCAGCGGAATATGGCACATATCCACCATGCTCACCATATTCCCACACCCGGCGCCCCGTACCCGACGACAGATTTCCACCGCCTCTGCCGAAGAACCGATCAGCTTTTTCTTGGATACATCCCAGTCGGTCGGCTCCACCATCACCAGCATGTTCGGAACGGCACGGCACAGCGTGCAGTAGAATTCAACAATCAGGTCGAACGCCTCTTCACGGCGTTCCGGACTGTTCGGCCCGCTGTTCGTAATCACCTTCGTTGCGCCGATCGCTTTCGCCCGTTCCAGCTCATCCAGATATACATTCAGTGTATACTTGCGTTTTTCGGCATCAAACGAGGCCGGCGCCAGCGACGGTTTCCCCGCCCGGTTGCCGCAATTGTAGAAAACCTCTTTGGTCGAATTGCGCAGCAGGTCAATCGCCTGGGTTCGATACGGCTCGTCTTCCGGAACCCACATATCCAGCACATCAAACCGGGAGTCGGACTCCAGAATCTTCAGCGTTTCAACATGAGCCCGGCTGTCCTGCTCAATCACACTGGAAAACAGCAGATGATGGTTCAGTCCGAGTTTTACGCAGTCATGCAGCTTCATCACATCGCCTTTTTAACTTCATCCTGGATATGGAGATAGCGTGACCACACATCCGTTACTGTTTTCCCATCCAGAATGAAAGTATCTCCACTTGCCGCGAAACAGGATCCGTAAAGCGTTTTCAGCTTTTCCGTATAGTCCGAGACCGCCAGATCGATTTCCAACCGAACCGGTCCCTCGATCTTGAACGGTTTCACGTTCGGAGGATTGTTCAGTACATCCTTCGCGGCAATACGAATCATCTCCGCCGTTTTCGCGGCGGAAAAACACTGCGCTTCATTTGCGCCGAACGACTTTTTTACCGAAACCGTCCGCACTCCCGGAATGTCGCTTTCCGCCTCGGCCATGCCGGCCGAGTCGCCGGTAATAAACCAGAACGGAACGTCGAAGTCGCCCGCGACCGCCGCCTCGACACCGATTTCGCCGAACGACCGGCCGTTCAGACGAATATCCAGGTTCTTCCGCGAATAGCTATGCGGAAGCACCGCGCCCGGCGTACCGGATTTCGCATGCAGGCCCACAATCACCATCGCATCAAAGCTGGAATCCAATCCGCCCCAGTCCGGGGTGTAATGCGGCTTTCCGCGAATCACACTCACCTCTTTCGGAAGCGCAGCCATGTCGACGTTGCGACCATCTGTGTGTTCGTCATACACCACAATCTCCGTCGCGCCGCCCGCTAGCAGGCCGTCGATACAGGCCATCAGGTCATTCATCAGCATCGCACGGCCGAACTCGGACTTCTCCGCCTCAGCATAGGTGGTGACGCCCGTCACACCTTCCACATCGGATCGAATCATTATTTTCATAGCTTCACTTTCATGCAGACTTTACGGACCTTCGCGGGCTCACCGATGCAGCAGTTCGGGCGGTGATTGTCCTGCGGGAAATAAACGACAAACCAGCCCGGCTCCAAATGGATTGTGGAAAACAGTTCGGGAGCTTCCAGCTTCACCACGTCCTTCGCTTCATCAAACTCGCCGATCGGAACCAGATCCTGCGCCGGAGCCACATCCTGCCTCTCACAACCGTCCAGCATCACCTGAACATCCGTATACTTCCGATGGCTCTCAAACTGCCGCAGTTCGACCGGCTGTGTGGAATATGCCTGAACCCGTGCTGACAATCGGTCCCCATCCAGGTCGTGATCGCCCACCGGCATCGACCCCGCCTTATCCCGCGCATAAACAACGGCCTCATACACCGGATGATCTTTCTCGAAATATTGGTCCAAGTTTTCAAACTTATCATAAATCATGCGTTCCCATTCCTTTCCAACAGACCTTTATTAATTGAATAAATAATTATTATTTTCGTTCTACAGACAGCCTTCCGCACCGGACTG
>JBFWJN010000309.1:0-2849 GCA_050253185.1 Kiritimatiellales bacterium | reverse complement strand
AAGGAAAGAAATCCGCATGGCGGAAAGGCTGGAAATATGGTTCGATGCCTCCTTATGAAACCGAACAGGCTTCCCATGCTGATTTTCCGCAGGCCGGCCGTTCCGGCGATTCTGGTCGCCGCGGTCGGGATTCTCCTTTCCCTGCACATCCGCAGTCAGATTGCTCAGACGGAAGCCGCAGAAGCCGGCCTGACCGCCGAGACGGTACAGGCCAACGTGGAGCAGGAACTGAATCTGTTTGCCGACGTGCTTCAGTCGGTCTGCGCACTGCACGCCCTGTCCGATGCGGTCGATCAGGCCGCCATGAATGAATTCATTGAAAAAGGCATGGTTCATCAGACTGCCGTGCTCGGCCCGTTCGGGCTCGTACAGCGGATCAGCCCCTGGCTGCGCAGCGAAGCCGAACGGCGCGACGCGAATCTGCCCGGCGCCTATCAGGTCGTTCAGGCCGGATCCGACGGAAGCTGGATTCCGGCAGACCAGAAAGCCGTTTATTATCCGTTGACATGGCAGAGCCGGGCCGACGGACTGGACGTTCCGGTCGGGTTTGATTTTTCATCGCTGGGCGAAGAAGCCCGCACGGCCATCGCGCAGCTTGAGCAGACCCGCCGCCCGGCGGTCGTTACAAATCCCGATCCGCTGTCGGAACCCGGCGCACCGGCCTACTGGGTTTTCGCCCCGGTCATTCCCGGACGGATTCAGTTCAGCACGCCGAATACCGGCGGCAATGTCATCGGATTCTCCGTTGCTCTGCTGCACCCCGACCGTCTGATGCAGAAAGCGGCGGCATCCACCGTTTCATCGACAGGCATCCGAATGACCCTGACTCCAATACCGGGGAGCCCGAATGCCCAAAACTCCATTCAACGAACCAGAGGCGGCTGGATTTATCGCCGCACACTGAACGTTATCGATACGGCATGGACCTTTGAGTGCACCCTGCCCGACCGCACCACCGGCAACCGTCCCGCATCCGCACTGGCAATCGGCCTCGTCATCACCGCTCTGCTCGCCAGCCAGATCTGGATTCTCGGCAGCCGGACCCAAAAGATCGAAGCCGAGGTACGGCACCGCACCGAAGATCTGAAAAAAGCCAATCTCCAGTTGGAAGAAACCCTGAAAGAACGGGCAGCTCTGGAAGAGGAACTGCATGAACTGGCCGCCCGCGAGCGACGCAAGGTCGGCCGCGATCTGCACGATTCGCTCGGCCAGAAACTGACCGGCGCTGTCTTTCTCAGCCGGGCCCTGATGAACGGAGTCGCTGAAGAACAGCAGACACAGGCAAAAACACTGAACGACACGCTCAAATCCGCCGTATCCCAGGTTCGCGACATGGCCCGCGGACTCTCCCCCGTCGAACTGAATGACGAACGCCTCGAAACGGCGCTCCGGCAGCTGGCGGATGAAATGACCGATCTCTATGCCGTGCCCTGCGAGCTCACCGCATGCGACGAACCGGCCGGACTCGACGCAAAAACCCGCGAGCAGCTCTATCTGATCGCCCGGGAAGCCGTCAACAACGCCGCAAAACACGCCAAAGCGCAGAGCATCACGATCAGACTGGAAGCGAATTCCAGGGGTTGGAAACTCTGCATCGCCGACAACGGCTGCGGCCTGCCCGCCGACGCCACCGGCACCGAAGGCATGGGTATCCGCATCATGCGCTATCGCACCGGACTCCTCGGCGCACAGTTCTCCACTTCTTCCGAAATGAATCATGGCACTGCCATTGAAATCTCATCGACCTAATCGCCACAAAAATCACAAAACAGCACAAAAAGGTGGAACAGATGGAAATCAACAGACTCTGTGACATCGTTCGGGAAACGAGCTTCGCCATTCACAGATATCACCGAAACGGCCATCTGGAAAAAATTTATGAAAACGCATAGGATACTTGACCTCAGCCCGTATCCATGATGGGTTACTGATCAATTTCGGAGCCCCCACCCTACAAAAAATATGTCAGGGGATAATCTGCTTTTTGTGATTTATCGTGTTTTTTGTGGCCATTTTCTGAACCTAGCCGCACCGATTCCCAAGAAAAGAAACCAACCGGGCCATCTGCTTTTTTCGTGATTCTTTGTGTTTTTTGTGGCTAATTTTCCTTCGTGACCGTACCAACCCCAGAAAATCCGGCGCGCATTCTGATCGTGGATGACCACGCCATCGTCCGCTACGGCATGGGCGTTCTGCTCGCCAACGCACCGGACCTGACCCTCTGCGGCGAAGCGGAATCCGTCGACAGCGCCCTCGAAGCCGTCCAGAAGCTCAAACCCGACGTTGCCGTCATCGACATCATCCTGCAGGACCAGAGCGGCCTCGACCTGATCCGGGAAATCAGAAGTCAGGAAGCCGAAACCGGATGTCAGAAATCAGAAATCAAAGATCAGACATCAGATCCTTCGATGACTTCTGACCTCCGACCTCCGACATCCGGTCCCCTCCCCATCCTCGTCATGTCGATGCACAGCGAATCGACCCACGCCGAAAAGGCCCTGCGTGCCGGTGCACAGGGCTACATTATGAAGGAAAACGCCGACGAAGTGCTCGTTGACGCCCTGCGCACCGTACTGGACGGCAAGCTCTACCTCAGCGACAGCGTGAACGAAAAAATACTGCGCGGCATTTTGGAAGGAAATGAAACTGACGATGCAGATCCAATCGACAGTCTGACCGACCGGGAGAAGGAAATTTTCGAATGCATGGGCAAAGGCCTCACCACCAGGGATATGGCCGAGCGCTACGGCCTCAGCCCCCGGACGGTCGAGGTTCTCCGCGCCCGTATCAAAAAGAAGCTGGCGTGCGACAGCGCCGCCCAGCTGCTGCGCAAGGCCGTTCAGTGGGTC
>JBFWJN010000308.1:0-2858 GCA_050253185.1 Kiritimatiellales bacterium | reverse complement strand
GTATCCCGTACAGAGAATGGCCGGAAGGTCCGGGCGGCAGGCATGGATTTTGTCGATCAGATCCGTGCCTGTGATTTTCGGCATGGTCAGATCGGTCACAATCAGGTCAAATCCGTCCGGATTGTCCATGAAGGTCTGAAGCGCCTCGCCGCCGTCGGCGGCCGTTGTGATCGTATAGCCCAGATCCTCCAGCAGGCCCTTCTCAACCTCGATGATCGACGGCTCATCATCGACAAGCAGGATGTGTTCTGTCCCCCCGCAGACGGCGGTTTCAGCAGACCGGGGTTGGGCAGATTCCTCGGATTCCATGACCGGCAGGTAAATCCGGAAGGTGGTTCCTTCGCCAGGTTCGCTGTAAACCGTGATGTGTCCTCTCAGGTTTTTCACAACGGCGTGGACCAGCGAAAGGCCCAGGCCGGTTCCCTCATTGGCGGCTTTTGTTGTAAAATAGGGTTCGAAAATCTTTTCCTGCTGCTCTTTGGGAATGCCGCAGCCGGTATCACTGACTTCGAGAAGAAGATAACCGCCGGGCGTCAACTGAAAATGAGTCTTATAATCTTCCGGACCGATCTCCGTTTCCCTCAGGGAAATGCTCAGAATTCCCCCTTTATCGCGCATGGACTGATAGGCATTCGTACATAAATTCATGATCATCTGGTGAATCTGGGTCGGATCCGCTTTCACCGCCCGACAGAAGGAATTGATGTCGGTCCGAATTTCAATTGTCGTTGGGAGGGACGCGCGCAGGAAGGTCAGCGTTTCCTTAATAATCAGCTGTATTTTGAGTGGAACCAGTTCGCATTCCGTCCGACGACTGAACGTCAGGATCTGGCGGACCAGCTCTTTGGCCCGTCCGGCCGCATTGAGGATTTCATTAACCCGGGTACGCTGCGGATTGTCATCCTCCATCTGCATCAAAATCATTTCAGCATATCCGATGATCGGCGTCAGAATATTGTTGAAGTCATGTGCAACGCCGCCGGCCAGCGCCCCGATTGCTTCCATTTTCTGTGCCTGCCGAAGCTGTGACTCTATCTTTTCCTTTTCCGAACGTGATTTATCGTGTTCCTCCACTTCTTTCTTAAGCGCGGCATTGGCGTCAGAAAGGTCCCGGGTCCGTTCGGCGACTTTCTGTTCCAGTTCACTGTTCCAGATGCGCAGCGATTCTTCCGCTCTTCGCCGCTGTTCATTCGCGACAATGAATCGCCATGAGATCACCCCCAGAATAATCAGTAAGAAAATATCTGAGCCGACCAGCGCATAAATAAAATCATTTTCGCCGGGATACAGCGCGCCAGGCTGTATCCACGAAAGAATCACCCAGAAGTATTCCTGCGGATCCAGATAGTGCGTGCTGCTTCCTCCCGGAATTGAACTTCCGTCGCTCGATACAATACCTGCGTTCAGCGGATACACTTTTTCAAAGGTAATCAGCCCCTTTTCTGTCAGGAACTGCCCTGCATCATTTTTCGAAATCCGCTTCCACAGCTCCGGATATCGAACTTTCATGTTTTGATCGATACGCGATCCAATCATGAAACCCCATTCCTCTGAGGGATCTGCGCCTTTCAGCCAGTATCCATCGCGATCCAGCAACATAAATCGGCCGGGAGAATTAAAGGACAGCTGTTCCATGGATGAGATCAGTTCATTCCCCAGATAGTTCAGAACCAGAACGCCCCGGCGGTCGCCGGCTTCGGAAAACAACGGCATCCCGAATCGAATCATCGGCTTGACTGGAATTTCAATTTCCCCGTGTTCAATATTCAGGTCAAAGCGGGACATGTAAACATCCCCTTCATCCAGCCCGAAAATATCCTTGAAATAATATCGGCTTCTCTTCGACTGCAGTTCCTCTTTCGGAATCAGAACCGGAAGATCTCCGCGTAAATCAATCCGGACAATTTCCTGTCCGGAATCATCCAGCACACGAATCTGATCATAAATTCCCTTGTATTTACTGAACTGGAACAGTTCATCGAGAAAATATGAAATATCATGCCGTCCTGAGAGCAGGTCCGACAACTGCCGCTGATAGGCAATTACATGAAGATCAGAAACAATCGCGCCGATCTTCAGTTGAACGAATTCAGACTTGAGATGCTGCGCATAGGCCTCCTGAGCCCGCAGAATATTCTGGTGCGTCTTAATGTACTGCAGATAGTACAATCCCCATGTCGCGAGAAGAATCCCACCGGCAATCGGCAGAAAAATGCAGAGGAAACGGGCGAAAACCGATTTTGGCATAAGATGATCTATCTGCATAACCCCTCGACTTTTCTTTACCGTCCCCCGCTCTCCGCATAAAAAAACCAGCCCTTCTGGTGTCAGACAGCACTCCAGTTGTTTAAACTGAGTCTAAACAAAGCAGGTAGCCTGTCAACACAACTTTCATAATTCATAAAAACTTCACAAAAAAAACGACGTCGTCGACAGTCCCCAAAAAAAACCAGCAAAGACGGGACTAACAATCTTGAATATTCGCGCCAGCCTTCGCACAAACAGCTCGTTGGCACCATCAATCGTCTGCGGATCCGTGCTCAGACTGGCTGCCAACACTATGCGGCTTTGACGTTTGATTTGCCTGCCGCCCCGCTAACTAATTGCACAGTATCTTTTGTTTTTTCGACTGGCGAAGACACGCCCAAACCCGGTGCGAATCGATATCAAGCTCCGGTAGATCAGCAGGACAGGGCAACGGATTCCTAGGTGTTTAGTCCCACGGTGTGCTGGAATAATGTATAACCAGCTCCGGAGGGATGAATTATGGGACAAATACTACACGGGTGCGCCCGCACGACTGAGACGGTGCGTCGAGCGATACAGCATAGTCAAGAGAGCCTGAATGTTCTGGCACA
>JBFWJN010000307.1:0-2869 GCA_050253185.1 Kiritimatiellales bacterium | reverse complement strand
GAACCGTTTCCGGCAGGCGATCGATCTGCCCGATCACCCGCAGGCGGATTCTGTTTTTCAGAGACGCCCGTCGATGCTTATCAATAAACAGCCCGAGAAGCTTCATCAGCCCCTCAACCTCGTCTTTCGGCCGGACCCAGTTTTCGGTGCTGAACGCATAGAGCGTCAGATATTTAACACCCGCTGTCTTCGCCGCCTTCAGAACCGCCAGAACCGACTGCGCGCCCTCTTCGTGCCCTTTCAGCCGCGGAAGACCGCGCTGTTTCGCCCAGCGGCCGTTGCCGTCCATGATAACAGCGACGTGCTCCGGAACCTTATCCAATCTGGGCGTTTCCAAGTTCAAGTTTCCAGTTTCAAAGCTCAATCGTGCTGTTGCGATTCGGCCCGACAGACAAAACGCTCACCGGCACACCGGTCAGTTCCTCGATCCAGCGGACATATTTCTGCGCCTGTGCCGGCAGTTCGTCAAAGCTCGCGGCATCACAGGTCGAGCAGTTCCATCCTTCAAATTCTTCGTAAACGGGTTTGCAGCGCGACAGCCTGCTGATGCTCGCCGGAACATTTTCGATGCGCTTGCCGTCGCACTCATAAGCAGTACAGACCTTGATCGTCTGAAACCCGTCGAGCACATCGAGCTTCATCAGCGCCCAGCGGTCGATGCCAGAAATCATCGCCGAATAACGGGCAACCACGGCGTCGAACCAACCGCAGCGGCGTGCGCGGCCGGTGGTAGCGCCGAATTCGCGGCCGACTTCCGCCAACTGCTTTCCGTCGTCATCGAACAGTTCGGTTGGGAACGGTCCCTCGCCGACGCGGGTCGTATAGGCTTTGACAATTCCGATCACTTCATCGACCTGGTGCGGCGGAATGCCCGCCCCGGCGGAAACGCCGGCGGCACTGGTGTTCGATGAGGTCACAAAGGGGTACGTTCCGAAGTCGATATCGAGCATCACCCCCTGCGCACCTTCGAACAGCACATTAGCGTCCGGATCGCGCACGGCGGCATTGAGCATCGGAACCGTGTCGCAGATGAACGGTTTCAGGTAATCCAGAGCCTCACGAAGGGTGTTCACCAGTTCGTCAGCATCCAGCGGGTCGGCTTCGAGAATCGCCAGCATTGCATTTTTGGCTTCGATGCGCTCGCGCAGCATCGCTTCAAAATTATCTTCGAGCACATCCCCCATCCGCAGGCCGGTGCGGTCGGCTTTGTCGCAATAGGCCGGGCCGATGCCGCGTTTCGTGGTGCCAATCTTCTTTCCGGTCGCCAGACGGGCTTCCTTCGCGCCGTCGAGCTCCTTGTGATACTGGATCACCAGATGCGCGCGGTCGCTGATAAACAGGCGTCCCTGGATGTCGATTCCGCGCCGTTCGAGATCCTGCAGCTCGGCGGTCAGCCCGACCGGATCGACCACTAAACCGTTGCCGATCACACACTTTACACCGGGACGGAGGATCCCGGACGGAGTCAGGTGCAGCACATATTTCTGATCGCCGACTTCGACGGTGTGCCCGGCGTTGTTACCGCCCTGATAACGAACCACCCAGTTCGCCTTCGAGGTGAGCACATCGATGACCTTCCCCTTGCCTTCGTCGCCCCACTGGGCGCCGATTAAAACCGTATTCGCCATGATTCAGAATTCCTTGATATTTCGTTAGTTCCTGAAAGTGCGAAAGAGTAGCCCATTGCAGAAAGGGGCTCAACCTAAAAGACAGAAACGACTGGCAGGGCCGGAAACCCGTGAGCCGTGACGATCACCGCCACGGGCTCTGTTTTGGAAATATTCACCCAGCCTGAATGCAGACGGCGGAGCCGGAAACGGAATTCGGTACCGCAAAGCTGCAAGGAACCGATGTTTCCAGGGATTGGAAAACCCTACAGCTGAGCGAGGACGCTCTCCCAGCGGCTTTCGCGGGCGCGGGCCAGCGCACCCTGTTTCAGCCGGCTGCGCAAAGCCTCGTCGCTGCGAACTGTTCGCAGCGCTTCGGCCAGCGGAGCGGGGCTGCGCGCGTCAACCACGAGGCCGGAGCGGTGCGAACTGACGATCTCGCGCGGACCGCCTTCTTCGGAAACAATCGCCGGCAGTCCGCTGGCATGGGCTTCGAGGACCACGTTGCCGAAGGTGTCGGTGAGGCTGGGAAACACAAAGAAGTCAGAGCCGGCATAGGCCTGCGCAAGCGCTTCGCCGTCGAGGCGTCCGGTGAACAGAATGGTTTCATTGGCGTATTCCTTTTTTAATTCCTCGAGGTCCGGGCCGTCGCCGGCAAGAATCAGCTTCGCACTGAACGAATTGTCGCCGCGCAGCGAGCGGAATGCATCAAGCAGGTTTCCGAGGTTCTTTTCTTTGGAAATGCGCCCGGCATAGAGGAATTTGAACTCGCCGTTCAGGTTGAACTGGCGCCAGAATTCCGGGTCGCGCTTCTCCGGCGAAAAACGTTCAAGATCCACACCGCGCGGCATCACATAGAGTTTCGCGCGATCGAATCCTTTCGCCGCCAGCTTTTCCAGATAGCCGTGCGACGGAACCGCGATGTGATCCATGCCTTCGTAGAACCACGCCATGTAGCGCCAGGTCACATCTTCGAGTTTTTCATCGTCCGAAAACTGGCTGATATATTTAGGAAAGTCCGTGTGATAAATTCCGCGCACGTTCAGTTTCAGCAGCCGCGCCGCCGCCAACGCGGCCAGGCCAACCGGACCCGGCGTCGAAATGATCACTTCATCAATCTCCTGCTCTTCGAGCCAGTTGACGATCTCGAGAAACGGCGGATAGACCAGTTCCTGCTGGCGGTATTCTTCCAGCGTAAAGGTCCCGACCGGCCGGAAATTTTTCAACGGAAATTCAGCTTCCGGCGCTTCCGACAGACAGGT
>JBFWJN010000306.1:0-2899 GCA_050253185.1 Kiritimatiellales bacterium | reverse complement strand
GATTTCAGCTGTTATGGAGGAACCGGAGTTCTGACCCCGAACATTGATGCGCTGGCCGCAACCGGAATCCGGTTCACGTCAGGCTACTGCACTGCCGCCACCTGCACGCCGTCGCGCTATTCGCTGCTGACCGGCGAATATGCCTTCCGCAATCAGTCGGCAAAAATTCTTCCGGGGAATGCGCCGCTGATTATTGATCCGTCCCGGCCGACGCTGCCTTCGTTTATGCGCAGCAACGGCTATGCGACCGGCCTTGTCGGCAAATGGCATCTCGGGCTGGGCTCGGACGAGCATCCGCTTGACTGGAACGGAACCATTTCCCCTGGACCGACTGAAGTCGGGTTTGACTACTCATTCTTTATGGCGGCCACCGCCGACCGCGTTCCGTCGGTTTATATTGAAAACGGCCATATCGTGAACCTTGATCTCAACGATCCGGTGCAGGTGAATTACCAGCAGCAGATCGGCGACGAACCCACAGGGATTTCACATCCGGAACTGCTGAAGGTGCAGGCCGACAAACAGCACTCGGGAACCATTGTGAACGGTGTCAGCCGGATCGGCTGGATGACCGGCGGACACAGCGCCCGGTTTAAGGACGAAGACATGGCGGACACCTACCTGCACCACGCTTTAAAATTCATCGAACAAAACAAACAGGGACCGTTTTTCCTGTACTATGCGCTGAACGAATGCCATGTCCCGCGCGTTATTCATCAGCGCTTCAGCAATGCGAGCAGCATCGGCCCGCGCGGCGATGCGCTGGCGGTGTTTGACTGGTGCGTCGGCCGCGTTGTCGAGGAACTGAAAGCACAGGGCCTCTATAAGAACACGATGATTATTATTTCCTCTGACAACGGTCCCGTCCTTTTTGACGGTTACTGGGACGGCGCCATTGAACGTGCCGGTGATCACAAGGCAGCTGGTCCGTGGCGCGGCGGAAAATACAGCCGCTGGGAAGGCGGAACCCGTGTGCCGTTCATCGTATCATGGCCCGGCCGCATCAACGCCGGCGAGTCGGATGCCCGGATCAGTCAGGTGGACCTCTTTGCAACCTTTGCCGCACTTCTGGGGCAGCCGCTGCCCGCCGGCGCAGCGACTGATGGTCAGAATGTTCTTCCGGCGCTTCTGGGCGAATCGACACAGGGGCGTGACTATATCATCGAAGAGGCGCTCACACAGGTTGCCGTTCGTCAAGGCGACTGGAAATACATCCCGCCGGGACGAGTCACCGTGCGCGGCGGACTGGACGAGTGGATTCATACCGACGTCAATGAGCCGGGACTGCTTTTCAATCTGGCGGACGATCCGGGAGAGACCGTCGACCGGGCGGCCGACTGCCCGGCAAAATTGGCCGAACTGAGAGCGGTCATTATGCAGGTCGCTCCCGAAACACTCAGCGGACGGAAGACACACAGTAAAAAGGACCTTGGCTTTTAATAAAACGCTGCACTTTAACATGTTTTTAACGGGTTATTAACTCGGCTCTAACCGGTGCAGAGTATGTTTTGCGCATGATCTGTAACCGGACATTGCAAAGCAGAGCCGATCTGCACGTGCACAGCAAACACTCCGACCGTCCGAGCGAATGGTTTCTTCGTCGCATCGGTTCACCGGAAAGTTTTGTTGAACCGCTCGCCCTGTACCGCACCTGCCGCGAGCGCGGGATGGACTATGTGACCATCACCGATCACAATAGCATCAATGGCGCACTCGAAATTGCGCACCTGCCGGGAACCTTCCTGTCGTCCGAACTGACGACATATTTTCCGGAAAACCGCTGCAAGATTCACTGTCTCGTCTGGGGAATCACCGAGAAAAACTTCAAGGCGATGGACGAGCTGCGGTCGAACATCTACGACTTGCACAACTATCTCAACAAGCATCACATCATTCATGCAATTGCACACCCGCTGTTCCGGGTCAACGATCGACTGACCATTGAGCAGTTCGAAAAACTGATTCTGATGTTCAAGCGGTTTGAAGGACTGAACGGTTCGCGCCATCCGCGCGCCGGGCTGCTGGCCCGGACGGTATTTAAGAACCTGACGCCGGAATGGATCGCGCAGCTGGCCGACCGGCACGGCATGATTCCGACCGGTTCCGAACCCTGGAAAAAACAGCTGACCGGCGGTAGCGACGACCACAGCGGACTGTACACGGCGGAGGCGCACACCGTGACTCCGCACGCCGCGACCGTCTTTGATTTCCTTCAGCATCTGGGGGATGGGAGCCATCATCCCGGCGGTCGGGCCGGAACGAGCGTGCGGCTGGCGCACAGCCTCTACGGCATCGCCTACAGCTATTATGAAAACCGTTTCCTGCGCAGCAGCAGCGGCAAGGACAGCATGGTCGGCCTGATGCTGAAACGGCTCGTCGAAGAACCGAAGGAAACGCATGGCGGATTTCGGGAAACGCTGGCGCGCCCGATCCGCAGGCTGGTGATTGAGCAGAAGAAAAAGCATCTCAATGACATTGAGAAAATGCTGTTCGAGGAAATTGCCGCCATCCGAAGCCGTCCGCTCGATGACCCGGTCGACGGCGAAACCGTGCACGAAGACGACCGCAAGTTTAAGTCCGCCTGTCGCATCGGGCATCAGCTCACCTTTACATTTGTCCAGCGCTTCATTGAACAGATTCGTCGCGGCGGACTGATTGAAAGCATCCAGTCGTTTGCCTCACTCGGACCGGTAGCGCTCGGCATCGCGCCGTACCTGACGGCGTTCAGCGTACAGCACAAAGACGAAAGCTTTTTGCGCGAAGTGTCGGCAGCATTTCCGGGCACAGAAAAACTGACGCAGCGTTCCGGTCGCCGCGCGTGGTTCACCGATACGTTCACCGACATGAACGGCGTGGTGAACACAATCCGCACGCTGGCGACGCTGGCGAACCGCGAAGG
>JBFWJN010000305.1:0-2918 GCA_050253185.1 Kiritimatiellales bacterium | reverse complement strand
AACACAACCGGCAACCAGCAATACATTCTGCATCGTTCTCTTCATCATCTTTTCTCCTTATGTTTTAAATCGCCTATGGCCGCGAATTTCCAAATTTTTGGAAAACTGCGGTTAATATTTATCCAGTTCGGCTTTAACGGACATCAGTGCGCCCTGATAGGCTTTGATGGCGTTGGCCAGGCTGTACCACGTTGCGGACTCGCTATTTTTCCCGGCGGCCTTTAATTCGCCCCTTTGGCGGCATATTCATCTTTTTTGATTGCGGCCATCGCCAACCGTTTTTTGACCTCAACGCGCAGGCGAATCGGATCGGCATCCGGTTGCAGGAGATAAACAGGAAGCTTTTCCAGATCGGCCTCAAACAGTGCATCACTGAGAGCCAGTATATAGCCTTCGCTGTCCAGCGGCTGTTCAGCAACCAGTTCTTCGAGAGACATTTGGGCAAACTTCTGTGCCGCCTGTTTCTTATCAGATTCCATCCGCTGTTGATTAGCAGTTTTTACGTTCTGCTCCCGCTCATATTTTGCATTCTGAATTAACGTCACAATTTCTGAATAGCCCTTGCGCGAAGCAAGATCTACCGGCGAAGCTCCATCCTCGTCACATGCCTCAGTATCAGCACCCCGATCCAACAGCAACCGGACAACTTCAGGGTAACCAAACCAGGCAGCCCAATGGAGAGGCGTTCTGCCCAGAAAATCTTTCGTATGGATGTTCGCACCGCGCTCCATCAACTGCCTGACGAACCCTGCTCTGCCAGCCCGGGCAGCTTCCGACATCGGCGTCTCACCATGTTCATCCGTTGCATTAACGTCTGCACCGTGATTCAGCAACAAATTGAAGATATCAACGCTGACGCCGGAAAAGCGAGGCCCTGGACCAGCGACAATTATAAGCGGTGTGGAACCGCCAGCATCCCGCTCGTCAATATTCACACCGCGAGCCAGCAGCTGTCGAACTTCAGTGATATTCCCTTCCCACACCGCCTGAATGAGAGGTCCCTTTTTTTCTTCCGCGGCCGAATTTCCCGCCAACAGGCAAACCGTCATCATCAACCACTTTAGAGCCATTACCTTTTTCATGTCTCTCCTTTCCCTGACTGACGAAAAAGCGGCGGCAAGCCGCCGTATTCCAAATTTCTATTCGTCGTCACCGACCTCGACATTGATTTTCTATCGACATTCACCGACACGCTGCGGCCCTGCACTTTGACCTGATCCAGCGCCTCCCGAATCAGCCGCCGCGTTTGACGGAAAACCAGACACACGAGGATCAGAGCCGTACCGCACACCATCCCTGTTGCAATTAACAGGGCCGCTGCGGTATTCATGGGTGCCTCTTTGTGGCCATAGTCTTCAGCGAAACATTGCGGAGTTTCGGGAAGTGCACCGTACTCTGAGGAGACATCAGGAAATCATCGAGGTATCGTCGGAATAGGTTGCGGTGACATCCACCCAGAACGAATTTGGATTATGAAAATCCACATCGTGATAATCCGATCCGACAGTAGCATCAATTGTGTATCGATATTGCACCGCCGGAGTCCCGATCTGTTTCCATGCCGTGCTTCCAGCAAAAGCTACCGCTGCTAAAACTAACACCACAATCATCAGCCTTTTCATTTTTCGCCCTCCATTTTATTTTTCCACCCGAAATTCCCGTCCGTTACCAGCGAAATACCCAACGCCCGAAAGAAACCAGCCTTTGGGAATCCACGCATCCCCGTCCCGCCCGTTCCAGATCATTTTTCCCCACGGAGTCTGAACCCAGTCGCCTTTGCGAGTTTCGGGGAGATCGGGAACCGTGGTGCCTCGGGAGGAAAGCGTGCCGGCGCGTCCTTCACTGCGTGTTCCGGGAAGGGTGATCCGCATGACGTAGGTCCAGTCGCCGGATTCATACATGCCGTTCCGGTCCGTCCGGATTTCGACGGGTATGGCCATGGTGTTAGGAAGCGGCTCCGCCGTTTTGGAAAAGGCGGTGCAGTGCAGACAGAAGAAAAGAGCGATCGAATATCGCGATTTCATATGCAAATCCGTCAGTTTTTCGAAGACTGACGTGCCGGCAAAGATCTGTCCATCCTAATATGCTTATAATTATGTAAGGGTTTAGGCGTCGCTTTCCCGGACCGCATCCAGCGCAGCATGCTCATCCGGACCGTCATCAGACAACAGTCGCGGACCGGCCCATGCGATGAGCCACGCGCCGAGCGGCGCGGTAAAGAGAATGCTGAGCACCGCGACAGCAAGAATGATCGTCCCGGGCGCGGTATCGCGGCCGAGCTGCGTCATCGTCGCCAGCGGCACCGCGCCGATGGCGGCCTGCACGGTGGCTTTCGGCCAGTAGGAAATAACGGCAAACAGCCGCTCTTTAGAGTTCAGCGGACTGCCCAGCAGGCAGAGCAGTACGCCCGCGCTGCGGGCGATGAGTCCGCAGATGATGAGACCAAGCCCGGCCAGTCCGGCGTGCACTGCAACCGGTACGTTGACCTGCGCTCCGACGAGCACAAACAGCAGGATGGAGGCAAATACCCAGATTTTTCCGAGCTTGCCGGAAAGTTCGTGAGCCATGTGCTCGCGTTTTTCCAGGATTATGAAGCCCAGCGCCATTACCGCCAGCAGTGCAGCGAACGGAATGACCCCGTCCAGCATCTGCTGAATGCGAACCAGCAGGATGGACAGTCCGACCACGATGAGCGTGCGCTTGGTGGCGCGCGGATTAAACTGGTCAAAAAGACGATACAGCACCACGCCAAGAAGCAGCCCGGCACCGATTCCCAGCAGAATGGACACCGGAATTCCGGCCAGTGCACGGAGCGGGCTGACCGCCTGTCCGCTGTAGAGTCCGATCAGTACGGAAATAATGGTGATGGCAAAGACGTCATCGACGGATGCCGCCGCCAGGATCATCGTCGGAATCCC
>JBFWJN010000304.1:0-2920 GCA_050253185.1 Kiritimatiellales bacterium | reverse complement strand
CGCGCTGCGCACCGAAAACACGGCATTTCTCACCGACTGGGCCGGAACCGTCTGCGAGACTCCGGACGGATGCACCTGGTTCAACTTCACCGCATCACACGACGGCATCGGCGTGCGCCCGCTCGCCGGGCTGGTTCCCGACACCGAGCTGGCGGACCTTGCCCGGCAGGTCAGAAAACTCGGCGGCCAGGTGTCCACCAAACGCAACAGCGACGGCACAGACAGCCCGTACGAACTCAACATCACCTACTTCGACGCCATGGGCGGCGACGAACATCAGGTCGCCCGATTCCTCTGTTCGCAGACCGTCATGCTCGGACTCAAAGGCGTTCCCGCCGTCTACTTCCACAGCCTGACCGCCACGCCCAATGATCAGGCCGGCTTCAAAGCCACCAACCGCGCCCGCTCGCTCAACCGCAAAAAGTGGAATGCCGACGAACTGGAAACCCTGCTTAACGAATCGAACACATCGGCGAAAGTGTTCAGCGAACTGCGCCGCCGCCTGAAAATCCGCCGCCAGCACCCGGCCTTCCATCCGGACGCGCCGCAGCGCATTCTCGACCTCGGCAGCGACCTGTTTGCTTTCGTACGCACGGCATCCGGCGGCGAAACCGTCGTCTGCATCAGCAGTTTTTCCAAGGTTCGGAAAGAACTCCGCATCGACGAACGGGTTCCCGAACTCGACAGCGCGGCACCCTGCACCGATCTGCTCAGCGGCACGCGCTATAACGGAACCGGCAAGCAGGTCATGCTGGATCCGTTCCAGACCGTCTGGCTGACGTCGTAATTTTATGAATACGTTTCTCACCGTTTTCGCCGTCCTCGGCGGACTGGCCCTGTTCATTTTCGGGATGAACACGATCACTGTAAGCCTGCAGCGGTTTGCGGGCGACGGGCTGCGACGCATTCTCGCCCGGGCCGCCCGCAGCCGGCTGCATGGCATCGGATTCGGAACGACTGCCGGAACCCTGATGCAAAGCAGCGCCTCCGTTGCAATGATCATCAGCTTCGCCAATGCCGGCCTGCTGACACTTCCGGCGGCCATTCCCGTAATTCTCGGGGCCAATATCGGCACGACGCTGTCCATGCAGCTGATTTCGTTCCGGCTGTCGGATTACAGTTTCGCGGCGATTGCTGTCGGATTCCTGCTCAAAACCGCCCTTCCGCAGGACCGGCTGAAGTCCGGCGGCGAAGCCCTGCTCGGCCTCGGCCTGCTCTTCCTTGGGCTGTCCACCATGAGCACCGCACTGGCCGGACATCGTGACTTCTTCTCGTCGCTGTTTGCCGAAGTCAGCGGGACAACTGTCGGCGGAATGTTTCGCGGCATTCTGTTTGCCACGGCTCTGTCCGCCGTCATTCACAGCGGAGCCACGCTTGGAATGAGCTTCGCGCTGATTCAGGCCGGAGTCATCACCGACCTCTCCGGCGTATTTCCCATCATCATCGGTGCAAATATCGGAACCTGCGTCGCCGCGCTGGTCGGCAGCATCGGCACCCATGTCGATGCCCGCCGCAGTGCGCTGGCCCACCTGCTGTTCAACCTGTTCAGCGGAACAGCGGCGCTGGTCTGCGCACCGCTGTTCTACCGCTGGATTCCGCGTCTGCCGGGCGGACTCGTCCATCAGGCGGCCAACGCCAACATGTTCAAAATGATTCTGTCCGCGCTGGTCGTCCTGCCGTTTACGCCGTTTTTTGCCGCGCTGCTCCGGCGGCTTCTGCCGTCAGCTGAATCCGAACCACCGCCAAGTTTCCTGGACGAAAGATTGATTCCGGCTCCTGAACAGGCCATTCATGCCGCGATGAGAGAACTTCAGCGCACCGTCAACATCTGTCGGGAAAGCCTGCACTGCGACCGCAGGCTGCTGGCTGAAAAAGACGAACGGTCTGCACGGATCATTGCCCATAACGAGAAAACCATCGATGCCCTCAAACCCGCATTTCGGGATTATCTGGCGAAAATCACATCCCGTTTTCTCTCCCGACGGCAGGCCGTTCTGGTCCAGCACCTCGACCGCTGCATCACCGAGATCGAGCGGATCGGCGATCATCTCAAGGTCCTGTGCAGCCTCAACGAAAAGCTTCTCCCCTACACACAGCACGCGTTCTTTACAACCTGCCGTGAACAGCTCGAAGGGCTCTACGAACAGCTTGAAATCATTCTGAGCAACCTGAGCATTTCACTCGATCCGGCACACGAAACCTATGAAGCCTTCGCTGAACAGATTCTTGCGGCACGAAAAGAGTATGTGCAGAAAAGCGCCGCCGCCAAAGATCTCATCACCGGGCACGTCGGCCGCAACCACCTGCCGCCGTTGCTGGGAATCTATCTCAACGAAACCGTTATGACCTTCGACAAAATCGTCAAGCACTGCAAAGCCATCGCCGGCGCCCAGAAAAAACCGTTTTTCTGGCTCAAACGCAGCAAACTGGAACGACAGGCCGACGAATACACAGAACAGAAAATCCTGCAGGAACTCGATGCCGGTGATTACCTCGATACGCAGTAAAATGACGAAGCTCGCAACACCCAAGTACGAAAAAATGACGAAGTACGAAATACCCAGGCATGAAAAACCGGAACATCAGGGTTCAAAAAACCAGGCGTTTCATCTTTCGGATTTCTCTTGGGTTTTTAGGTGTTTCGGAATTAGGATTTCTTTCAGGTATTTGGGTATTTCGTCATTAGGATTTCTATCATGCTTTCAGCAGTAATTTTTGATTTCGACGGCATCATCGTGGACTCCGAACGGCTTCACTGGACAGCATTCAATCGCATCCTTGAACCGATCGGCAAGCCGATTTCATGGACCGATTATATCCAGACCTATATCGGCTTCGATGACCGCGATACGTTCAAAACCTGTTTTCCAACCATTGGTACTAGTGTACGGTCCGACCTGATTCAGAAAATGGCCGCGGC
>JBFWJN010000303.1:0-2924 GCA_050253185.1 Kiritimatiellales bacterium | reverse complement strand
TTATTTTGCGAGTTCAGGAATGTCCCCTCCGATGTAGTCGGCATGGAATTTTTCCGCAAACTGCTGCAGTGCGCCCTGTTCGACGGCACTGCGCAGGCCGGCCATCAGTTCCTGATAGTAATGCAGGTTATGGCGGGTGATGAGCATCGGGCCGAGCATTTCCTGGCACTTAAGCAGATGATTGATGTAGGCGCGCGAGTAGTGGCGGCAGGCGTAGCAGGTGCAGTCGGGATCGAGCGGCCGCGGGTCGGCGGCGTGGCGTGCGTTCATGAGGTTGACGGTTCCGCGCCGCGTAAATGCCTGCGCGGTCCGGCCCGAGCGGGTCGGCAGCACGCAGTCGAACATATCAACTCCGCGCAGCACGGCCCCGACAATATCCGGCGGTTTGCCGACTCCCATCAGGTAGCGCGGCGCGTCATCGGGCAGCTGCGGAACCGTGGTTTCCAAGGTTTGGAACATCAGGTCCTGTCCTTCGCCGACGGCGAGGCCACCGATGGCGTAGCCGTCGAAACCGATCTCTTTCAGTGCAGCGGCGGACTCGGCGCGCAGATCGGGATAGATGCTTCCCTGAACAATGCCGAAAATGCCATAGCCGTCGCGCTGTACAAAGGCCGCACGCGAGCGCTTCGCCCAGCGCATCGAAAGGCGCATGGATTCCGCAGCGACTTCTTCGGTGGCCGGGAACGGCGTACATTCGTCGAACGACATGGCAATGTCAGCATCGAGCAGGTTTTGAATTTCGATGGAGCGTTCCGGTGTGAGCGCGTGACGGCTGCCGTCAATATGCGACTGGAAGGTAACGCCCTCTTCGGTGATTTTCCGAAGTTTGGAAAGCGACATGACCTGATAGCCGCCGGAATCGGTCAGGATCGGCCTGTCCCAGTTCATAAATCTGTGTAGGCCGCCGAGCGCGGCAACGCGCTCGGCGCCGGGGCGCAGCATGAGGTGATAGGTGTTGCCGAGCAGGATCTGCGCGCCGGTTTCGGCGACCTGTTCGGGAAGCATTCCCTTGACGGTGGCGGCGGTGCCGACGGGCATAAAGGCGGGGGTGTCGATCTGGCCGTGCGCGGTGGTGATTTTTCCGCGCCGCGCCGCGCCGTCCTGCTTGAGTTTCTGATATCCAAATTTCATCCGGCAAAGCATACGGATTTTTGACCGCGAATGAACGTAAAACTCCGCAAATTAACCTTCGATCCGTTCCAGCAGGCAGGCGTCGCCGTAGGAGTAGAAGCGGTAGTTCTGCTCTTTGGCGTGTTCGTAGGCGGCGAGCATTCGTTCCCGCCCCGCGAAGGCGGAGACGAGCATGAAGAGCGTGGAGCGCGGCAGGTGGAAGTTGGTCAGCAGCAGATCGACGATTTTAAACTGATAGCCGGGCGTAATGAAGATATCGGTTTCGCCGGTGAATGGATGAATTTTGCCCGGCGCGGCGGCGGCGCTTTCGAGCAGACGCAGTGACGTGGTTCCGATCGAGACGATCCGTCCTCCTGCCGAGCGTGTCCTGTTAATCCGGTCCACGGTCTGCTGTGTCAGCGTACCCCACTCGGCGTGCATTTTATGGTTTTCCGTATCGTCGACTTTGACCGGCAGGAAGGTGCCCGCACCGACGTGCAGGGTGACGGTGTCGAAGCCGATTCCGCGTTTTTCCAGGGTTTGGAAAAGTTCCGACGTGAAGTGCAGCCCGGCGGTCGGCGCGGCGACGGCTCCCTCTTTTTCGGCAAAAACGGTCTGATAGCTTTCGCGATCGGCGGCGGCTTTTCCGTCGTTCCGCCTGCGCTGGATATAAGGCGGCAACGGCATGCGACCGGTTTTTTCCAACCATTGGAAAAGTTCTGCGCCGCCGCAGTTGAAGCGCAGCAGGATTTCGCCGCCGTCGCGTTTTTCGGCGACTTCGGCGGAAAACCCGTCGGCGAAGTCGATACGGTGACCTTCTTTGAGGCGCTTGCCGGGTTTGGCGAAGGCGAACCACGCGTTGTCGCCGGCGCGCATATGGAGCGTGACTTCGATTTTGACTTCACCGCGCAGGCCGTCGAGCCGGGCGGGTATGACTTTGGTGTTGTTGCCGATGAGCAGGTCGCCGGGCTGCAGCAGATCCGGCAGGTCGCGGACGATGCGATCGCTAAAACCGCTGCCGGTGAGGTCGAGCAGGCGCGCAGAGTCGCGCGGGCTGGCCGGACGGTCCGCGATGAAGTGTTTCGGGAGGTCAAAATCGAAGAGGTCTACTTTCATGATTCCACGCTGTTGTTTATCGGGAAAAGGTTAGCCGGACCAGACTGAGGCTGGGCAGGTCGATCCGAACGGTTTCGCTGGACATCGATATGGATTTCCGCGTGCTTGTGATGGATATCCGGTCCGGGTTCTTCAGTGAGTTCGAGTCCAGCATGTTCCTTGCTCCGCTTAACGTATCGACGGTGACGGAGCGGAATGATCCGCCGGTCAGTTTGACCGGAACGGAGAATTCACCCGTCAGACTGCGGTTTGAAAGAAACACATTGAGAATTTTCCCGTCTTCACTGCTCATGCAGAAGGCGTCCAGCAGGGGCGCGCGTTCCGGGCTGCTGTATTCTCGGAAGGTGTTCGGGATTTTGGGAAGACGGGGCACCTCGTAGAATGGGGTTTTCAGTTCGAAGCCGCATGGATAACGCCCTTCGGCGGTTGAATACAGGGTATACGCCAGCCAGCCCGGGGTCGGAAAGATCTGTTCGTTGGCCTTCTGCAGAGAAGCGCCGTGATTCATGGATGCACTGTAGGTTATGATTCGGACAAAATCGCCCTGCCGCATGCAGCCGTTTATAAATCCTGAATACCAGAGAGCTTCTGCAATTGTTTTTGCATCCGGATAGCGCTCATCTTTGGGATAAAGCATCAGTTCGGTGACTGCCAGAAAACAGTCGGGAGCATAGCGTTTAAACAGGTCCTGCCGGATC
>JBFWJN010000302.1:0-2936 GCA_050253185.1 Kiritimatiellales bacterium | reverse complement strand
GTCCGGCAGGTGGGGGAGGTCGCGGCACTGAAACTTCTGCTGCGACAGCATCATTCCATTCTGCTGTTTCTGGATCTATGCGCCCCGGACTGCCAGTTGCTGCTGGCTGAGCTGGCTGAAGACTTTCCGGATGTAATTGTTGTGGCTCTTGGATCTGTGCGGTCCGACCCCGGTCTGCGAGCCGCTGAATCCGGAGTGTACGCCGTGGAGTCCGGAGATATTGACCGGATTCGTCTGCAGACCCTTTTCAGTCAGGTTCAGGCCCATCTGAAACTTCGTATGGAAAACCGGGCACTGCGGGAAGAACTGCTTCATCCGTCGGTTGTCGCAGCGCCGGTTCGCGAAAACATTGCGCCTTCGCTGTATCACTTTTCAGGTGCATTCCGCCGGTTCGATAACATCGGCATTATGCTCGAAAGCATCGTCGAAGGCGTTGCCAGCTGCGCCCGCGTATCGCGCGTTGCCGTATTCGCCATGACGCCCGCCGAATGCTACCGCTTCCGCGCCGGCATCAAATGCATGGAAGAAACGCGGATCCTCGAATTCAGGAAAACCGATCCCTTTGTCATGTGGCTGCAGATTCATGCGCACAGTATTTCGCGCTCCATGCTCCGTCACATCGAATCTCTCGACGAACGGCTCCTGCTCGAAAAAACGCTCGACCTGTCCGGTGCAGAAGCCATTTTCCCGCTCTTCGGCCGCGAACGGCTCATCGGCTGGCTCTGCCTCGGCCGGTCATCGGCTGGCATGCCGTTCGAACAGCGCGACATTGAAGAACTCACGCTGCTCGCCGAACAGGTATCTGTTACCATCGAAAACTCGCTGCTCCACGAAAACATCGCGATTCAGAAAGCCTATGCCGAAAACCTGCTTCAGGCCATTCCCGTCGGCATCATTGCCGCCGGCGCCGATGCCGCCGTCCGCTGGTTCAACAGCGGGGCGGAAAAACTACTGAACCTCTCCGCAGAGGAACTGATCGGACGGCCTGTCGAACGGCTCTCCAGCTTCGTCGCTTCCATGCTCAACCGCTGCCTCGCCGGCGAAAAAGTGGTCGGTCCGGTTGAATGGAAAGAACCGCTCAGCCGCAAGGAGATTTCCATTCAGGCCCGCCGGCTGCAGCAGAACGGACAGTGCGTCGGCGCCATGGCCGTCATTCACGACCTGACCGAAGAGCGGATCCTTCGTGAAAAGCAGAACAACCTGGAACGCGCGAAATTCTGGAACGAACTGGCCACCGCCATTTCACACGAAGTCCGCAATCCGCTCGTTGCCATCAGCACCTTTTCCCAGCTGCTGCCGGAACGCTACACCGACGAAGAATTCCGCACCCAGTTCCGCGACCTGACCACGCAGGAAGTCGGTCGCCTCAACAGCATGATCGATCAGCTCGATGAATTCGCCAACCCCACAACACTTCGCTTCGCTCCCGTGGAGGTTTCGACCCTGATCGAAACCGCACTGTGCAAAGTCCGTGCGGATTACGGTTCCTCCTGCGAAGTCAAAATTGAAACCTCCGGCAGCATTCTCACGGTACACGGTGATATGGATGTTTTGACCGATGCTCTCGTCCGCCTTCTGCAGAATGCATTCAGCGCGGTCGATGGCGCTTCACATCCGCGCGTCACAGTGAAAGCCTCTGCGGGCGAGATCGGCACAGGCCGCCCCGCCGTCGTCATCGATGTGTGCGATAACGGCGCCGGCATCCCCGAAGACCTCAAAGAAAAGGTCTTTTCACCGTTTTACACCACCAAAGCCCGCGGCGTCGGACTCGGTTTGCCGATCGTCCGCCGCACCATGATTGACCATGGCGGACTGGTGTCCATCGATAGCAGTGAAAGCGGCACCGTGGTCCACCTGGTTCTTCCCGCACAGGATTGAAAGAAAGGCGGCTCATGAACACATTGCTGATTGTAGACGATGACCGTTATCTTGTTGACTCTTTGCGGGTTGTATTCAGCGGTTTATACACGATTCATACCGCGCTGTCCGCCGAAGAGGCCGCTGAACAGCTGAACGCCAGGCCCGTTGACATTATGCTGCTGGATATTGCGCTGCCGGGAATCAACGGACTGGACTTCCTGCGCCAGGTCAAACATGAACATCCCGGCCTGCCGGTCGTAATGATCAGCGGCACCGCCTCAATCCGTCCGGTCATGGAAGCCCTCGATATCGGAGCGGCGGACTATGTCCGCAAGCCGTTTGACATCGACGACTTGCGCCTGATCACCGCCCGTGCTCTGCGGGTGTCGGACCTGCAGCGGCAGGTGGAAACCCTCGAGCAGGAACTGCGGCGACGTCCTTGGATTGCCGAGCCCGGCGAAAAGCCGCTGAAAGAAACCCTTGAAGACGTCGAACGGCTGCTCATTGAAAAGGCGATGACGGAATCCGGCGGCATCCAGACCCGCGCTGCCGAACTGCTCGGAACCACCCGCCGCATCCTGCGCTACCGCATCGACAAGCTGAACATACAGTCCTAAATAAAGATCCCGGCAATGCACGCCGTCATCAGGCAGGCCAATATGCCAGCCAGCAGGGCGCGAAGTCCCAGCCGCGACAGATCGCGCCGGCGCTCGGGAACCAGCGCGCCGATTCCGCCGATCTGAATCGCAATCGAGCTCAGGTTCGAAAATCCGCACAGCGCATACGTCAGGATCGTCACCGTGCGGGGCGACAGCGTTTCCAGCTGTTCATGCAGGTGAGCGTACGCAACGAACTCATTTAAAACCGTTTTTTCGCCCAGCAGAGTGCCTGCCTCAACCGCATCCTGCCACGGAATGCCCATCAGCCACGCCAGTGGTGCAAACAGCCAGCCGACAATCTTTTCAAAGGTAAGCGCTTCCAGCCCAACGAGTCCGCCCAGCCAGCCGATCAAACCGTTCAGCATGGCAATCAGCGCAATAAACGCCAGCAGCATCGCTCCGACATTCAGCGCCAGC
>JBFWJN010000301.1:0-2949 GCA_050253185.1 Kiritimatiellales bacterium | reverse complement strand
CTGCCGCGCTGGCGAATCATTAAATACTGTGCGAGGACCGGTTCGTCGAAGACAACCTGAGAAATGTCAGAATCCCGTATTTTTCCAGTTACAATTGTTCTCCAGCGGTCTCCATCCTCAGAAACGTCCAGCACATATGTACATTCCTTTGCCGGATACCAATCGAATGAAATGCACTCCACACTTTGGACGGTACATAGATCGATCAGCAGGTAACTTTCCTCTTCGGATTCCGGGAGCCAGAATGTGGAAGGATTCGAATCTGCAGCCAGGCATGCCAGTTGCAGGGCCCACTCCGTGGAAGCCTCTGTATCCACACTTAAAGGTGCCTTGGGCTCTGACTGTACGCATCCACTCAACACGGCCACCAACAACAAACTGAACAGGATCATCACATGTTTTTTCATTCCGCCCTCTCTTTCCTGAAAAGGTGCGTTCTCCAAAGCTGTTCGACCGATCTCTGCAAACCAGCGTCCACCCTGTAACTTTAGATTTTTATCCATCTCTACCATCGCGCCCGTTCTGTATAATAGTCAGGTCGGGGAACCGGCGCCTTCCTGCATCGGGTGTTCAAAAAGCTGTGTTTGCGAAGCTTGCGCAGTGCTTCCAGTTTGCTCTCGGTCATCCAGTCCACATCCGTCGAGAATCCAAAATCGACTCCTTTGGAATCGCTGACCACGGCGACATATCCGGCAAATTTACGGCCTCGCAACTGATTGTTATATTCACGGTACCAGCGAATTTCTGCGGGGACCTCAAAGACATGAATGTTTTTCTTTTCTTCAGCAAACAGGAACGTTTCCTTTTGCCGGTCCAGCAGGAAGTAAATCTCCGGAGTCGCAATTTCACGACCGATCATGAACACCTCTACCGTTACTTTTCCTTCGTAGGGTGCCTTGCTGGTTTTACGGACGGAAACTGATCCGGTAACGATTTCGATTTTGTCATCATCACGGGCAAAAATGCTGCGTTCTGTCGTCTCTGTTTTTTTTGAAAAGGATATCTCGATCTCCGGAGGGATCATTGTGTGAATAAAGGTGATATCCTGCGGAGAAAGATTCTCCACCTCGACAAACTTTTTTTCTCCGTCAGAGGTGCGGAACATCGCGGAACCGAAAATCTCTTTGAGAAATTCCGCCTGAAAACGGGTTCCATCTTTCTTTTCCCATTCCCGAACATTTCCGGCAGCAGCGCTCATGGCAAGCAGAAGCAGGCAGGCCGCAACCCGTCGCACCAGTCGTAGCCGACCCCGGACTTTCCGTTTTATACTTTCAGTACACATTAAACATCAGATCGTTGAATAAATCGACCTCTCCATCAATCAGCGTATATTGTATCTCCTCAATGACCGGCTGAGGAATTTCCGCCGTTTTAAAGACAGGAAGAATTGGCATGCCATCCTGGTTGACAGGATAGTCAACGCCCTCCTGTTCGACGACCAGCATCGCTTCATAAGTTCCTCCCGGTTTCTCTCCGATCAGTATTTCCATATCAACCGGAATTCCCGGCTCAAGAGCAAACCAATCCCCGACCGCCGACACTCCAGAACCTATAAAATATTTCAAATTATCCGGACTGGAGGATCTCCAGTCACTGATCGAATCCCAATTACTATTCCAAGATCCATTAAATACAAATTGTCGATTGACTCGAACCACTAAAATATCGTCGCCTGTTCCTCGGAAACGGAAGCGTCCACCGATTTTGTTGGCGATTTTTCCCCGATAATGAACGACCCAATGAATGGGGTCAAACTCCGTACCGAATCCCATGCCGAATTTGGATGGGCCAAACTCGGAGGAAACCGGCGGAATCATGATCTGGGTCGTATACAGTTTCCGGGGAGCGCGATAATAAAATGAAAAAACGCGCGGGTTCCAGTCACTGTCCAGAAAACGTCGAATCACTTTCAGGTACTGCTCATCGGAAATTCCCAGCTTTCGTCCCTGCCGGTCCAGCTCCAAAGCATAAAAGGTCCCCTCAAAATCATTTCCCATCGACGCGGAAGTTTCTCCCCCGAACATGCTGACCTCTGAGACCTCCGGTATCATTTCGAATCCGCCAATCCCTCCGACCAATCCGGAACCCATTCCGGAGACTTCCGGCAGTTGAATGTTCGGCATGGATTGCTGAATCCCTTTGGCGACAATGCGCTGCGTCGAACGAGGTTTTGCAGACTTCCGAACCTTCACTCGCGGCTTTTTCAAATCCAGTTTGGGACGTTCTATCGGCCTTGGAGGAATAAACTTTTTCTCCTCTTTTTTAACGACCGTAAACACAACAAAACCACCGGCGATTACCAGTAACAGGAAGTGAATCAGCGCACTCAACAAGACAGCTTTTGGCATTCCCTTAGCCATCTGCCTTTGTTTCCTGTTCACCTCAAAACCTCCTGTGTACACATTTCATTCTCTATTCAGATTCCCTTAGCTCCCGCCAGCATCGCGCGGCAGCCTTCAATAATGAATCCGGTATCGAGGCCCAGCGCAATGAAGCGGAAGCCCAGTTCAATCCGTTTGGCAACCTGCGGCGGATCATTCGGCACAATATGGAATCCCGGTGGAACGCCGTGCTTCAGGCAGGCATCGAGCAGAGTTTTCTGCGCCGCCAGTACGTCCGGATGATCAAGCTGCCCGGCCAGATTCATTGATGTAGACAAGTCGTACGGACCGATAAATGTTGCATCGATGCCTGGAACGGAGAGGATTTCATCGATATTCTGTACGGCCTTAATGTGCTCCAGCATGATGATGACGAGCACGTTGTCGTTGGCCGATTTAAAATAGCCGTGGAAGTTACGCCCAAAGTCCGTGCAACGCGCCAACGAAGCTCCGCGCATCCCTTGCGGGGGATATTTGGCGATCGCCACCGCCTTTTCGGCCTCTTCTTTGGTACAGACGCAGGGAACAATAATTCCGTCGGCTCCGCAATCGAGTGCCTTCTTGGCGG
>JBFWJN010000300.1:0-2956 GCA_050253185.1 Kiritimatiellales bacterium | reverse complement strand
GTCCACCACCAGCAGGTCAGGCATCTGTCCGCCCTCTTCTTTCAGGCGGCTGTAGCGGCGGCCGACGGCTTCGGCCATCATCCGCGGGTCGTCGCTGCCTTCAGCGGTTTTGATGCGAAAACGGCGGTAGCGCTGCGGCGCGGGGAGTCCATCGACGGCGGCCACCATGCTGGCGACGGCGTGCGTTCCGGAAATGTTGGAAATGTCGAAACATTCGATGAGCCGCGGTTCGGCGGGAAGCCCAAGCTCCCGTCCCAGATCGCGGATTCCTTCTTCGGCATCGTCGAGAAGCATGCGGTCGGTTTTGCGCACGAGCGCGCGTTCCTTAACGGCACGGGTGAGCAGGAACATCATATCGCGCAGCGCGGCGGCGTCTTCAAAATGATGTTTTTGGGCGGCCTCTTCCATCTGCGCGCGGACTTCGCGAATGAATTCGGGGCGCTCACCGCGCAGGAAGGCGCAGGCCGTCTGGACGCGCTCCATATATTCTTCGGGCGTGACCTTGCCGATGCACGGCGCGGAGCAGTGGCGGATGATGTCGTTATGGCAGTGGCGATAGGTTTCTTCGTCGGGCCGGTCGGGACGGCACTGGCGGACCCCAAAGCGGCGCTCGACAAATTCGAGTGCGGCGCGAGCGGCGAGCCCGGAGGTGTAGGGTCCGAAGTAAAGAGCGCCGTCATGCTTGTCGATCCGGCAGAGCTCGAATTTCGGGAACGGCTTGCGCAGGTCGGTGCGCAGAAGCGGAAAGCGTTTGTCGTCTTTAAAAAGAGTGTTGTAACGCGGCTTGTATTCCTTGATGAGGTTTCCTTCGGTGAGAACCGCCTCGGCTTCGGTGCGCAGCACGAGGACATCAAAGTCGGCGATTGAGCGAATCAGGCCGCGCAGTTTGGGTTCGGCCTTATGGTAGGTGCTGTCCCGAAAGTAGTTCTGCACACGCCGGCGGAGCGAAACGGCTTTGCCGACATAGATGATCGCTCCGGTCCGGCCGCGCATCAGATAAACGCCCGGCTCGTCCGGCAGCTCTCTCAGTTTTTTACGGATGGTTTCCGGCCACTGCATGGGCCAGACTCTATCAGAGTTTTTCCAAACATTGGAATTTTTTAGCCCGCAATCCAAAACGCCTGCAATAACACCCGTATTTTCTTGCCTTGCATGTTGAAGGGAACGGAAGCCCTGTGGTACAAACTGCGCGTGCGTGCTTCGACTATTTCAAAAGACGATCTTTTAAATCTGATCAACCGGCTTCCCGGAGGGATTTATCAGTACAGCCAGCTGCCCGACGGCAGCGGCGGGCGTTTTGCCTATGCAAGCCTTGGTGTCGGGATGCTGTTCGGGGTTCCTGCCGATGAGCTGGCGCACGACGCTTCCAAAGCCTGGAAACAGCTCACTTCAGCGGATCAGCAGTTTCTTGCAAAAACACTTGAGGAGTCGGCCCGGGCCGGAACCGAATTTGTGATCCCCCTCCAGTTCCAGTCCTCCGATGAAAACAATCGCTGGATCCGCGTCCACGGGCATCCGCAGCCCGGTGAAAACGGAGAAACCACCTGGTACGGCTGCATGGAAGACATCACCCTGCAATATGAAATGCAGGAGAGCGCCGCCCGGAACGATGCGCTGATTCATTCGATTTTCGACAACCTGGAAGATCATTTCTTTTACAAGGACCGCCAGTCGCGCGTGCTCGGAGGCAACAAGGCCTGGTGCAATGCGCGTGGAGTGGAGTCCATCGATGAACTGATCGGCAAAACGGACATCGACCTGCACCCTGCCCCGCTCGGCCAGCAGCTGTATGAAAACGAACAGCGGCAGATGGAAACCAGGGAAGTGACGCGCATCCGGGAGCGGCACACGACCGCAGCCGGCGGGGTCATTTATTTTGAGTCGGTCAAATGCCCCATTACCGACGAACGCGGCGAAGTCATCGGTGTGGCGGGTATTTCGCGCGATGTCACCCGACAGGTGCTGAATGAAAAAGACCTGATCGTCGCCCGGGAAGAAGCGGAAGCCGCCAATAAGGCGAAAAGCGCATTCCTGGCAATGATGAGTCATGAGATCCGCACGCCGATGAACGGGGTGATCGGCGCGGCGAGCCTGCTGCTGGGCAGCAGCCTGACGGCCCAGCAGGAAGAGTTCGTGCATACCATCCAGGTCAGCGGAGAAAATCTGCTGACGATTATCAACGATATTCTCGACTACTCAAAAATCGAGGCCGGCAAAATCGAACTGGAAGCCGAACCGTTCAACCTGCGTGAGTGCATTGAAGATGCCTTCGACCTGTTCACCCACACTGCAGCAAAGAAAAACATCGAACTGCTTTATTATGTGGAGCCGGAGGTGCCGAAGGCGCTGGTGGGCGACGTGACGCGCCTGCGTCAGATTCTGGTCAACCTGCTGGGCAATGCGGTGAAATTTACAGAGAACGGAGAAATCAGTCTCAAGGTTCATCCGTTGCCGGTTGATGCAAACCGACAGAAATGCCACCTGCAGTTCTCGGTCCGGGACACCGGAATCGGAATTGCAGACGAGCAGAAGGACCGGCTGTTTCAGGCATTCACCCAGGCGGATGCGTCCAGTACCCGTAAATACGGCGGAACCGGGCTGGGACTGAGCATCAGCCGCCGGCTGACAGAGCTGATGAACGGGGAAATTTGGTTTGAAAGCCGTGAAGGAGAAGGCAGTACCTTTTCCTTCACCGTCGAACTGCCGATCAGTCAGGAAACCGGATCGCGGGCCGAGAGCCTGCCGGTTGAATCACTGCGCGGAAAAAAGGCCCAGATAGTTGACGACAAAGAAACCAAACGCTGGCTGCTGAGCGACCAGCTCGCCCAGAGGGGCATGCTCTCCGAAGCATTTTCCGAACCGCAGAAAGCACTGGCCCACCTGAAAAAAAGCAGAGACTACGATCTCGCCCTGATTGATTTTCAGATGCCGGGAATGGACGGCAGCGATTTGGCCA
>JBFWJN010000299.1:0-2957 GCA_050253185.1 Kiritimatiellales bacterium | reverse complement strand
GGTGCATCGCGCTTCAACGGGCCCGGAAATCTGGGATGACACTGATGGAAAGGTTGATATTTTTGTGGCTGGCGTGGGGACCGGCGGTACCATTACGGGAGTCGGCGAATATTTAAAATCAAAAAATCCCGCTGTAAAAGTCGTAGCAGTCGAGCCCTCCGCCTCCCCTGTGCTCTCGGCCGGCGTCGCCGGTTCGCACAAGATTCAGGGGATCGGTGCCGGCTTTGTGCCGGAGGTGCTGAATACCAAAATATATGATGAGATCATAACAGTTGAAAATGACGCCGCTTTCGCGACCGGTAAGCAAATCGGCAAAACCGACGGCGTGCTCGTTGGAATATCGTCCGGAGCCGCGGTTTGGGCGGCGGCAGAACTGACCAAAAGGCCGGAAAACAAAGGAAAAGTTATCGTGGCCCTGCTTGCGGATACCGGCGAGAGATATCTCTCAACCCCATTGTTTGCAGACTGACTTAAGCGGCGTAAATTAAGGTTATGGGCAGTGTTGCTGCCCATAATCTTATTGCCGTATTTGCTTACGAAGTCTTTAAGGATGACGCCAATGAGCAGTAGAAATAATGAATTATTTAAAAGATATTCAGCAGGGAAAACATTTGATTTGGTTTTTCAGGTACCCGGAATCCCGGAACAAAAAATCTATGTCCGTCGTTTTCAGCCTCCAGTCAGGCTGATCATTTTAGGCGGCGGATATGTGGCGCAGTCTCTCTGCCGATTTGCTTCCGCTCTGGAATTCGAAGTAGCCACAGCAGATGACCGACTGGCATTTGCCAATACAGGGGCATTTCCTCAGGCAAAGAATATCCTCTGCGACACATTTCCCAATGCGATAGCAAAATTACAGATCACAGAGCATGATTTCGTTGCCGTTGTAACCAGAGGGCACAAGCACGACGCCGATTGTCTTCGCATGATTCTGAAAGGAAACATGCCGGAATATGTTGGCCTGATCGGATCAAAACGCCGCGTACAGGGGCTTTTTGACTTACTTGAAAAAGAAGGATTCAGCAGAGAGCTGACGGATCGTATTCATACTCCGATCGGTCTGCCTATCGGAGCTGTTACTCCGGATGAAATCGCAATCTCCATACTGGCCGAGCTGATTCAGTGCCGCAGCAGACGTATGCTGTCTTGCGGCACCGTGATACTTGAGCAAACCAATGTTGACCCTTCTTTTCTGCGTTACATAAATAGCAATGAAGAAAAAGCTGTTGCGGTTGTGGTGGAACGCAGAGGCTCAACGCCGGTTAAAACCGGCGCAATTATGGCAGTCAACAGGCTCGGACAAACTTATGGTACGGTTGGCGGAGGTTGCGGAGAACACGAGGTCGTAACGGCGGCGCTTCGCGTATTGCGGACAGGAAATAACGAACTGATCACGGTGGATATGACAAACGACATTGCAGAGAATGAAGGAATGGTCTGCGGCGGTAAGATGCAGGTCATTATTTGTAAAGGGAACGATTTATTTGCGGACGAAGACGAGCTTACCTGATTAAGCAAGTAATTTTGGCAATGAATTAATTAACGCGCGAAGTATAACATGTGATATGAAGAGGTTGGGGAAATACAATGATAGAAACAGAACTAAAAGGAAAATACGGTAAGCTGTGTTCATATCTTTCAAGCCTCGGCAGTACCGCCGTGGCCTTTTCAGGTGGGGTGGATTCCAGCTTCCTGCTCTACTCGGCGCGGGAAGTGCTCGGTGAAAGGGTAATTGCCGTAACGGCCCGCTCCTGTTCTTTTCCCGCGAGAGAGCTGAATGAAGCAGTAGAATTCTGTAAAGCTCATGGCATCCGGCACTATATCGTTGACAGCGAAGAACTGGAAATCGAGGGGTTTTCGCAGAATCCCATAAACAGATGTTACCTGTGCAAAACGGAACTGTTTCAGAAAATCCGGCATATCGCGGATGAAAACGGTATCTCCGAGGTTGTAGAAGGTTCGAATCTTGAAGATAACGGCGATTACCGCCCAGGTCTGACCGCCGTTGCGGAGCTTGGAATCAGAAGTCCTCTGCGTTTTGCAGGTATGACTAAAGACGACATCCGGATGCTCTCCAAAGAAGCCGGATTGCCCACATGGAACAAGCAGTCCTTTGCCTGCCTTTCCAGCCGGTTTCCCTATGGTGAGGACATAACGAAGGAAAAGCTGTCCATGGTAGAACGTGCTGAACAGTTACTGTTGGATCTCGGGTTTCGCCAGGTGCGTGTTCGGATTCATGGTTTAATGGCGAGGGTTGAAATTCTTCCGGCAGATTTTACAAAAATAACTGAGCCGGATATCAGAGGCAACGTGACAAAAGGGCTGCATTCTTACGGCTTCACTTATGTATCTCTTGATCTGGACGGTTACCGCACCGGCAGTATGAACGAGGTATTGAATCAGCAAAATATTACGAAGGAGCAAAGAGCGTGAATGCTGGACCAGTTTTCAAGGACTGAACTGATTTTCGGGAGGGAATCGATGGAGAAGCTCTGGCACAGCCGTATCGCCGTATTCGGAATCGGAGGCGTTGGAGGATATGCTGTTGAGGCTCTGGTAAGAAGCGGAATCGGTATGATTGATCTGATTGACGACGACCGGATATGCATGACCAATCTGAACCGCCAGATTTTCGCAACGCGTAAAACCATCGGTCAATATAAAGTAGATGCCGCCGAAGATAGGATTCACGACATTTCTCCGCAGACCGTTGTGAACAAGTATAAATGCTTCTATCTGCCGGACACTGCCGGGCAGTTCGATTTTTCTCAGTACGATTACGTTGTTGACACGATTGACACGGTAACGGGCAAGCTTGGACTTATTGAACAGGCAGACAGGGCGGGAGTCCCGATCATCTCATCAATGGGCGCGGGAAATAAAGTCGATCCAACGGCACTAAAAGTCGCGGATATTTATGAAACCAGAGTATGCCCTTTGGCGAAAGTCATGCGTCA
>JBFWJN010000298.1:0-3030 GCA_050253185.1 Kiritimatiellales bacterium | reverse complement strand
TCCGATCTCGAGCGGGGCGGGTGGCTTGGCTGCTCCAGCAGATTCACGTCCACTGGAATTCCGTTGAACTCTTTGTAGGATTTCGAAACGATCTCTTCGCGTCCAGCCAGCAGGCGGCCTGGTTTTTTACTCATAGTGTGCAATCCATGGTTAGTGTCTGATTTGCGTGGTGTAAGATACGAAAGCCGTTATAGTGTGGCGAGTTCCAAACATTGGAAAAATGATGATGAAAGACCGACTTAAACCGCTGTTTTCCCTTCTGCTGCTGTTTCTGGCCGCCCCGGTCCTTGCCGCGCTGGCCGCTCCGTGGATCTATCAGGGACTCCAGAGCTTCGCCGCAGAAGACTCCGTTCTTGACGCGCCGTTCTATCGTGTCACCTCCCGCATCGTGCTGGTCATGGTCGCCGCACTGCTGGTTCCTGCCTACAGACTGAGCGGATTCCGCAGCAAGGCGGACTGCGGACTTCCCCGGGCGCCGAACCGCTTCAGGCTGGTCGGCCTCGGACTGGGACTCGGCATTGGCAGCATGCTGGTGGCCTATCTTCTCGGCGTTGCGCTCGGCGTGTTCGCATGGGACACCAACGGCAAAACAACCGCCTACCTGATCCGCAAAGTGATTCAGGCAATCGTCGGCGGGCTGTTCATCGGAATCTTTGAAGAGATTCTCTTCCGCGGCTTCATCTTCGGCGCGCTGCGCAAAAGTCTCGGGCTGATCGCTGCGCTCATCCTTGGCAGCTTCATCTTTTCCATTGTCCACTTCATGCGGCCCGTCAATCCCGAGGTCATGGGACAGTGGAACTCCGGCCTGATGCTCCTCGGCAACCTCTTTGCGCGAGCCGGCGACAGTTTCCTGCAGGAGGCCTGTACGCTTTTCTGCATGGGACTCGTCCTTTCGCTGCTGTCCTACTGGATGGAATCCGTTTACGTCGCCATCGGCCTGCATGCCGGCTGGGTCTGGGTCATGATGCTGTTCCGGCTGTTTACCAACAACCAGCAGAATCTGGTCGGGCTCTACGGCACTTCAGACTGGGTCTCCAAGGCGTGGATCGGCCCGGTCATGGCCCTGGCCGTACTGGCCGCGGTGATCGCCACCCGCCGCAAATGGAAATCAGTCGCTTCATCTGAATGAGTATGGACCCGAAACGGATTCTCAAGTCGGCCGGAACGGTCAGCGGTTTTACGATGCTCAGCCGCCTGCTCGGCCTCGTTCGCGACGTGCTCATGGCCGGCACCTTCGGCACCTCGCTCGTCATGTCCGCTTTCGTCGTCGCCTTCACGATTCCCAACCTCTTCCGCCGCCTGTTCGGGGAAGGGGCGCTCTCCGCCGCGCTCGTTCCCGTACTGGTTGAAACCCGTGAAAAAGAAGGCGACGGAATCGCATGGACCTTCGTCAACCGCGTCCTCTCGCTGACGCTCGTTGTCCTCACCGCCATTACCGTCGCGGGGATTATTGCCGCATCGCTCATTCATCCAGACAGCCCGAAAACCGCCGCCGTGCTCGACCTGCTGCAGATCATGATGCCCTATATGATCTTCATCTGCCTCGCCGCGATTTCGATGGCCATTCTCAACGCCTTTCACCACTTCGCCGTATCCGCCTTCGCGCCGAGCATCCTCAACATCCTCTGGATCGGTGCGATGCTCTTCGCCGTTCCAAACCTTGGAAACTCGCCCGAAGAAAAAATCCGCTGTGTCGCATGGGCCATTCTTCTGGCGGGCTTCCTGCAGTGGGCCGTGCAGTGGCCGGTGCTGCGGCGTTTCGGCTGGCAGCCGCGGTTTTCCAATCATTGGAAAACGCCGCGCATCCGCAAAATGCTGCTGCTCATGGGACCCGCCGCCATCGGCATGGCCGTCACGCAGGTCAACGTCATGATCGACCGTCTGCTCGCAATGTGGGTCGGACCGCAGGCGCCCTCCGCGCTGTTCTACAGCGAGCGGCTCATCTACTTTCCGCTCGGCATCATTGCCACCGCGCTCGGCACCGTTCTGCTGCCCGTCTTCTCCGGACACGCCGCACGCGCCGACCACGGGCAGATCCGGCAGGGCATCACCGACGGCCTGCGCCACCTGCTGTTCATCATGATTCCGGCGGCTGTTGGACTGCTCGTGCTGGCCCGGCCGATTGTGCAGATGATTTTTGAATGGAAAACCTTCAGTACGGATTCCACCGGCCTGACGGCCATTGCGCTGCAGTGCTACGCGCCCGGCCTCGTCGTCTTCAGCCTCGCCAAAGTATTCGTTCCCGCATTTTATGCGATGCAGGACACGAAAACTCCGGTACGGATCGGCATGATCGCCGTCGGACTGAACCTTGTGCTCAACGTCACCTTCATTCTGACGCTTCCGCAGGGCGTCAAACACGCCGGGATTGCCGCCGCGACCGTCCTCGCGGAAGCCTTCAGCATGACCTGCCTGGCGCTGATCCTTCAAAAGCGCATCGGCCCGCCTGACTGGCGGAAAGTCGGGAATACAGCAGGCCGCGCGCTTGCCGCCGCCGTTCTGATGGCGGTCACAGCAGTTGCAGTTCACGGACTTTTTCCAAACATTGGAAAAACCGGGCAGATCCTCTCTGTGCTCGTCAGCATCGCCGCCGGCTGCGCAGTTTACCTGATTGCCTGCACGGTTCTTCGACTCCCGGAAATCAGGGAATTCCTGCGCGCCTTCCGACGGTAGGCTTCTCTGCGGGTCTTTTATTTCTGAGGAGAACCTGTTGATTCGCGGATAATCAGATGTCCTTCCATCCAGGGTTCCCGAGGCGGATGTATGGAGGCATTTCCGTCGATTTTCTGGTGAATCCATGCGGCTGCCGTCTGTCCGATCCGAATGTTGGGAATGTCAATGACGGTCAGCGGCGGGCAGAAGTATTCGGCATGGGGAGAGTCATCACAGCCGATCAGTGAGATGTCTTTCGGGACGTACTGTCCTTTTCGGTAGATGGCGGAGCGGGCGCCGGTGATCAGGTCGTTGCTGGCGGCAAAAATGGCGGTGATTTCGGGGCATTCATCCAGCAGACGGGTTGTGGCCATGAAG
>JBFWJN010000297.1:0-3156 GCA_050253185.1 Kiritimatiellales bacterium | reverse complement strand
CGGATGCGGACGGGCTGACGGTGCGCGGGAACGGGTATGTGCTGGATTCGGCTGCCCGGACAGTGCGCGTGCTGCACGACTGCCGAGTGGTGATCAGCGGCCTGATGGGCTCCAATATGACTGCTTCGGCCGAAGCATCTACGAATGTGACGGTGATTACTTCGAAGGAAATGTTTCTGGATTACAAGGATCGTTCAGTGCTGTTCGAAAAGGATGTCTGCGTGGAGGATCCGCAGCTCCGGCTGCTGAGTGACACGATGAAGGTCGGTTTCAGTGAAAAGAATGAAATTAGCTGGATCGTGGCAGAGGGCGCCGTTAGAATGTTTCACGAAGGACGGGAAGCGAATGCCGGTAAGGCCGTTTATGATGTTGCAACTGATGAATTTCTGCTGGAAGACAACCCGAAACTCATTGATGGTCGCAATACGCTGGTCGGTGAGAAAATCCGGTTCCGCCGGGCCAGCGGGCAGATGGTTTGCGAACCGTCGGCGCGCCTGGTGGTATTCCCTGATAAAAATTTAAAGACAGACCTTTTTGAGAAGTAATCGATGGACGAAAAAAATTATTTGGTTCGAACCAGTAAGCTGGTGAAGAGCTACCGCGGGCGGACGGTTGTGAATGAAGTGGATGTTCACGTCTGCTCCGGTGAAATCGTTGGGCTGCTCGGCCCGAACGGCGCCGGGAAAACGACAACATTCTATATGGTTACCGGTCTGGTTCATCCTACCTCCGGCGAGGTCTGGTTCAAGGATCGCAACATCTCGAAGGTTCCAATGTATAAGCGCGCCCGCATGGGCATGGGCTATCTGTCGCAGGAACCGTCGATTTTTCGCAAGCTGACCGTTCAGGAAAACGTGATGGCGATTCTCGAAACGCTGCCGATTTCCCGTCGCGAGCGCCGCGAACGGCTGGAGTTTCTTCTGAATGAACTCAAGATTACGCATCTGGCCAAGCAGCGGGCCTATACGCTGTCCGGCGGCGAGCGCCGCCGGTTGGAAATCACCCGCGCGCTGGTGACCAATCCGTCGCTGATTCTGCTGGACGAGCCGTTCAGCGGTGTTGATCCGCTGGCTGTTTACGAAGTGCAGGAGATCATCAAGGAACTCCGCGAAAAGGGACTCGGCGTGCTGATCACCGATCATAATGTGCGCGAGACGCTGGCGGTTGTGGATCGCGCCTATCTGATGTGCGAAGGCAAGGTGCTGCGCGAAGGCGCCAGCTCGTTTTTGGTTAATGACGAAGTGAGCCGTGAACTCTATCTGGGTCCGCGGTTCAGTATGTAACAAGGAAAGGAGAAGCTCATGCAGGTACACATTACAGGACGGCATGTTGAGATCACGGACGGCATTCGGAAGCATGTCTATGAAAAAGTCGAGCGGACCCTGGTCGATTTTCCGCGCGTTCAGGATGTGCGCATTGTGCTGGAACTCCAGAAGCTGGTGCACTTTGCCGAAGTGCTGGTGCAGGGGAAGGACCTCCATGTCGAAGCAGAGGCAACGGCTGAAAACATGTATTCGTCGAATGACGAGGCGCTGATTAAAGCGGAGCGTCAGCTGCGCAAGCTGCGTGAAAAAGTGCAGGACTATCGGTGAGCGAAGGAAAGTCTGTGGCGATTACCCTGAAAGAACTGCTGGATGCAGGCGCCGAGCGCCTGTCTCTTGAACTGGTTTGCGGAGAGTCGTATCTGAGCCGGGTTGTCGAGGAAAAGGCGTTGAACCGGCCCGGACTGGCGCTGACCGGGTTCTTTCAGTACTTCGCCCAGCGCCGCCTGCAGGTGTTCGGGCTGGCGGAGTTCACCTATCTGAAAAGCCTGACGGAGCCGGAGCGGGATGCCCGGCTCCGTGAAATATACGAAAAAAATATTCCGGGTGTGGTGATTTCCCGGAACCGTAACCCGCTTCCCGAACTGAAGACGCTGGCGGAAGAATACGGAATTCCGCTATTCCGGACGTCGATGATCACCAGTCATTTTATCAATGAATGCACACTGGTGATCGAGGAGCTGACGGCACCGCGCGGACGGATTCAGGGAACAATGCTCGAGATCATGGGCATCGGGGTTCTGCTGCAGGGCCCGGCAGGAATCGGGAAAAGCGAAACCGCCTTGTCGCTGATCGGACGTGGATACAGTCTGGTGGCGGACGACGTGACGGAAGTCAGCCGGAGCAGCGACGGCCGCGTGATCGCCTATGCCAACGAGCTGACCCGTTACCATATGGAAATCCGCGGCGTCGGAATTGTTCACGTTCCGAGCCTGTACGGAGTTTCGGCTATTCGTCGCGATGCAGCGCTTGATATTGTAATTAATCTTCATCCGTATAAGAATGACGGGGAAGAGGATCGAACGGGAATTCAGTCTGGAAATATTGATGTGTTGGGTTCTGAGTTTCCGCTGTTTTCTCTGCCGGTCAGTCCGGGGCGGGATATGGCGAATATTGTGGAAGCCACCGCATTGAACTATAAACTCAAGATTCTTGGGCATGATGCAGCCAAGGAACTGGATGAAAGGGTGATCGGAACCTTTTTACGCAAAACGGGCAGATAGCGATGGCGGACGAAAAAACAGTTGAACGTGAGTTTGAGGTGCAGAACCAGTACGGCATTCATGCCCGGCCGGCGGCACTGCTGGTGAAGGCGGCTGGAAAATTCAGCTGCGAAATCTTTATCGGCCGGAAAAACGAGGAAGTGTCGGCCAAAAGCATCATGGGACTGCTGACAATTGAGGGGCATCAGGGAGCACGCCTCACCGTGCGTGCGACCGGACTGGATGCCGAAGAAGCCATGGCGGAAATTGCGGAGCTGTTCGAGAATAAATTTTTTGAGGACTGACGTGCCTGAACAAACCACAGATGCTGGCGGAGAACTGATCCTGCAGGGAATCGGCGTTTCTCCCGGTGTCGCGGTCGGCGAAGTGGTTGTCTTTGCGCAGGAAGGGGCTGCTGTTCCCGAACGGACGATCCGTGAGGATGAAATCCCGCTGGAAATCGCCCGGTTTGAAGAATCCCTGATTAAAACCCGTCATCAGATCGCTGAACTGCAGCGCAAGGTGGCCGTTGAGCTCGGCGAAGAACATGCCAGTATTTTTGATGCGCACCTGTTGGTTGTCGATGACCGTTTTTTTGTGGAAGAGGTCATTCGCCACCTGCGCGAAAAGCG
>JBFWJN010000296.1:0-3165 GCA_050253185.1 Kiritimatiellales bacterium | reverse complement strand
AAAGGAAAACGATTTATCTGCGAAGATGCCTGAAAAAATGAAAGCCATGGTGTCGACCTACAACACCTGGCGGGATCCGATGCCGCCGGCGCGCTGGACCGATCCTCAGAAATAGTTCACATCACATGAAAAGGAATGGCTACAAATGAAAAAAGCAGGTTTTGAACTGATGGCCGCGTGTCTACTGGCATGCGGGGCTTGCCGTGCGGAGTTGAGCTTTGCCCCGATTTTTAATGACGGTGCAGTTTTGCAGTGCGAAATGCCCGTCAATGTATGGGGAACTGCCGATCCCGGCGAGACCGTGACCGTGACTTTTGCCGGGCAGGAAAAAGAAACGGTGGCAAGTGATCGTGGCGAGTGGATGCTTCAACTCGATCCGATGCCGGCTTCGTCCGAACCACGTATATTAACCGCCACCTGCCACTTGACATCCGCCAGTTGCCACATCTCCAATGTTGTGCTCGGCGAGGTCTGGCTTGCAACCGGCCAGTCCAACATGTGCATTCCCTTGCGTGTAACGGACGGTGGAGACGAACGGCTGGTCATGACGCTGCCGGACGTTCGTTTTGTTAAAGTTCCGGAACAGACTGGATTGCCGGTCGAAAAGAAATTCACCGCCACGGATCTTGCATGGAATACTTTTAGACCTCCGGTAAATCAGCAGATTGCCGCAGTGGCCTTTTACTTTGCTGAAAAACTTCAGAAAAACATCGGAGGTACGGTCGGGATTATTCAGGACTCCTACGGTGGAACCCCGTGCGAAGCGTGGACGCCGGAGTGGGCTCTCGATGCAAAACCGGAACTCCGATATCTGTCCAATACCATTCGCGAAGGGCTTGCCTCCGGGAAAACCAAAGAACAATGGAAAAAGGAGGATGCTGATTTCTGGGCGTTTTGGCGCGCGCGCAGAGAATGGAGTCAGACAAAAAAAGGTCCGCCTCCAGCAGCGGTTCCCCAGCCGGGGCCGGACAATCCGTGGAGTAAGCATGCGCCGACCGTTTTGTATGAAAATATGATTCGTCCGATCATTCCGTATACCGCGCGCGGCATCGTCTGGTATCAAGGCGAATCCAATGCTGGTAAACCAGACGAATATCGCATCCTCTTCCCGACGATGATAGACGCGTGGCGCAAACTCTGGAACCGTCCGGATATGCCGTTCTTTTTCGTACAAATATCAGCTTTCAATCATCCGTCGCAGGATTGGCCCGGACTGCGTGACGCCCAGCGTTTCACGCGCGACACCGTGCCCCACACCGGCATGGCGCTGTCGATTGATCACGGAGAGAAAGAAAACATTCATCCGAGGGCGAAACAGCCGGTCGGCGACCGCCTTGCGCGTCTCGCGCTTGATCAGGTCTATGGACGTGATGTGGTTTCCCGCGGCCCGGTTTTCCAAACCTTGGAAAAAGACGCCGGCAAAGTGCGGGTGGTTTTCCAATGGTTGGAAAATGGATTGAAAACATCGGACGGCAGGGCCGAAGTGCCCGGATTTGAGGTGGCCGGCACGGACGGAGAATTTCATCCGGCGCAGGCCCGGATTGTTTCGAAAGACACGGTCGAGCTAACCTGTGCCGACGTCCGAAACCCGGTTTCGGTGCGCTATGCATGGCACAACTGGGTGGAGCCGCCGGTGACTCTCGAAAACAGCGCAGGTCTTCCTGCCGAATCCTTTATGAAAGAGATCCCCAAATGAGAGTAACCCAAATCGCCAAAACTGTTTGGGTCGGATTTTTGACGGCAATGACTCTTGCCAGCTACTCCGCAGAAAACCGGCTCCCGGCTCTCGGGAATGCGTCTGGCGACCTGCGGACGCAGATTCTTCAGATGCGTCCGCCACCGCTAACAAATCTGGATGTTAACGTCCGTTTGAATGTTCGGGATTTCGGGGCGTTTCCAAATGATGGAAAGGATGATCGCGCCGCCGTTGGAGCGGCCATTGAAAAAGCAAAATCGCTGGACGGTCCGGTGCAGCTCGATTTTGAGCCGGGGCGGTACGATTTTTTTGCGGTCTCACCAGAATTGATCAAGGGTAGAACAGAAGCAGCCATTTTACTGCAGCAGTGTGAAAATCTGATCATCGACGGCCACGGAGCGGAGGGTGTGATTCATCGGCAGGATGTTTTCTTTGTCCAGATACGGCAGTCAACCAACCTGATTGTCCGTAATTTCACGATCGACTACGATCCGCTTCCGTTTTCCCAGGGCACAGTTGAACAAGTAAATCGTGCTGATTCGAGTTTTATGTTCCGCCTGCACCCGGGCTTTCCTCCGCCGGACGATCTGTTTTTCAGGAGCTGCAGTTCATGGGGGATGCTGAAGGACACGCAGCATCCGGGACGCTTGAAGGCAGCCTGTCCGGCTCACTTCTTCTATAAGGAAATTCTTTCCATGAGCAACGGACTTTTCCGGGTTGTGCTGGGAACTCCGGCGGAGGTTGCACCCGCTGCGCCTGGAGATGTTTTTGTAATTAACGGGCGGTCAGCCAGCATCGGACACTGTTTAAACTCTGAAAACATCACCTTTGATCGTCTGACGATCCACGCCTGTCCGAGCGCGTTGTTTATTGGTTTGCAGACCTCGCAGCTGAATATCCTGAACTGCAAAGCCCTGTTGAAAGGCAATCGGCTCATTACGGCTGGCGCGGACGGGGTGCATTGCCAGTCGGCCCGCATCGGTCCATGGATTGAGAACTGTGAATTTGAAGGTCTGTCGGACGACTGCCTGAATATCTATGGCCTGCCGATCTATGTGCTGGAGCAGGTTTCTCCGACGCAGCTGACTGTCCATGCGCGGGCGGCTGTTCGGCCCGGAGACCGGCTGGCCTTCTTCAATCCGAACGAAGGCCGGATCATCCTCGAAACAACCGTCGCGTCGTTTTCCGGCAGCACCCTGATGCTGAACGATCCGCTGAACGAAACATTGAACCTGGCTCCGCCGGAAACGCCGGTGGATGACCGCGGCTGGAAAACTTATGACCACGCCTACAATCTGGATACCATTGGCAACCATTTTGTCTATCGCAACAACTATATGCATGACGGACGGCGCTACGGCCTTCTTCTCAAGGCGAGTTACGGATTGGTGGAGAACAATGTTTTTGAAGGACTTTCCCTCAAAGGAATGGTTTTGGAAAACAACATCGGCTGGCCGGAAGGGTTCTGG
>JBFWJN010000295.1:0-3179 GCA_050253185.1 Kiritimatiellales bacterium | reverse complement strand
GGAATCCCGGAGAATTCACGGCCGATCAGACGTGGGGCGGCTTCGGCGAGCTGGTCGATTTTTTTACAACGAACGAGGAAAACGCATGAGCAATGCGGACGGACTGACACTGCTGAAAAAGGGCGAACGGAATTATCCGCAGACGCCGGACCGCTCGATTTTTGAAACCTTCAGAAACGGGAATCCGCAGCGCGACTACTGGATCACGTTTGAAACCGACGAGTTTACCTCGCTCTGTCCGATCACCGGACAGCCGGATTTCGCGCGGATCACGATTGAGTACATTCCGGATGAGCTCTGCATCGAAAGCAAATCGCTCAAGCTTTACCTCTTTTCATTCCGCAACGAGGGGTCGTTCTACGAAGATGTCACCAACCGGATTTTTACTGACCTGATGGAAACCTGTAAGCCTCGCCGCCTGATCGTGGTCGGTGATTTTACAGCCCGCGGCGGCATCCGTTCCAGCGTGCGGGTCGACTCGGCCGATCAGTGATTTTCCAGGCATTGGAAAAAATCCGACCGAAGTTTCCAATGTCTGGAAACTATTCGCCGCAATAAATGCAGCCCGAGGAGGCGCTTTCCTTGATTTCGATTCTGGAGAGCAGCGGGAGCCGGGGTTTGAGTTTGTTCCATATCCAGAGGCTCATGTTTTCACTGGTTGGGTTGGTCAATCCATCGATTTCGTTGATGATCGCATGATCGAGCTGTTCCAGGATCGGGCCGGCTGCAGCGACGAGTTCGCCGAAGTCCATCACGAAACCCGTTTTCGGATCAACCGGGCCGCGCAGATAGATGACGATTTCGTAGCTGTGGCCGTGCATGGCCGAGCATTTGTGCGTCGGCGGGACGCCGGTGAGCCGGTGCGCCGCATCAAAACGGAACGATTTGTAAATTTCCATATCAGGCATATTGGCCTCTCTTCTTAATCTACTCTTAATCTTGGTCTGCATAACGCCGCGGATCTACCGCGCAGGCTTCTTTAAATCCTTTCAGTCGCAGGCGGCAGGAGTCGCAGGTGCCGCAGGCCGCGCCGTCAGGCATTGGATCATAGCAGCTGGATGTGATGCTGTAGTCCACACCCAGTGACAGTCCTTTCTGAATGATCTGTGCTTTGGTCAGGTCGATCAGCGGCGTGTGGATCGTCAGTTTCTCTTCGCCGGTTACCCCGGCTTTGGTCGCCAGATTGGCCATTTTTTCATAGGCGGCGATGAATTCCGGACGGCAGTCCGGATAGCCGCTGTAGTCGAGTGCATTGACGCCGATAAAAATATCGGTGCTGCCGAGCACTTCCGCCCACGCCAGCGCGTAAGAGAGAAAAATCGTGTTGCGTGCCGGAACGTAAGTGACGGGAATCTCATCCGCCGGTCCGGCTTCATGCGGTACATCGATGTTCCGGTCGGTCAGGGCCGAGCCGCCGAATGCGCCGAGATCGATGGTAACGATCCGGTGTTCGGCAACACCCTGCGATGCCGCGATCAGTTTCGCACATTCCAGCTCAACGGCGTGGCGCTGGCCATAGCGGAAGGAAAGGGCATAGCCGTCAAATCCTTCGGAATTGGCAATCGCCAGCGCGGTTGCGGAGTCCAGTCCGCCGCTCAGCAGAACCACCGCTTTTTTCTTACCGTTTTTCATTGTTCCAACTTTCTGTTTTCCATTCGCCCGGCCTGCCATTTCTCCGCTCACAAAAGCCCCATCAGCTTGTGACACTGCGGAATGACCCGAACGGTTCGACCGAGTGCCTGCGCCATCTGCGCCTGCCAGGTCAGCACCTGTCTGGCTGTCGGTACCCGGTCGGTCTTGAGTGCTGCCGTCATCGGCTGCAGCACCACGGCGGCTTCGATTCCGGTGGAGGAAATCAGTTCCGCGGATTCCGTCAGGTCCTGATCCGACGTGTCGGCGCTGACCACCAGCTTGATGGTTGCGGTGGCGGACGTCTGTTGAATGGCTTCAATAAATGCGCGGTGCTTTCCCCAGGTTTCCGGTTCGCCGGTGACGCTGGGCAGTTTGATGTCCATCAGGACATGGCTGATCCATGTTGAAACCTGGGTGAACTCATTCGACAGATCTCCGCTGGTTTCCAGATGAATCGGTAGGCCAAGGCGGCTCTGTGCCAGCGGCAGGAAATGCTCCAGAAAACCGGCCTGAAGAAGCGGTTCTCCGCCGGTGATGAACAGGTCGTCATGCATCCATTCCGGCCGGTTCATCGGTTCCAGCTGTTCGATCAATTCTTCCGGAGTGAGCGGATTGGAGACGGATTCAAACGCACCGCTTCCGGGAATCCGCTCAATAGATACGGTATTTGTCCGTTCCACCGGGGTGTCGCAGTACAGGCAGTCCCGATGGCATTCGCAGAACCGCACGAACAGCTGCCGGCGGCCGATGTTGATTCCTTCGCCCTGCACGGAGCTGAAAATTTCGCTTACAAAAGCGGAATGCTGTCTGGCTGTATTCATTATGGCGGGGGAGCATAGCAACCGGGAGACACTGAAGAAAGAATGGAGTGCATTTGTCCTCGGATGAGCAAAACTTGAACCGAGATAGTGTGTGCTTTATCGCAGTGCGGTGTGTACGATGACGCCCTTTTCGGGACGGCCGAAGAGAATGTAAACGCAGCGGGTACGTATTGTTATCAGGTGGAGTTTTTGATGAAAGGGTTGATGTTTTGGCTGATGCTGCCGATGGCTGTTTCGCTGACTGCCGGCGAGCCTGCTTACCGTGCGATCGAGTCATCGGATATTTCTTTGACAGTGAATGTGGCTGAGCGGACGAAAAAGCCCGTTTCTCCGTATCTGTTCGGCAAATTTTCCGAACATTTGGGGTCCAACATCTACGGGGGACTGTGGGCCGAAGTGTTGGACAATCCCGGCATGGACAGTTTCGGGCGGATTGTTCAGAGTCCCGACCTGACGCGGCAGCAGCTGGAGGAGCAGAGAAAACAGGAGGTGCTGGGCGCCATCGATCGACAGGTTGCTTATTGCTGGCTTCCGTTCGGCGATGCCGGCGCAGAGTATTCATTCGATACAAGAAACCCGCTCAGCCTGCCGGACGCGAGTGTCCTTACTTTAAAGAGGCGTCCGTCGGGACTGACCGGCATCGAGCAGCGTTTTGCGCTGCCTTCCCGGCGCTGTCAGCAGTATGAATTGACTTTGCATTTGCGTGCGGCCGGCGACGATTCGGCC
>JBFWJN010000294.1:0-3225 GCA_050253185.1 Kiritimatiellales bacterium | reverse complement strand
ATTCATCGTATGGCAGTGCGACGGTGTTGAGGTCGGCCGGATGGGCGTTGATGATCTTCGGCCGCTGTTTCCCGTCAAGCAGATCGCGGCAGAAGGCTTCGATGACGCTTTCTCCTTCGCCGCGGATGAGGTGATCGGCAAGCTGAACAGTGAGCGAATCTTCGTAGTCGTAGCTGACTTCGGGGCCGCCGACGACGATGTTGAGGTCGGGCCGGACGCTTTTGAGGATGAGCGCGGTTTCGTAGGTGATGACGAGGTTCCAGATGTAGACGCTGAAGAGAACAACGCGCGGACTGTGAACCAGCAGTTTTTCGGCGGCGAGCTGGGGTGAAATGCTGTTGTCGAATTCCACAATGACTGAGCGGTCGTGCAGGCTGCCAAGGTTGGCCCGCAGGCAGCGCAGCGAGAGCGAGGTGTGGGAATAGCGGGCGTTAAACGTTGAGAAAACAATATCCATGGAGTAGAAATACCCCCTTTAGGAAAGCTTGAGGAGAAAAAATGGCAGGTCCCGTTTGTATCTACGGAAATCCGGTGCTTCGTAAAAAGTCGGAACCGGTGAACGAGGTGACGGATGAAATCCGTGCGCTCATCGGGCGGATGCTCGACATCATGTATGATGCCGAAGGCATCGGTCTGGCGGCTGAGCAGGTCGGCCGGGCCGAATCGCTCTTTGTGATCGATATTCCGGCGGATGCGGACCGCAATGAGCAGGGGCTGCCGAACAATCCCGGCGTGCGGATGCCGGAAGCGTTTATCAATCCGGAAATCATCGGGGCCTCTGAAGAAACGACGATTGCCGAAGAGGGCTGTCTGAGTTTTCCGAAGCTGTATGTGCCGGTGGAGCGCCCGGCGGAAATTGTCGTGCGTTATCTGGACCGTGACGGCAAACCACAGATGATCAATGCCAAGGGGTTGCTGGCCCGTGCGATTCAGCACGAGAATGACCACCTTAACGGGGTTCTTCTGGTGGATCACATGACGCAGGCGATGAAGTTGAAACACGGTCTGCTGCTGCGCAAGCTGAAGAAGCAGAACAAAGAGGGAAAATGAAGTTGCGCGGACTCTCGGCCCTGCTGGGAGGTATTTTTCTGTTCAGCACGGTCGAGGTGGCCTCGAAGCTGATTCAACTGAACGGCGGTGTTGCCGGCCGCTTCCCGTTCTGGCTCGCCTGCATTCGTTTCCTGATTACAGGACTGGTGCTGGTACCTCCGGCAGCCCGGCAGCTGCGTTGCCGGAAAATTCACTTTGGTCTGCGCGATATGTTGATTCTTTCCGGCCTTGGACTGCTGGGTGTGACCATTATGTCCGGCCTGTTTCATGTCGCCATCCTGCGGCTGCCCGCCAACGTTGCTGCAATCGTTTTCAGCTGCAATCCGGTTTTTGTGCTGCTGGTGGCACCGCTGTTTCTCCCGGAAAAAATTACGAGCCGTAAACTCGCGGCGGCAGGGATCTGTCTGTTCGGGGTGGTCGTGCTCGCCCGCGGACGGACGGACGGCGTGACGCTTTCCGGGCTCTGTCTGATGCTTGCCTCGGTTGTGATTTTTGCATTCTATACTGTGCTGTCGAAAAAGCTGATCCCGCGTTACGGTGCGCTGCCGGTCATTGCCTTTGCCGGACTGTCCGGCGGCCTTCTGCTGATTCCGCCGGCATTTCTGATGGACGGATTTCCGGTTCCCGCCTATACCGGTGCGGACTGGATCGGAATTGCCTATTTAAGCCTGTTCGGAACAGCTCTGGGTTATTTTCTGTATATTTACGGCATCGGCCACGTCGAGGCAGGTATCGGATCGATGGCATTTTTCCTGAAACCGTTTCTGGCCGCGCTGTTCGCGTGGATGATTCTCGGGGAAGGACTGACGGTTCCGATGCTGGCCGGCGGCGCACTGATTTTCGGCGGTATGACTCTAGCCCTGTTCCGTTTCCGGAACTCATAATTGCCCATCGGGTTGATCGGCAGAATCAGATATCTTTCGGGCAGGTTCAGACATGGATTTTCCATGGGAAAAATCTATGCTTATAACTGATTGAAAGCGTCTGTAACAACCGCCGTGTTCCTTGCTTCCGCGACCCGTCTTCTGGCCGCCCAGCCGAATATTCTGCTGATTATGGCGGATGATATGAACTGGCGCGACTGCAGCCCGTATTATGACCAGCCGGGAGGCCATGCAGCCGGCGACATGCCGGGTGACCTGACGCCGAATATGCAGACTCTGGCAGGGCAGGGACTGCGTTTCGATCGCTGTTACAATGCGTCGCCCATGTGCGCGCCGCTGCGTCAGCAGCTGTATACGGGAATTTATCCGATCCGGAACGGCGCTTATCCGAATCACAGTGAAGTGAAAGCCGGCACAAAAAGCATCGTGCATCACCTGTCTGCGCTCGGCTATCGCATCGGACTGATGGGGAAACGGCACTTTGGACCTGTAGACTCGTTTCCGTTTGAACTGCTCGGGGATGATGTCGGCGATTCAACGGAAAACCCGAACAACCGGGCATTGGCCGAAGCTTTCATGAATCGCGACCCCTCCCAGCCGTACTGCCTGATCGTCACATCACACAGTCCTCATATCGCATGGAACCACGGCGACTACGTTGCCGACAATTCCACGCTGCCGGTTACGCCGGATTATGTGGACACCGCTGACTACCGGACGCAGTTCAACAAATACCTGAAAGAAGTGAACGTGTTTGACTCGGAAGTCGGCTACTGGATGAGTGCGGTCGATAACAGCTCCGATCCGGACAACACCCTTTTTATCTGTCTCACAGAACAGGGGGCCTCGCTTCCCAACGCCAAGTGGACCTGCTATTCGCTGGGCACTCGTACCGGCTGCATTATCCGCTGGCCGGAGCATGTTTCTCCGGGCACCTCCACAGATGCCGTGGTTGAACTGGTTGATGTCCTGCCAACGCTCATTGAGATTGCAGGCGGTGATCCGCCGACCGGACTGGAACGAATGGACGGACTGAGTTTCCTGCCCGTGCTTGAGGGAAAAAAGGACTATCACAAACAGTACGCCTATGCGGAGCAGACCACCGTCGGGGTTCTGAATGCTCCGGATCCCTATGCCGTTCGTTCCGTCTGCGACTCCCGCTATGAACTGATTTGGAACATTCAGCATACCAATACCTTTTCAACCGGCGCACGAACTTCCCAGCCGTTTCTTTCGTGGGAGGCTCTCGCTGCGGATCCGGAAGCCAACTCGGAGGATCGTGCGCACGCTC
>JBFWJN010000293.1:0-3237 GCA_050253185.1 Kiritimatiellales bacterium | reverse complement strand
AAGGAAAATAATGGTTTTGACGGGCAAATTCGGTCTCCTTTTGATGTTGCTGGGATTTGTTTCGGGGTGTTTTGTGAGCAACTTAAATTTGAAGATTCTATTGATTCGGCAGGGTGTGATATGCCTGCTGTGACACGTATGCAAAAATCGAAAACAGACTTTAGGTTGGAGATGAAGGATGATTAAAGAATTCCAACCCTTGAAATTTTTTCTTCCAAGGGTTGGAAAATGAATTGGTTCGCGTTCATTCGCGTCAATTCGCGGTTGAAGATGATTTTCGTGTGTTTGGTGTTTTTCGTGGTTTGAAAGGTTGTTGTTATGAAACTGATTTATGAATTGAGTTCAAAAGGGCGGGGCGGGGTGCGGATTCCCGAGGATCGCATTTCGGAACAGGATGTGATTCCTTCCAACTTGTTGCGCGCGGCACCCGCCGAGCTTCCAGAGGTTTCGGAGAGTGAAGTGGTGCGTCACTACACGAAGCTGTCGCGCCGCAACTATTCGGTCGATACACACTTTTATCCGCTCGGTTCCTGCACGATGAAGCATAATCCGCGTGCCTGCGAAGCCGCCGCGTCGCTTCCCGACCTGTGTGAGACCCATCCGCTCTGGCCGCAGCTGCGGCACGGCGGACTGCTTACGCAGGGCTCGCTGCAGATTCTCTATTCACTGGAACGGATGCTCTCCGAAATCACCGGGCTGGCCGAGTTTACGCTCCAGCCGATGGCCGGTTCGCACGGCGAACTCACGGCGGTGATGATGATGGCCGCCTATCACCGCGACCGCGGCAACAAAAAGACGCACATCATTATTCCCGACTCGGCGCACGGAACCAATCCGGCCAGCGCGACGCTCGGCGGATATCAGGTGGTAACCATTCCGTCCGACGCCAGCGGCGATATGGACCTGGAACTTTTTAAACAGGCGCTGAACGAAGAAACCGCCGGCGTCATGCTGACGCTTCCGAGTACGCTCGGCGTGTTCAATCCGAAGGTGAAGGAAATCATCGAAGCGGTGCATGCGGTGGACGGCCTGATGTATTACGACGGTGCGAACTTCAATGCCATCATGGGGCGCATCAAGCCCGGCGAACTCGGGTTCGACCTCTGTCACCTGAACCTGCACAAATCATTTTCCACACCGCACGGCGGCGGCGGGCCGGGCACCGGACCGGTCGGCGTCTGCGAAAAACTGCGTCCGTTCCTTCCGGTTTCACGCATCGCCAAAACCAAAGACGGAACCTATACGCTCGATTACGATTTCCCGAAAAGCATCGGCTACATCGCACCGTTCTACGGTAACTTCGCCGTTCTCGTGCGTGCCTATGCCTACCTGCTGATGCTCGGCCGCGACGGCCTGCGCGCCACCAGCGACCGCGCGGTGCTCAACGCGAATTACGTGCAGGAGAAACTGCGCCCGCATTTTGCAGCCGTCGCCAAAGGGCGCTGCATGCACGAGTGCGTCTTCAGCGGTAAAACGCTGGGCGAGGGCGTCCATACGCTCGACCTCGCCAAGGCGCTGCTTGACCGGGGATATCACGCGCCGACAATCTACTTCCCGCTCAACGTGCCGGAAGCCATCATGATTGAACCGACCGAAACCGAGACGCGCGAAACGCTGGACGAATTCTGTGCGGCGATGATCGAAATCGCGGAACTGTCAAAAACCGATCCGGAGGCGCTGCATCACGCGCCGGTCACCACGCCGGTCAGCCGCCTGGATGAAGTCGCCGCAGCCAAAAACATGGAGCTGACATACAATGGTTAAGCACATCGTCATCTGGACAATGAAAGAGGACGCATCGGCAGAGCAGAAGCTCGAGATGAAAAACCGGCTGGAGGCGCTTCTCGGAAAAGTTTCCGAACTTCGGAAAATCGAAGTGGGCATTGATAACACGAATGGAACCATGTCGCTGATGTCTGAATTTGATTCGGCGGACGATCTTGCCGCCTACCAGGTTCATCCGGATCATCAGGCCGTGGTCGGACTTGTCCGCACACTGGTTGCAGGGCGTATTGTCTGCGACTACACCGTTTGATCAGTCGCTCAGCGTGTGTTCTGCGATATGGTCGGCATTGTTCTCCTTGCCGGCCATTTTGTTTTCGGAACGGATGCCCAGAAGTCCGGTTGATCCGACGTCAACAATCGCGATGTCAATGCCGACTTCCATGTCGACGATGGCTTCGGTCTCACTGCTGCGGTGGCGTGATGAGGCGTCGAACCGGTCGTAGAGCGGAACCATGATTTCATACGTGAAGGTGTTGCCGGTCAGCACGGCGGCGGCTTTCACGGGATTATGGGATGGAATCGCCGGCAGATTCCCCAGTCGGCTCCATGTGATCAGTTTATTCTGGGAGAGACCGAATACATAATGCTGCGCGCTTTCCTGAGTGGCGGCATATTCCGCGGGTTCGCTTCCATTGTCACCGCGCACGAAAATCTCGACGCAGTCCTGCGCGTTGGAATTCACATAGCTGTCCTGCAGCACAAGGTTCGGATCGGTATAACGAACGGCAATGTAGACCCGTGCATCATCATCCCAGCACAGAGACCACTCGGCATCGGTGATGCCCGGTTTGCCGGCCAGCGTTGCGGTCAGCGGCGTCCATTCTGCGCGGCGCCAGTCTTCCAGCCGTCCGTCGATCCGGATGCGCCCGGCCTCCGGAATATCCTCCGGCTGTCCCATCTCGGCGCAGACTATTCCGGAAAACAGTGATGTAAACAGAATAACCGTTGTCGTTTTCATGGCGTTCAGGGTAGAGCGGCCGGTCTGAAAAGAAAAGAACGATTCGCCGGATCGTTGCCTTTTCAGCCCGCGTTCGATAATGATTCACCTCATGGAGAACATCACCAGCGTACAGAATGAACGGGTCAAGCGGATCGTCAAGCTCCAGCGCAAGGCCTCGGCGAGGCGCGCCGAGGGCCTGACGGTGATTGAGGGCGCGCGCGAAGTGCAGCGCGCCATCGAAAACGGCTGGCAGCCGAGCGAACTTTGGCTTTTTCCAATGTTTGGAAAAACGGAAACAGAATTTTTCCAAACCTTGGAAGAAAAAACAGCATGCCGGCCGAGCCGGTTCCAGACCTCGGAAACGGTGTTCCAGAAAATCACCTACCGCGAGAACCCCGATGGCGTGCTGGCGGTCGGCCCGCTGATCGGCCGGAAGCTCAGTGAGCTGTCGCTGCCTGACAATCCGCTGGTTCTTGTGGCCGAGGGCGTGGAAAAGCCCGGCAACCTCGGCG
>JBFWJN010000292.1:0-3350 GCA_050253185.1 Kiritimatiellales bacterium | reverse complement strand
TGCCAATATCAAAACGCTGCTCAACCTGCCGGAAAACTACAGCGTTCTGTTCATGACCGGCGGCGCGACCACCCAGTTTTCCCTGATTCCGATGAACCTGCTCGGGGAAGGGCAGAGTGCCGACTACATCACTGCCGGTTCATGGGGTTCCGGTGCCGTCAAGGCGGCCAAAAAACTCGGAACAATCAATGTGGCGGCCGACACCTCGAAAGAGATTCCGACCCGCATGCCCGAAGCGGACGAAATCCGGTTCAGCGACGATGCCGCCTATGTGCACATCACCTCCAACGAAACGATTGCCGGGACGCAGGTGAAGGAATTTCCGAAAACCAAAGCGCCGCTGATTGCGGATATGTCATCCGACATTCTGTCCCGCCCGCTTGACGCATCGCAGTTCGGCCTGATCTATGCCGGTGCACAGAAAAATCTTGCCCCGGCCGGGATTACACTGGTTGTAATCCGTAATGATTTGGCCGAACGCGCGCCGGAAACACTGCCGGAGCTCTTCCAGTACCGGACCTTCATCGCGAACAACTCGTTGAAAAATACGGTTCCGACATTCCCGGTTTATATGCTGATGCTGGTAACCCGCTGGCTGCTGGCAAAAGGCGGACTCGAAGGAATGCAGAAAATCAACGAAGCCAAGGCCGCCAAACTGTACGCAGCGATTGATGCCTCCGGCTTTTACAAAGGCACCGCACTGCCGAAATGGCGTTCCCCGATGAACGTGACCTTTCGTCTGCCGAGCGAAGAGCTCGAAGCGCAGTTCGTCAAGGAAGCGACCGCACTGGGAATGACAAGCCTGAAAGGCCACCGTTCCGTGGGCGGAATCCGCGCCTCAATCTACAATGCCTTCCCGGCGGAAGGCGTTGATACGCTGGTTTCCTTCATGAAGGAATTCGAGAAAAACAACGGCTGAGCCGTTGTTTGATCCCTGTTGCCGGCCGTATGATGCAGAATTTTGTTTTTTCTGCTTAACTATTGTCCGGTAACAGGTAATTTCTCTCTTCTTTCGCGCTTGTAGTTCAATGGATAGAACATCGGCCTCCGAAGCCGGCGATCTGGGTTCGACTCCCGGCAGGCGCACCATTTTTTGAGCCGGTCAAAAGATCGGCCTTTTTTATATCCGGTTCATGACAGGTCAATGGGGTCAGGTTCGGACATTCAAACAATACCGTCCTGTTACAAAATCGTGAGTGAGCTGATCAAAAATTACCGGATCGAGGTTTGACTTGACGGGATGATTCCTGCACCTTATGCGGAATTTTAACCGGATTTCATAGTAACCGTTAACTTAAGGAGGACGTGATGAGCGCACCGACAACAAATCAGAAGCTGCTCGACTGGGTAGCTGGAATCGAAAAAATGTGTACGCCCGACCAGGTGGTCTGGTGTGATGGATCGACCGAAGAATATGATCGCCTGATGGCCCAAATGGTTGAAACCGGCATGGCGATTAAGCTGAACGAAGAAAAGCGTCCCAACAGCTATGCGTTCAACTCGGACCCCTCCGACGTGGCCCGCGTTGAGAACCGCACCTACATTGCCTCCATGAAGGAAGAAGATGCCGGTCCGACCAACAACTGGATTGATCCGGTTGAACTCAAAAAGACGATGACCGAGCTCTACACCGGCTGCATGAAGGGCCGTACGATGTACGTGATCCCGTTCTCCATGGGTCCGATCGGTTCTGCAATCGCCAAAAATGCGGTTGAAATCACAGACTCGCCCTACGTTGTGTGCAACATGCACATCATGACCCGCGTGTCTCCCGAAGTTCTTCGCCTGATCGAAAAGAACGACGACTTCATTCCGTGCCTGCACTCCGTCGGCTCCCCGCTGGAGCCCGGCCAGAAAGACAGCCGCTGGCCCTGCGCCCCGATCGAAAAGAAATACATTGCACATTTCCCGGAAGAAAAACTGATCTGGTCCTTCGGTTCCGGATATGGCGGAAACGCGCTGCTCGGCAAAAAATGCCTGGCTCTGCGTATTGCCTCTTATCTCGCTTCCAAGGAAGGCTGGATGGCCGAGCACATGCTCATCCTGCGCTTCACCAATCCGGAAGGCAAAAAGTTCCATATCGCCGCGGCGTTCCCGTCGGCCTGCGGAAAAACCAATCTGGCCATGCTTCAGTCCACTGTGCCGGGCTGGAAGGTCGAAACGATCGGTGACGATATCGCATGGATGAAGCCCGGACCGGACGGCCGTCTGTATGCGATCAATCCGGAAGCCGGATTCTTCGGCGTGGCCCCGGGCACTGCGGAATACTCCAATCCGATGGCTCTCGCCAGCTGTGCGAAAGACACGATCTTCACCAACGTGGTTGTCACCGACGACGGCGATGTCTGGTGGGAAGACATGGGCGTGGAATGCGAAGGCGGAACCGACTGGCTGAATCGCCCGTGGAAGCCGGGCATGGTCGATGCCGACGGAAAGAAAATCAAAGGCGCTCATCCGAACAGCCGCTTCACCGCGCGGGCTGCCAACTGCCCGGTCATCTGTGAAGACTGGGAAAACCCGGCCGGTGTGCCGATCGACATCTTCGTGTTCGGCGGACGCCGTGCAACCACGATGCCGCTTGTCCACGAAGCCTTTGACTTCAACCAGGGTGTCTACATGGGCGCAACCGCGGCTTCCGAGCCGACTGCTGCCGCGCTGGACGTCAGCGCCAAGCTGCGCTTCGACCCGTTCGCCATGACTCCGTTCATCGGATACAACGGCGGCGACTACATGCAGCACTGGTTCGACATGGGTGACATGCTGGGCGACAAGGCTCCGCGCTGCTTCTACGTCAACTGGTTCCGCAAAGACGACAACGGCAAATGGCTGTGGCCCGGTTTCGGCGAAAACAGCCGCGTCCTCAAATGGATGTGCGACCGCGTCGAAGGCAAAGTTGAAGCCCGCGAAACCCCGATCGGTCTGATGCCGATCGACGGCGACCTGACACTCGACGGCCTGGATATTCCTGCTGAAGACTGGGCTGAGCTGATGAAGGTCGATGTGGACCTCTTCAGGAAGACCCTCGCAGATGCCAAGGACTATCTGGCGAAGTTCGGCGATAAGCTGCCGGCCCGCATGAAAGAACAGATGGATGCTCTGGAAGCCCGTCTTGGCTAAGCGGATCGACTGCTGAAAAGCGAAAGGCACTCCGGATTCCGGGGTGCCTTTTTTCTTTTTCCAAGGTCTGGAAAAATCAGCAACAGTTTTTTCAGGGATTGGAAAAATCAGAGAAGCGGGAAGGCTAGGGTAACGAGCGCGCCGGTTCCGACGTCGTTATTGGCCAGAGTCAGCGACCCGCCGTGTGCCTCGACAATGTTTTTTGTGATGAACAGTCCGAGGCCCATCCCGCC
>JBFWJN010000291.1:0-3406 GCA_050253185.1 Kiritimatiellales bacterium | reverse complement strand
CGATTATTTCATCAATAAAAAGGCCTGCCGCCGCAAGGACATCCAGCGGCTCTTCATGGACACCGGCGTCGGAACCGATTCCTACTCCATCCTCGAACAGGGAAAAATCGACCAGATTCTTTCCTCGCGCCCCGACGACCGCCGCGCCGTTTTTGAAGAGGCCTCCGGCATCACCAAATACAAGAACGACAAGAAAGAGGCGCTGCGCAAGCTCGACCAGACCGAAGCCAACCTGCTGCGCCTCGCCGACGTCATCCGCGAAGTCAAACGGCAGATCATCTCCCTCCAGCGCCAGGCCGGCAAGGCCCAGCGTTTCAAGGAACTTCAGGAGCAGCTGCGCGCCCTCGACATCTACGTCACCCGCGACCGGCTCGGCACGCTCAAAAAGCGGATTGATGAAATCCGTGAAAAACTCGAAGCCTCGCGCCTGAAAATCGATGAGTCGCACCATCGCATTGAAGCCGTAAACGGCGAAACCGACGCCCTGCGCGCCGAGCTGCAGGAACTCGAAAACGCCATCGGTGCAGCCATGGACAGTTCCATGCGGGTGAAGAACGAACTGGAACGCGCCATGCAGACCATTCGCACCAACACCGAACGGGTCGCGGAACTCGAATCGCTCGCGCGGCAGAACACCAAAGAATCGGAAGAGGCCCGGAGCCGCCTCGAACAGCACCGGCTCTCGCTCGAGGAAATCGTAGAGCAGATCAAAACCGCTCAGGAGGAACGGGAAACCGCCCGCGTGGAACTAGAAGCCGCCACCGCCCGGCAGCGCGAAACCGAAACCCAGGTGCAAAGCGGCCGCGAGGCGCTCAACCGGCTGCGCAACGAATCGATGACCCTCGACAGCCGTATCGGCCGCCTCCAGAACGAACTGTCCGAAATCGATGCGAAAGAACGCGCGGGCGTCATCCGCAGGGAACAGCTGGCCGCGGAGAAGAACGGACTGGAACGCGCGCTCGCTTCCTATCAGGAACGTGCGACACAGATGGCCGACAAAGAAGCGGCGCTGCGCGACACCGTTGAAGCACGCAAGGCGGCGATGGATGAACTGCGCGACCGGCGGACGTCCGCCGCCGAAAAAATCCAGACTTTGGAAAAAGAGATTTCCGAACTCCAGCGGCAGCTCGCCGATAAAAGCGCCCGCCTTGAGATGATTTTCGAGGCCCGCAAAGAGGGTTTCCCGGCCGGCGCGCAGCATCTGATTGACCGTGGCGACGAAAACGTCATCGGCCCGCTGGCCGAGCAGCTGACTGCCGCCGACGGCTACGAAACCGCACTGGAAGCGGTTCTGCGCCCGTGGATGGACGCACTGGTGGTCCGCACCCGCGGCGGCGCCCGCAATATTCTGACACTGCTGGCCGAAAGCGATGCCGGCGCCGTCCGGCTGCTCGCCGCCGACGGCGATGCACCCGCCGCCGCGGACGGGTCGCTGCTCGCAAAAATTTCCTGCGCCGAAGAAATCCGTCCGCTGGCCGCGCGCCTGCTCGCCAACGTAATTGTGGCTGAAAATCTGCAGGCCGTGCCGCTGACGCTGCCCGCCGGAACCCTGTACGTCACGCCGCGCGGCGAACTGCTCGGGGCAGACGGTTCGGCCGAACTCTGGAAACCGGAAGACGGCGACGCCAACCCGCTTGGCCGCCACCATCTGCGCGAACAGCTGACCGCCGATATCCAGACATTGGAAAAAAGCCTGGCCGAAAAACGCGGACTGCACGAGGCGCTGCGTGCCGAGCAGAGCGGCGTCGGCGATGCGCTGGAAAATTCCCAGCGCGACCTGGACGAATGCCGCCGCGAGCTGGCGGTTCAGCAGGGCGAAAGCCAAGTGATCACCCGCGAACTGAAACAGTCGCGCGACCGGGTTGAAACCGTGACGTACGAATATAATGCGCTGATGGAATCTCAGGGATCCGGCGAAGACCGCCGCACCGCCGTCGCCCGCGAGATGAATGAATCGCGTGAAACACTGACGCAGACCCGCCAGCAGATCTCCACGCAGACCGAAACGCTCACGGCTCTCGAAGAGCATCGTGCCGCCGTGCTGGCCGAAACGTCCGAATACCGCGTGCAGTATTCGCAGCGCGAGCAGCGCATGGAATCGCTGCAGAGCCGCCGCCAGCCGCTCGAAGCGCGCCTGCGCGAGCTTCAGGAACTCATTGAGGAACGCACCCGCGGGGTCAGCTCCTATCAGCAGCGCATCGCCCAGCTGAAAACCGCCAGCGCGGAGGCCGAGGAAAAACTGGAACCGCTGAGTGAAGCGGTGAACGCCGCCGAGCAGACGCTCGCCGCGGCCCGGCAGGAACGTGAAGGAAAAACCGCGGCACTGTCCGAACGCGAACGGAGCCTGCGGATTCTTCAGACCGAACTCGATGAATTGCAGAATAATAAAACAGCGCTCGAAGTGGAACTTGCCGAACAGCGGATGCGCCACCAGAACGCGCTCGACCGCATTACCTCGACGTGGCACATCATGCCCGAAGAAATCGGTCGTGAACCGGCTCCGAAATGGGAAACCGAAGAAGTTCCGTCGATGGACGAACTCGAAACACAGGTGGCGGAATATCGGGCCAAGCTCGACTCGATGGGCCCGGTCAACCTCGTCGCCATCGAGGAGCACGCCGAGCTCGAAGAGCGCTTCGCCTTCCTCAGCCAGCAGGAAAGCGACCTGATCACGGCCAAGGAACAGCTGCTCGACATGATCAAAAAGATCAACGCTACAACCACCGAACTGTTCTCGGACACCTTCCATAAAGTGAATGAAAACTTCGGCGTGATTTTTGAACAGCTCTTCGGCGGCGGGTCCGCTAAACTGGTGCTGGTCGATGAGACCGACGTGCTTGAATCCGGCATCGAAATCATCGCCAAACCGCCGGGCAAAAAACTTCAGACGATTTCACTGCTGTCCGGGGGCGAGCGCACGATGACGGCGGTTGCCCTGCTGTTCGCGCTGTTCAAAGTCAAGCCCAGCCCCTTCTGCGTACTCGACGAGATGGACGCCGCGCTCGACGAAGCAAACGTCAGCCGTTTCATCAAGATGCTCGTCGGCTTCCTCAGCCAGTCGCAGTTCATCCTAATCACGCACAGCCGGCAAACCATTTCGGCGGCGGATGTTATCTACGGCGTCACGATGCCGAGCCGCGGCGTCTCGCGCGTGATGTCGATGAAGTTCGCCGACTATCAGGATTCCGACGCCGCAAAACAGTAAGATTCCAACGGGAGGCAACGGTGTATGAGTGCTGAGGGCTTTGCGTTTCTGTTCAGCATCTGGCTGAGGTTTTTCTTTCTCTTCACGCCGTTCTTTGCGCTGACAATGTTCCTGAGCAGCACGAAAGACTGCACGGAACCCCAGCGGCGCGGACTTGCCGTCCGGGTGGCCTTTGCGGTTGCGGTGGGATCGGAAGAGCAC
>JBFWJN010000290.1:0-3437 GCA_050253185.1 Kiritimatiellales bacterium | reverse complement strand
CCTGGCAGTATTTCACCACCGTGAACCTGACCCCGGGCGTGCACCGCATTCGCATACTCTCCGGTGCAGAACTTGACGGTAAAAAAGAAACGGTATCCCGGCAGGTTCTGGATGCCGTGATTCTTCATCGTGTCGAAGACAAAAAACAATAAAAGTCCGGTGAAAAACCGGGATGAGTGAGAGCGGTTCCGGGGTGTGATGCTGGACCGGAATAAACAGGAGCGAGAAGAACCAATGAAATATAATTTGTTTGTTTGTTTATTTGTATTGCTGACGAGGTCGGTTTTCGGCGGCAACAGCCTGCCGAACTCCAGCTTTGAAGTCGGACTGGAAGGATATCGCATTGCCACATCGTACGCTGTGGACGGCGGGGGAAGCCTTGTGTCCACGCCGGATGCGGTTGACGGAACCGCGGTGGTCGAGCTGGCATCTCCGACCCCGGCTCCGATGCCTCCGGCCGCGGAGGTGTATCTGGTTTCGGAATGGGTCCCGGTCAGTCCGGGAACCGCGACGGTTTCATTTTATGCAAGAGCCGTGGAAGGTTCCCCTGAAGTGACCGTTGTCCTTCGCGATACGGGCGCTCGGCAGGTGTTTCATCCCGGTCCGGACTGGCAGCGGTTTCACCTGACGGTTCCCCTGGTTTTAAAGGAACCGTATGAGCGGGTTTCCCTGCGTGTCAGCGGAGGAGGCCGTATACAGGTGGATGCGCTGCAGCTCGAATCCGGCCCGCTGAGAGCGTATGTCCCGCCATCGAAGCCGCTGCTGGGGATGACGTCCGACCGCGATCTTTCACTGATGCTTCCGGGGGAAACCGTGCAGGTCGGGTTTAAGATCCGGCTTCCGGACGGATACGACGGAGGACCGCTGACTGTATGCCGGGAATACGGCAATCTGGATCACGATGTGTCGGAGCAGAGCCGGACGGTTTTGCAGGGCAGCGGTCCTTTTGAAGAACATTGGCGCTGGACGGCGCCGGATGAACCCGGGTGGCATGAATGGCGCGTTCGTCTGCTGGAAGGCGGCAGGGAAATTGCGGCTTCGCGCTACTCGGTGGCCGTTGTCCCTCCCCAGGAGGCCTATGCCCCGGGAACCTTGAACATGTTTTCGTTCTGCCTTATGCATGATGATTTGGTCCGGAATGTGGAGCTGGCCCGTCGTCTGGGAGTTTCTTCGCTTCGTCTGCACGGCGTGCTGAACCTGCCGTCGATCTCGCAGCAGGCCTCGTCCGGCATCTGGCGGGACGAACCGTTGATCCGCTATATTCACGATCACGGGATGAGTCAGTATGCCCAGCTGGGCAAGCACGGCTATGCCCGGAAAATCGTGGAGGGCCTTAACAGCGAATGGCGCTGGAACGAGTTTTCCAAAGGCCTCACCGCGATGGCTGAACATTTTCGCGGGCTGATGCAGGGGTATGAAATCTGGAACGAGCCGGCCGGGCCGCTCTCGCTCGAAGAATATGCTCCGCTGCATCGTGCGATTGCTCAGGCGCTGCGCCAGGGCGATCCCGACGCCCGGCAGATCGGACTCTGTGCAATGGCGAAACCGGTGAACTGGATTAAGGACGGTATAAAAGAAGGCCTGGCGAATGGGCTGGATGCCATCAGTTTTCACGCCTACATTCGAACGGCTCCTGAACTGACGATGCCGCAGGTTATCGTTTCGCTGTTCGGTGAGGATAAACAGTATTTAACTGACGCCGGACTGTCCGGGATGCCGCTGTGGGATACGGAATCCGGTTATCTGCAGAATGTGGATAACCGGCCCCGTCCGCAGTCGAGCGGCCCGCCGAAGCAATTCAATAAAACCCTTGAGGAACAGGCCCGGTTCACCGTGCGGCAGCACTTCATGAGCTTTGCGGCCGGACTGGAGTTGAAATCAACCTTCTTCCTGCAGTCGGTTTCCTATGATCAGTGGTGGGCGTGGTCGCCGTTCCGGGCCGATGCGCTGAACAGTGCGCTGCCGATGTCTACAGCGTATTCCGTCATGAGTTCGCTGCTGCGCGATGCCGAGCCGCAGCAGGTCGTCTGTGAACCGACCGGGGGTGTTTATGCCTATGCGTTTCATGACAAAACACGAAAGCAATCAATCGTCGCGCTCTGGACGGTTCGTGCTCCGAAAACCGTAGAGTCCAGACTGCCGGCTCCGGCCAAGGTGATCGATCTTTACGGACGTCAACTGCCGGCGATGCCCACTGTCGCCGGTCCGGATCCGGTGTATCTGATCTGGCCGGATGACCGTTTGCCGGAAGATTGGCCGTCCAGGCTTCTGCCCGAGAGCGGACAGTTTGTTCCTTATAACATCTGGCACCTCGACCGGAAGCAGCTGGTCGTGGAAGATAAAAATTCTCCCAAACAGCCTCCGGTGCAGGCGGATATTATTCTGCCGGCCGCCGTCTGTCGTTTCTTCACCTGGGATCCCGGGATGCAGGATGCAAAAGGTGCTGTGAACGACCAGATTCTGGTCATGGGGCCGTCTGTAAAGCCGTTGACAGGGAGGACGGTGGCGGAATTTCAGGCCAACCTTCGCGCCGGCGAGGGCGGTTCCTGGCAGATCTGGGCCTCCATCGGACCGATATTCTTTCATGAGTATTCCGAGCTGGCTCTGCAGGTGGACGGCAACCCGCCGGTGCGCATTCGCGGGCTCGATACGCCGAACACCTATCCGGTTACGCTGCCTTCGGGTGAATCCGCTGAGCTGGCCTGGCAGTATTTTACCACGGTGAAGCTGTCTCCCGGCCCGCATGCGATTCGGCTCCTGTCCGGAGCGGAGCTTGACGGCAGGGAAGATACGGTTTCCCGGCAGGTTCTGGATGCCGTGATTCTTCACCGTGTGAAGACGGAAAAGAAATAAGTCGATTTTGTAAAATTCTGTTTTCAGGGAAACCCGGTTCCTGCTCCTTTGATCAGGAACCGACCTGAACCCATCAGTTAAAGAGATATTCGCGCTGCGGATGAAGTTAACCGGTTTACTTTTCTGCGCATTGTCTTTCTTCCGCTGGAAAATATTCTTATTGAAACTCGGGGCAGCGGGCCCCGGACAATTCATTTAAGGATGCCCAATGATCAGAAAGAAAACCTACCGGCTGGATTTGAAGAAAGACGGATACTTTGACCTGTACAACGCCGACGGCACATTGCGGTTCATGCAGAGCACGGGCGTTCCGATGCTGCCGGTCGCCAACCGGGCGGCGAACTGGTCGCCCGCCGAAGTGAGCACCGACACGCAGGACGGCGTTGAAACAATCACCTACGCCATGCCGACGAATGCGATGTATGAAAACCCGTGCGCCGTGCTCAAATGCCATGACGACTACATTGAATTTTATTTCACCGGAACCATCCGGCAGCGCGCCTCGCTCGACAAATGGAACCTCATCGCCCGCGGCAGCTCCATCAATGCCTTGGAAGTGCTCAACTACCGTTCGCACATCAACT
>JBFWJN010000289.1:0-3456 GCA_050253185.1 Kiritimatiellales bacterium | reverse complement strand
GTGTGCTGATCGGGATAGATCGGTGCGATTCAGGGAAGATCCAGAGGAACTGTATGAAACCAGTTGTGGTATATTTTCTGGCCGGCTTCATACATACGTCCTTCTGAATTTCCATAAATCGCGCCGTTATCGAGAAAGATTTTCCCGAAATCGTAAATCTCACAGTACTGAATCGTATTCTCGTTGCCCCGAAACAGAATTCCCATATGAGGAAGATCATAAATCCGGCTGTGCTGAAGGGTATTCCCGACACTCCCCACCGAAAACGAGACCGCAGAGGACCAGCAAAGTTTGGAAAATCCAATATCGTGGATCTCACAATCAGAAACCACATTGTTCCCCCGTATCATCTGAATGGCGTTGCCTCCGCCCAGAAAAACCCCTTGGCTGCCGATCCCGTGGATATGACAATGTTCTATTACACAGTTCCGATTTTGATTGTTCCCGAGATCTATTGCCGTTCCAGACACATCCGAAATCTCACAATTCCTGATCCGAACAGAATCGCTTCCGTTTACCACGATTCCTGAGCCGAGACTGCCGGATAAAGTCAATCCGTCGAAAACAATCTGCGAGGCGTTCTGCAGCTTAACCAAAGCTCCGGTCAGTTTCGGAAACGAAAGCCGACTGCGGGAAAAATTCATATCTTCCGGAGGATAGAAGTAGAGCTTCTTATTTGCATAATCGATATAATACTCTCCCGGCACATCAATCTCTTCCAGCAGGTTGATATACCAGAAAAACGGTCCGGACCAGACCAGCGCTTTGTTATTCACCCGACTGTCCAGTCGCAGGTCACGACCGACCTCACCGACTTCCCCGTACGCAAACTCCAGGGTCTGCCGATCCGGATCTAGTGTTTTGATTTTATTCCGGGTCAATCGCCAGCTTGCCGTCAGACATCCTTCCACCCAGATATCGTCCGCCTGTGTCCAGTATTTAACCCGATCATAATCAACCCGGATTTTTCCTCCGCGATCAAAAAAGTCTGCGTCCGCCTCATACGGCCCCCGATCCAGCACTTCCTGATATCCGACCACTCCGGGAAGCTGAACTGTCGGATAGACTTTCCAGTCCGGATTGACCTGCTCGTTCTGATTCGGCCAGCGGGCCAATACCTGCCGTTTTCCATCAATAAACAACTGTACCTCCGGAGACTCTCCCATAACATGATTGGGATCGTTATTATATGGCCATGAAGAGCGATTTAACCGATAGCCTTTCCGGGAAATCCTTCCGAACAAAGCCATATCCACCTCACTCAGATCCAGCTCCATCAGATGTGCCCGTGCACGAGGATCAACCAAACGATTCAGTATCTCCGGACTGTCCACCGGTTTCAGTGTTGATAAAGAGATATCCTGAAATCCTGTCAATTCAACGGTTTCTTCAGGAAAAGCTCTATAGATCACCGGTGAACCGACCGTACCGGAGTCTGCACCATTGAGCGTCCATGTTTTGCTGAATACGTATCGCCCTCCGCGAACTGTGACTATCGCTTTCTGATCGGCGGACCGCTCACGGACTGCGGCGGAAGCCTTCTCCAGTGTTGCAAAAGGGCGTTCTTTTGTTCCCGGATTCGAATCGGAACCGGACGGGGAGACAAAAAACTCCAACGGCGCGGCCGCGGCAATACTCAGCCAAAAAGCCGAAAAAACGGCACAATGACAGTTTTTCTGATTATAAGCTGTCACGGCATTCATCCTTCAGTTCAGGAACCCCGTCGACATCCAGCGCAACCACAGTAGCGATCGAGTCGATTGCCGGGAAAGGAAGCGTGATCCCCCAGTTCTCAGAACCGGTTTCGACCGCAAGAGAAACCTCCGGACGAGCCAGCAGCGACGCGCGAATGAACCTATTCTGCAGGGCGGGAATGACTAATTTCCCATCTGTCGGCCAGTCAAATACATGCAGGTACAGCGTACCGGCTCTCCTCGTCACCCGGCCCCAGTCGGGCCGGAAAAGCGCAGCCTGTGTTCCGTATATGGATTCCCCGTTAACGGACATCCATTGCCCGATGTCACGAAGTCGCTGTACACTTTCTTCTGGAACGGTCCCCTGGGCATCCGGGCCGATATTCAGCAGATAATTGCCCCCTTTGCTGACAACATCAATCAGGTTGCGAATCAGTGTTTCTGCGGTTTTCCAGTTGTGGTCCGACGATTTATATCCCCATGTATGGTTCATCGTCATGCAGGATTCCCAGTCGATGTTCACTCCGGTGGCCGGGATTTCCTGCTCCGGCGTTCCGAAGTCTCCGGCAAAGAAACCGTTTTCCGTAAAACCGGCATACCCTTTCCGTCCTTTTCCGATCCGGTTGTTTACAATCAGATCGGGATTAAGCGACCGCAGCCATTGATAAAGTTCCCGCGCATCGGAATCTGTCCACCAGTCCGGCCACTCCCCGTCGAACCATAACAGATGGGTGTGATATTCCATAATAAGCTGCCGCAGATGCTCTTTCATGTACTGAACATACTCTGACTTTTTTTCTTCCATCATTCGGCTGGGCGACCAGACCGGACGTCCGTTTTCTTCGCTCGCCGGCAGCTGAGACGGATGGTGCCAATCCATAATTGAATAATAGGTGCAGAAGATGATTCCGTGACGGCGACAGGCCTCACTGATCTCCCGCAGAACGTCTTTTCCATACGGGGTGGAATCAACAATGTCATACGTGCTGTTGGACGCGTCAAACAGGCAGAATCCATCATGGTGCTTGGTTGTCACAACGATGTATTTCATGCCGGCGTATTTTGCCATGCGCACCCATTCATCGGCGTTAAAGTTCTGAGGATTGAACTGTGCGGCGAACTGCTCATATTCAGCGCGCGGGATCCGGGCAAAATGCATAATCCATTCGCCGATTTCATCCACGGATTTCCCGCCGTATTCACCGGCCGGCACCGCATACAATCCCCAGTGAATGAACATCCCGAAACGGGCCTCTCTCCACCATTGCATCCTCTGATCATGCTGATCGAGTGTTTCTGCATGCAGTTGCGGAAAAAGAATAGAAAACAGCAGAACTCCTGTTGCAATACGATTTTGTACCCGTCTCATATAACTCCTTTGTTTAATTCAATACCGATGCCCATGGACACGGGATGTTCTGAAGCCGAAAATTCCGATAACGATGAAGCAGATCAGCGGCAAAATGAAGGAGGCCCTTACACTGGACAGCGTCATGAACCCCATGTTGAATGCGGGCATGTCCATAATGGCGCCCTGCAGCGGCGGCATGAGGCAGCCGCCGCCGATGGCCATGATAAGTCCCGCCGAACCGAGCTTGGCATCGTCGCCGAGTCCTTTGAGGGCAATCCCGTAGATGGTGGGAAACATGAGTGACATACAGGCCGAAACCCCGACGAGGCACCAGAGCCCGATCATGCCCTGCATGAATATGGCACCCAGAATCAGGGTGAGGCCGCCGCCGGCCAGGGCCAGCAGCAGTCC
>JBFWJN010000288.1:0-3498 GCA_050253185.1 Kiritimatiellales bacterium | reverse complement strand
CGATCTGCCGTACCGCACGCGGCGCAATGGCCGATATTCTCGGCCGCGAACTGGTCTGGCAGGAGCAGGTGTACACCTCGATCCAGTATTTCCTGAAAGGTGACCTGACCCGCGAAGATGTCGAACGTCTCGGCAAAGACCTGCTCGCCAATACGCTCATCCAGACGATCGAGGTTTTTTCAAAAGACGAATGGAATGCTTCCGAGCCCGATCTGACGGTTCCCGCGTTTACGGATCGCCCGGAGATCAAAGTGAATGTGATCGAGCTGCCGGACGATGACGCGGCGCTGATGAAGATTTCCAGCGACGGTATCCTGTCGCTCTCGCTCGACGAAATGCGCGCGATCCGCAGCCACTACCTGCGTGACGACGTGAAGGCGCACCGCACCGAACTCGGAATGCCGGAATGGCCGACGGATATCGAGTTGGAATGTATCGCCCAGACCTGGTCGGAGCACTGCTCGCACAAGATTTTTGCCGGGGTGGTGGACTATAAGGACGAAGAGTCCGGCGAAGAAACGGTCATCAATTCACTCTACAAAACCTACGTCAAGGCCTCGACGAAGAAGGTTCAGGAAAAGATCGACTGGCTCGTTTCGGTGTTCACCGACAACGCGGGCGTGATCAAATTCAACGAGGACCTGCACCTTGTCTATAAGGTCGAAACCCACAACTCGCCGTCGGCGCTCGATCCCTACGGCGGTTCGATGACCGGAATTGTCGGCGTCAACCGCGACCCGATGGGCACGGGAATGGGCGCGGCGTTGGTTTCCAATGTCTGGGGTTACTGCCTCGGCTCGCCGTTTTACGATGAGGAAGTGCCGGAAGGCCTGATGCATCCGCGCCGCATTCGCGACGGCGTGCACGAGGGCGTGATCGACGGCGGAAACCAGTCCGGCGTGCCGTACAGCCGCGGGTTTGAGTGCTTTGATGAACGCTATCTCGGCAAGCCGCTGGTTTACTGCGGCACGATGGGAACCCTGCCGGTTAATGTCGGCGGGCGTCCTTCTCAGCGTAAAGAAATCGAAGTCGGCGACTGGACTGTCATGTGCGGCGGACGTATCGGGAAAGACGGCATCCACGGCGCGACCTTCTCGTCCGAAGAGCTGCGCACCGAATCGCCCGCGCAGGCGGTGCAGATCGGTGACCCGCTGACCCAGCGCAAGCTCTACGAATTTCTCATGGAAGCGCGTGACCTCGGTCTCTTCCGCTGTATCACCGACAACGGCGCGGGCGGCATCTCCTGCTCGTTCGGCGAAATGGGCAAATATTCCGGCGGCTGCGAGTGCGAACTCAAAGACGCGCCGCTCAAATATGAAGGGCTCCAGCCGTGGGAAATTCTGGTTTCTGAAGCGCAGGAGCGCATGACGCTCGCCGTTCAGCCCAAATGCCGTGAGGCGTTCGAAAAGCTGGCCAAACAGCGCGACGTCGAAGTCTCCTTCATGGGCAAATACAACGACTCCGGCTACTTCACCGTGAAGTATGACGGCAAAGTCGTCGCCAGCCTCGACATGGATTTCCTCTACGAAACCGGCTGCCCGAAGCTGCACATGAAGGGCGTCTGGAAGAAACCGGAAATTCCGGCGCCGGAAAAAGCGCGCGGCGGAAACCGCAGCAAAGCGCTTCGCCAGATGATGGGCCGTCTCAACATCTGCTCCCGCGAATACAAGAGCCGCATCTACGACGGCGAGGTCAAAGGCCTTTCCGTTGTGAAACCGTTCGTCGGCGTGAATGCCGACGTTCCGTCCGACGCCACTGTCATGCGCATCGAGTACAATAAAGACCGCGGCGCGGTTCTGGCCGAAGGAATCAATCCCTGGTTCTCGGACATCGATACCTATCACATGACCGCGTCGGTTATCGACGAAGCCGTTCGCCGCATCATCAGCGTCGGCGGACGCCTCGACCGCATCGCGGTTCTCGATAACTTCTGCTGGCCCGACCCGGTGCAGTCGCCCAAGACGCCGGACGGTGAATATAAGATGGCGCAGCTTGTACGTTCGAACAAAGCCCTTTACGACTACACAATCGCCTACGGCGTTCCGGCGGTGTCCGGTAAGGACTCCTGCAAGAACGACTCGACGCGCGGCGGCAAGAAAATCTCCATTCCGCCGACGCTGCTGATCTCTTCGATCGGTCAGATTGACGACGTCAAGAAGGCCGTCACGATGCCGCTCAAGCAAGCGGGCAGCCTGATTTACATGATCGGCGAAACGAAATGTGAACTCGGCGCCTCCGAGTGGAACCGTATGCTGGCCGAAGAGCAGGGTGCGCCGATGAACTATGGCGGCGACGTGCCGACGGTTGACGCAGAGACCGCCCTGAAGATTTACCAGGCGATGAACCGAGCGACTGATCAGGGGATTCTGCTCTCATCGCACACACCGACCAAAGGCGGGCTGGCGGTCGGTCTCGCGCTGATCACCATCGGCGGGCAGCTTGGCGCGGAAATTGATCTGGCGAATGTTCCAATGCCTGGAAAGCGGAAACTCAAAGACGATGTGATTCTCTTCTCGGAATCCAACAGCCGCTTCATTGTATCGGTCAAACCCGAAAACGCCGCGCGTTTTGAGGAACTCTTTGCCGGGTTACCGGTCGCGCAGATCGGAACCGTCACGGTGGAGAAAAAGCTGGTCGTCAAGGGCGTCAAAGGCGCAACCCGTATCGACACCGACCTCGACTCGCTCCGCAAACCGTTCAAGAAAACGCTCTACGGGATTTGATTGCTTGATCTGCCTCATGAGGTGCGGTGGCATCCCGGTTACACCGAAAACGGCGGCCTTTGGGTCGCTGTTTTTTTGTATTTATTGTTTTTTCGTTAGGGCTGTACGAAAGAAACGTTGAAGACCGGGATGGACTGTGATTTATTTTTCGACCTATTGGGCGTAACCGGGATCGTGTTGCGCATTGGGAGGTTCCGGGAGCATAACGGGAGGTGGGTGTGAAGCAATTGTTCCGGCTGAAAGAGAACGGCAGCGACGTCAAAACCGAGGTGATCGGCGGGCTGACGACGTTTCTGACGATGGCCTATATTATTTTTGTAAACCCGATGATTCTGAGTGAAGCGGGGATGGATAAGCCGGCTCTGATTACCGCGACCTGTCTGGCGGCGGCGCTGGGAACCCTGATGGCGGCCCTGTGGGCGAATGTCCCGTTTGCGATGGCGCCCGGCATGGGGCTGAACGCCTTTTTCACCTATACGCTGGTGATGGGGCAGGGACTGAACTGGCAGACGGCGCTGGGGGTTGTTTTTATTTCCGGTGTCGCCTTTTTTATCTTAACCGTGGCCGGGATTCGGGAGAAGGTGGTGAGTGCCATTCCGCTGAGCCTGCGGATTTCCACGGCGGCGGGGATCGGCTTGTTTATTACGTTTATCGGTCTGAAAAACTTGGGCGTGATTGTCGATAATCCCGCGACGCTGGTTTCAATCGGTCCGATGACCCGGCCGGTGCTGATCGGGCTGGGCGCGCTGCTGCTGATTACAATTCTTGAACTCCG
>JBFWJN010000287.1:0-3503 GCA_050253185.1 Kiritimatiellales bacterium | reverse complement strand
ATTGCCGTATACGCAAAAACTCTTTGATGAATTTCAGAAACGCTTTGGTTATGACCTCAAAGAAAAGCTGCCCGAACTGTTCTTGCAAGTAGAAGACCGCAGCATTTCGCGGGTTAAGTGGCATTACGTTGAACTGCTTCAGCAACTCTTCCTCGAAAACTTTGCCATCCCCTGTAAAGAGTGGTGCGACAAGCACAACCTCATCCTCACCGGTCACGTTCTGCACGAAGATAATCTCACCGCGCAAACCGCCATGTCCGGCTCCATGATGCGTTACTACGAACACATGAGCTCTCCCGGCGTAGACGTCCTCGGCGAACACAACAAAAACTACTGGATCGTCAAACAGCTCGCCTCCGCTGCGCGCCAGACCGGCAAAAAACAGCTCCTCTCCGAACTCTACGGCTGCACCGGCTGGCAGATGCCCTTCGCCGGGCACAAAGCCGTCGGCGACTGGCAGGCGCTGCTCGGCATCAACCTGCGCTGCCACCACCTCTCGTGGTACACCATGCGCGGCGAAGCCAAACGCGACTATCCGGCCAGTATCCTTCACCAGTCCGCGTGGTACAAAGAATACAAACACATCGAAGACTACTTCGCCCGCTTCGGCTTCCTGATGGCACAGGGCGAACCCGTCTGCGACCTGCTCGTCATCAACCCCGTCGAAACCTTTTGGGCGCAGGTTCACCTTGGCTGGTCCAAAAACCTCGCCTTGCAGGACGAACATCTCCAGACCCTGGAAAAACACTACCAGACCCTCTTCACCTGGCTGCTCGAAAGCCAGATCGACTTCGACTACGGCGACGAGGCCATGATGGCCCGCTTATGTTCCATTGAAGGCAACACGCTGCGGGTCGGATATGCAAAATATAAAACCGTCCTTATCTCCGGCATGGAAACCATCCGGTCTTCAACGCTTGAACTTCTCAAACAGTTTGAAGCTGCTGGAGGGAAAATCATTGTAGCTGGCGAAACGCCGAGCCATATCGACGCGCTTCCGGCGGAGTTTCCAATGTTTGGAAAAATTGAATTTACTAAAGAATCGGTACTGGCCGCTGTTCCTGAGCCGCAAGCTGTCGTCGATGCCCCGGACATTTTTGGCCAATTGCGGAAAACGGACGCCGGCCTCCTCTTTGCCGCGCTCAACGTCAATCGCGACGAGCGGCGCGAAAACGTCACCGTCCGCATCCGAACCGATCTGCCGATCAGCGAATGGAACTGCGAAACCGGTCAAATCTTTGCGGTGGAAACCGAAACATCCAACGGTTGGAAAATATTCACCACGGACTTTCCAAAGGGTGGACAGAAACTCTGGATTGCATCGGAAAGTTTCCAAACCTTGGAAAAAAACATTCCGTCGCAAGGCGATTGTTTCCAAACCTTGGAAATCTCTGGCCCATTCGAATACGCGCTTTCGGAACCCAACATCTGTGTCCTCGATGCGGCGGAATACCGCATCGACGGAGGGGAGTGGCAGCCGGAACTCGACGTGCTCAAAATCGATCAGAAAATCCGTGACGCGCACGGCATCCTGCGGCGCGGCGGCGAAATGCTTCAGCCGTGGTTTACCGCGCAGCATCCCGTCAAAGAACTCTGTGATGTCGAACTGCGCTACACCTTCGAAATTGAAACACTTCCTGAATGGATCGATCTCGTCATTGAAGAACCTGAAAATTTCACGGTCGAAATCAACGGCCATCCGCTCAACCTTTCCCAGAGTGAACGATGGATCGACATCGCCTTTCACCGCATCCGCATTCCGGCAGAATTTCCAAACCTTGGAAAAAATGAAATTGTGCTGAAAACCCGCTATCGCGAAAACAGTAATCTCGAAGCCGTTTACCTGCTCGGCGACTTCGGCGTGACCCTTGAGGACGCCGTTCGGAAAATTATTCCAATGCCTGGAAAACTGGACGTCGGCGACATCTGTCCACAGGGATTTCCGTTCTACTCCGGAGCGATCACCTATCGCATTCCGCTTCCGGGCGGAGCGCAGCGCCTGCATCTGCCGTCCATCGGCGGGGCCTGCGTTAAAGTCAATGGACAGATTCTTGGCTGGGACCCGTTCGAAGCAGATGTCTCCGGTGATTCCGCCGACGTCGAAATCATCCTGACCCGCCGCAACACGTTCGGTCCGCTGCACGATCGTCTCGATCCTCGTGGATGGATCGGACCTCACTGTTTTATAACAGAGGGCGCGGAGTTTTCTTCTGCGCCGATTTTAACTCCGGAAGCGCCATTGCATCTTGCCTTTGCGGAAGAGGCCTAATTTCTGCCGGAACAGGGGCCGGCGGCTGATTTAGGGTGCTGTCTGAGTTGTCCGCGCCTCACTGTTTTTTCTGTTTAGAAAACGATGATAGAGTTCTTCGAGTTCGTACAGATCGTTCGGGGTGTAATCAGGAACAGGACGACGGCAGTAGGGCGATATGCTTACACCGCGCAGGTTGAGGAACAGTTTTGCCGAGCGCGGATAGAGCTTATTGTAAACGTCCAGTGCGTGTCCCAGGAACATTTCGACTTCCTGAATTTTCGGAGCAGGTGCGCTGGCGTAGTTTCTGCACAGCCAGACACACAGTTCCGGGAAGAAGTTGACATCCACTCCCGAGTAGCCGTGACCTCCCGCCCGAAGTGACTCAACCAGCGTTTCCAAATTGGCATTGAAAAACTGGAGTTGGGTTTCTTTGCAGACGGAAAGTTTTTCCTGGATCTGTTTGATATTGCAACTGGTGTCCTTATGAAAATAAAACCGGCCGGTTTGGGCCAGCCAGCTGAATAGATCTTTGGAAATCAATCGTTTGTAAGGGATGGGGCATTCATAAGTTCCTAACGGGACGTCTCCCGTCTGTTGCATGATAAATTCCAGATTTGTTTTGAACAGGTCATCAGAGTCATGCTCGGCGACGATTTGGCAGGTGGAGATGACGGTGCCAACGGCCCCGGCATCTGCGAATTTTTTAATATAACTGACCAGCTCTTCCCGGGTTCCGTGTTGCGGAAGTCCGGTGGCGACCGGAACCCGACCGGCGGCAAATTCGACTGTTTTTTTGCAGAGAAGCAGCATGTCCTCCGGAGAAAGATGGAAAAATTCGCTGGAGAGACAGTTTGCAAACAGACCGCTCGCATTATGCCGGATGTAAAAGTCAACCAGACTCTCAAGTCCGGAGAGATCTATTTCTCCGTTGCTGGAGAACGGAGTCAACATAACCGGCCAAACGCCTTTCGGCAAAAGAAGGGAAGCTGTTTTTTTCATAAGAAAGCTCTTTCACGCATAATTATACGTATTTTTTATAATATACATATGCAAATTTAAGCGGATTGGTCTTGCAATGCAATGAATTATTTCTATATTTTCAATCTATCGACTGCGTATTTCCCAATTAAAGCTGGAATTTTAAACGCTCCGTAAAAATACGGATAATAAAGAAGTGAAAAAGATGGGTAACACGATTTTAAATTGTTGGCTTGGGTCGTTATTGTTTTGTGCAGCAGTTTTACAGGCGGCG
>JBFWJN010000286.1:0-3504 GCA_050253185.1 Kiritimatiellales bacterium | reverse complement strand
GCCGGAATGCCCGGAAAGGCACCGGCATAAGACGGCGCGAGCGAAACATACACCTTTTTTTTGCGATTCAGCAGATACCGGGTGCGGCCGAGGTCGTCGCGGATCCGCTTCGCGCCGGCCGGACAGACTTCGACGCAGCGGCCGCAGGCAATGCAGGCATCCGGAATGACGGCGGCGCGTCCCTGCTCCACCTTGATGGCTTTGACGGGACACTGACGCAGGCATTTATAGCAGTCCTGGCATTCCGCCTCGACGGTATAGACCGGAAAGACCTTATTCATGGCGCAGCTCCGCCGGTGTACAGTGCTCATTCAGGATATCGAGCAGCGTTTCGCGATCAACGCGTTCAAAGAGGCGTCCGTTCACCAGCAGGTTCGGGCCGGCGGCGCAGCGCCCTTCGCAGCGCGTTCCGCTCAGGTCCACATCGGCTTCGATGCCGTGCAGCGCAATCCATTCCTCGATCATTTCCAGATTGGCGCCGTTGCCGCGGGCGAAGCAGGAGCTGCCCATGCAGACCGTGATTTTCAATTTTTTCTCTTCTGTCCGGCTCATCTCATTTCTCCTGTTTTCAGGCTCTTTCGGGCCGACCGGTAAAAAAGTTCAACTTTCCGGTTGCATACGATATGTTTTTATCGATATATGTCAATCGGTTTTTATAGATCGATTTAAAAAGATCGATATGGGGAAATAAATCAAGGAGCAGTCATGACAGCAACCGATACAGACAAACTGGAACAGGTCATCCAGAAGGTGAAAAAGGCGCAGGAGGCGTATGCGCAGTTTTCTCAGGAACAGGTCGACCGCATCTTCCGCAGCGCGGCGATCGCCGCCAACGCCGCCCGCATTCAGCTGGCCAAGATGGCCGTCGAAGAAACCGGCATGGGAATTGTCGAAGACAAGGTGATCAAAAACCACTTTGCCTCTGAGTTCATCTACAACAAATACCGGCATTGCAAGACCTGCGGCGAAGTGGAGTCCGACCCCTCTTTCGGCGTGCGCCGGATTGCGGAACCGATCGGAATCATTGCCGGGGTCGTGCCGACCACTAATCCGACGTCCACCGCAATTTTCAAAGCGCTGATCGCGCTCAAAACCCGCAACGCCATCATTTTTTCTCCGCACCCGCGGGCGAAGAAATGTACCGCAGCAGCCGCTGCGCTGGTTGAGAGAGCCGCCGTGGCGGCCGGCGCGCCGGAGGGGCTGATTGCCTGCATCGAAGAACCGACGGTGGAACTGTCCAGCGCTCTGATGAGCCATCGCGAAATCAGCCTCGTGCTGGCGACCGGCGGTCCGGGGATGGTGAAAGCCGCCTACAGCAGCGGTACGCCGGCCGTCGGGGTCGGCGCCGGAAATACGCCGGCCGTTATCGACGAAACCGCCAGTATCAAAACCGCGGTCAACAGCATCCTGCTCAGCAAGACGTTTGACAACGGAATGATCTGCGCATCGGAACAGAGTTCGATTGTCGTCGCCAGTGTCTACGATGAGGTCAAAGCGGAATTCAAGGCGCGCGGCGCCTATCTGCTGAATGCCAAACAGAAAAAGGCGGTCGGCGAAACGATCATGAAAAACGGACGGCTCAACGCCGCGATCGTCGGGCAACCCGCCTGCAAAATTGCGGAACTGGCCGGCATCAAGGTTCCGGAAGACACCAAGGTGCTGATCGGCGAAACCAAAGAGATTGCCGACGACGAACCATTCTCTCACGAAAAACTTTCGCCGGTGCTGGCGCTCTACAAGGCGGATGATTTTGAAGACGCGGTGGAAAAAGCCGTCGCGCTCGTCAGGCTCGGCGGAATCGGCCATACGTCTGTGCTCTACACCAATCCGGGAAACCAGGACCGGGTTGAACGGTTCGGCGCAAAGATGAAAACCGGCCGCGTGCTGGTCAATATGCCCAGTTCGCAGGGAGCCATCGGCGACATCTACAACTTCAAGCTCGAACCGTCGCTGACGCTGGGCTGCGGCAGCTGGGGCGGAAACTCAATCAGTGAAAACGTGGGAGTGAAACATCTGATGAACATCAAAACCGTTGCGGAACGCCGTGAGAACATGCTGTGGTTTCGGGTTCCGCCGAAAGTCTATTTCAAATACGGCTGCCTGCCGATCGCGCTCAAGGATCTCAGCGGCCGTAAGCGCGCCTTTGTCGTCACCGACAAACCGCTCTACGACCTCGGGCTGAGTGAGCAGGTGACCAAGGTCCTCGAAGACCTCAGCATCGACTGCGAAGTGTTCTACGACGTCAAGCCGGACCCGGACCTGACCACTATCAAAAAGGGCCTGAAGGTCATGAACAGCTTCAAGCCGGACGTGATCATCGCCCTCGGCGGCGGTTCTCCGATGGACGCCGCCAAGATCATGTGGCTGATGTACGAAAGCCCGGAAACGAAGTTCGAGGATCTTGCCATGCGCTTCATGGACATCCGCAAACGCATCTGCACCTTCCCGGAACTCGGGAAAAAGGCGAAGATGGTCGCAATTCCGACCACCAGCGGAACCGGATCGGAAGTCACTCCGTTTGCGGTCGTCACCGACGACGCCACCGGAGCGAAATATCCGATTGCCGACTATGCGCTGACGCCGAACATGGCGATCATCGACCCGGAACTGGTTATGGGCATGCCGAAGACCCTGACCGCCTATTCCGGCATCGACGCACTGAGCCATGCGCTCGAAGCGATCGTCAGCGTCCTCAGCACCGAGTTCACCAACCCGCAGGCGCTGGAAGCCGCCCGGCTGATCTTCAAATATCTGCCGACGGCCTATAAAGACGGAACCGACCGCAAGGCGCGCGAGAAAGTGCATTATGCCGCCTGCCTCGCGGGCATGGCCTTTGCCAACGCCTTCCTCGGCATCTGCCACAGCATGGCGCACAAGCTCGGCGCGGCCTATCACGTTCCGCACGGACTGGCCAACGCACTGATGCTCAATGAAGTCATCCGGTTCAACGCCACGGACAATCCGCTCAAACAGGCGGCCTTCCCGCAGTACAGCTGGCCGACCGCCAAAGAACGTTATGCGCGCGTTGCGGACTACCTCGGACTCGGCGGGAAAACCGACGACGAAAAAGTCAACCTGCTGATCAAAGCCATCAACGGACTCAAAGCTGAACTCGACATTCCGGCATCCATCAAAGACGCCGGCGTCGACAAAAAAGAGTTCTACGACAACCTCGACCAGCTCGCCGAGAATGCGTTCGACGACCAGTGCACCGGCGCCAACCCGCGCTACCCGCTGATCAAGGAGATTAAGGAACTCTACATCCGAGCGTACGAAGGGTAAGAAACACTGGACCTCAGGGTTCCAATGGTTGGAAAAATTTATTCCAATTATTGGAACCCGTTTTTTATTTTGGAAAAATCAGAACGGAGCGGCGGTGCCGATTTTGGTGTTGATGGCGGCTTCGGCAATGGAGCGGCCGTCGATGAGCACCGGCTGCTTACGGACGCGCCAGACGCGCCGTTTGGTTTTGGCGGCAATGTTGTGCCCCTGCGCGAAACCGAG
>JBFWJN010000285.1:0-3508 GCA_050253185.1 Kiritimatiellales bacterium | reverse complement strand
AGTTCGAGATGGAACCATTGATATTCATTGGAACTGGATGATGGATGCCGGATCTCGAATGGATATGCAGAAGGGGATACTGATTGTTCGCAATGTAAAACGGGAAGATCAGCTGCGGTCTTATATTGATGCCGGAAACATTACAGCCTACGGCGGAACCGGCACCGTGCGTATGATCAAGGAAGGCGGGCGGATTATTATTATGGCCGGTCCGTCCGCATTATAAAACATCTCGGGGGGAGGCGATGAAAAGACGTGCATTTTTTACCGCTGCTGGAGGAGGTGTCGCCGGTTTCTGTGGAGCATCTGCGTTTCCCGCGGACACAGTGCCTTCAGATACGGCATCCTTCCCGATCACTTCTGTCTCCGAAGAATATGATGTGATTGTGTGCGGCGCCGGATCGGCCGGATACAGTGCGGCGGTTGCCGCTGCGCGCCTGGGGGCAAAAACCCTAATCATTGAAGAAGATTCTGTTCCCGGAGGATCTGCGGTCGATATGGGGGTTTGCAGCTTTTCAGACGGGCCTCCGATTGAAGGACTTCACGCAGAGGTCTGCTCCCGGCTTGCCAAAGCAGATCCGTATTTTAAAAGTGAAAAACCGAACAGTGCATTCATGCCGTTCAGTCTGGTTTCGGTTATTGATGATCTGTTCCGGGAAAGCGGAGTTACATTTCTCGGACAGTCGAGGGTTGTGGGCGTAACGCGAACGGGAAGCCGGGTCCGGAGTGTCCGGGTGCATTCGCCGGTGGGCGCATATGGGGGGGTGAAGGAATACGTTGCAAAGGTTTTTATTGATGCCACCGGGAATGCGGACATCGCATTCGCTGCGGGTGCGCCATATCGTTTCGGGCGCGAGGCGGCCTCTGAGTTCGGAGAAAAATTTGCACCGGCAAAGGCCGACCGCATTGTCCAGCAGATGACCTGGATGTTTATTGCAGATGCTTTTCGGGATCCGGATAAAAAACCGGGCTGGTGCCGGATTGGAGATCGAAAATATCTGATCTGGGGTGCCAAGGCGAGTTGTGAAAATCCGTTGGATCCGGAGATGTTTTCACGAACGACATTATCCCTTTGGAGAAACCTGAGGGATAAATTTACAGACTTTGAAAAGTTCGGGTATCGGCCGGTTTACATTTCCCCCAGGCCCGGTGTTCGGGAAACCCGGCGAATCGACGGGGAATATATGTTGAATTACAATGATCTGATTCAGGGTCGGGTGTTTGACGACGCGATCTGCCGGGCATGCCGCAAAATCGATTCATGGGAGCCGGAAGGCAATCCCATGCATATTGATCCGAATGCCTGCAGAATTCCGGTCTATACGATTCCATACCGAAGTCTTTTGCCTAAAAACATTGATGATCTGCTGGTTGCCGGGCGCTGTATGGCGGTGACGCATGTTGCAAACAGCAGTACCCGGATTCAGCCGATCTGTTCCATGGCCGGCCAGGCCGCAGGCACTGCGGCGGCCTTGGCCGCGCAGTCAGGTGTCAGTGTCAGAAAACTTTCGGTCCGCAGTCTGCAGGAACAGCTTCGTGCTCAAGGTCTGAAAATATAGAGCAAAGTTGAGCTGAATCATCTCTTCCTCACGCAAAAAGCGGGAAGTCATTTGCAAAAAATGCAAAGACGGATTTCTGCTGCTCCTTATGATGAAAGAGGATAAGGACGGTTAAATAGAAAGGAGCAGTAAATGAAGAAGATAATGCAATTAGTGCTGTTACTGGCAGGTGTCCTGGGAACAGGTGCTCATGGTGCTGATATCTACTGGACCAATAATGATGGCGATCAGGTATGGACGAATAATGCCAATTGGGCAGGACTGATACTCCCGGGAGTTTCGGATAATGCCCGGTTGAATAAGACGTACAGTATTCGACCGGTTTTTTCATCAGGAATGGACCAGACGGTTAATAATGTTTTTCTTGGTATGACAGGAGATGTCGCCGGGTTTGAAATGACAGGCGGCAGTCTAACCACTGTAGGTTCCTTCGAAGTAAATAAGACGGATACGGCGGGACATACCTCTCAGTTTGATATGAGTGGCGGAACACTCGCTGTCGGTGGAAATTTCCGCGTCGGCTGGAACGACAATACAGCTGATTTTAATATGACCGGCGGCCTTGTTGACACTGAGTACGGGAACGTCGGCGAACTGGGAACAGTGATTCTCAGTAATGGAACGATTGATGTCCGGTGGAACTGGACGATGGATGCTGGGGCGCTTCTGGATATTTATGACGGAACGCTCATCGTCCGTAATGCAGATGCCCGGGAGGCTCAGATCCAAGGGTATATTGATGCAGGAAACATTGTAGCCTATGGAGGGTCGGGAACGATAAATATGGTCAAGGAAGGCGGAATTTTGACGATCACTGCCATTCCTGAACCGGCAACGATTTCTCTTGTTGTTTTCAGTGCTGTCGGACTGATTCTTTACAGACGTAAAGTTTTAAGATGACGCCGGTATAACGAAAACCGCTTCGCTGTTGAAAATACAGCGAGGCGGCTTTTCTCACCTGCATTATTTGACTTTGATGAACAGTCCGGCCGTATCTCGTGTGGGGTTGTGTCATCGCAGAAAAGAAGTCGTCGGATAATCTGTTGTTTTCAGTAGCAGGGTTGTGCACCGGCTTGGGAGAGATGCTGTGGAAAAACTGTTAAAGTGTTTTGTAATACTGGCTGTGCTGTTAGGCAGCTCCTATGCTGCCGATATCTATTGGACCAATAACGGGTCTGATCAGGTCTGGACCAATACGGCAAACTGGAACGGTCAGATTCTTCCCGGAGTGGAGGATGTTGCCAGGCTGAACAAAGAATTTGATATTCGTCCGTTTTTTTCAGACGGCATGAATGAGACTGTCAAAGCAGTGATTATAGGTATGTCAGACGGGAACAGTGCCGGTTTTGAGATGACAGGGGGAACGTTGACACTGACTGGGGCGTTCAGCGTAAATGATCCCAATACCGCCAATCATCGGGCCCGGTTTGATATGAGCGGCGGAACGTTGTCATTGACAGATAACAACAACTTTCGGGTTGGCTGGAATGATAATGATGCATGGTTCAATATGACCGGCGGACTGGTGACTGCCGGGTACGGAAATGTCGGTGAGAAAGCGTCCATTGTTCTTCAGGGGGGAACCGTTGATATCCGATGGAATTGGACCATGGACGGAGGGTCGGTCATGGATATTCGTGAAGGAACTCTGATTGTTCGCAACGCCGATGCGAGGGAGGAACAGATCCAGGGATATATTGATGCGGGCAATATTATTGCTTACGGAGGGGCCGGGAAAGTCAGCATGACTCGGAACGGCAGTGTTCTGACCGTGACTGCGACTGGGAAAACGATCCGGTTGATACTGTTGAAATCTTCCGGGTTTTAACGGGTTCCCGACCTGAATTTCCGGTAAGGATATGTTCTATTCTCCGGTCAGTGCAATACTCGTTACGCGGTTGGGAGATCCGGCAGACAGTAACCTGTGTCTGAATACGCAGACGGCTTAT
>JBFWJN010000284.1:0-3511 GCA_050253185.1 Kiritimatiellales bacterium | reverse complement strand
ATTAATCGACCATAAGGGCCTCTGGATCCAGAGGCTCTTTTTAAACTGTAAGAAGAAAGTGGAATATGCGTATTCAAAAAAAACTGCCGCACTGGCTGGCATTTGGGCTGTCGTTTTCAGCAATGGTTTATACTCCCGGTGTTCTGGCACTCGGGATCACGTTGACTGCCTCCTTGGGAACGGCCGCGGTTGTTGCTCAGGATGACTTCGAATCCTATGCCGCAGGAGCCCAGATCGGGGACGGTTCCGGTGAGGGGGGGACGGGATGGGGAGGCATCTGGGGAACGGTAGCGGGAGGGAGGTCGCGGAATGATATGTATATTCGCGACGGCGCGGCCTACGAAACGGTATCACAGGTGATGATGATTGCGGAGAATTCCGACACGTCGACATGGCTGTCCAGGAAGCTCCCGAAAAAACTGGGCAGTCTTGGAAGCAAAACAGTTTATATTGCGTTTACGGCGAGAAATACAAACGGAGGCAACCGTGAAGCCGGTCTGCGCCTGATGAAGGACGGAGATACGCAGCTGATTCTGGGGCAGACGGCCGGGCAGAATTCCTGGCGGCTGTGGGACGTAAACGAAGGAGCGCAGAACTCCAATCTTCCTACAACCATCGAATCTCTGATTGTTCTGAAAATAGAACTCTCTGGAAATGACGGCGGCGATACCGTGACATTCTGGGTCAATCCGGACCCGACTCGTCCGGAAGATCCTGCAGGTGCGGAAAAAGGCCGGTCATTTACTTCCACAAAAGATTTAGACTCGGTTAATGCGCTGCGGTTCGGCACAAACGGCGGAACGGAGAACGGTGCAATCGCCAGATTCTTTATGGATCACGTCGCAGTCTCGACCACATGGGAAGATGCGATGCCCCAAAATCTTTCCCCGGTGCTGCTGAAAAAACTGACAGCACGGCTGACCGTTCCGGATGAGCAGGTCGAACACGGTATTATCTTTTCCGATTCTCGTCTGTTTGCCGGCTGGCCGGCGAATTACGGAATGTGGCAGTGGGGCAATGAAATCCTGATCAGTTTTGCGTTGTCTCCGTATGTCAACCGAAACGACTTTCACAATATTAATGATAAAGCCTATCAAAGTGAAACATTTGCCCGCAGTCTCGACGGCGGGAAAACCTGGGCGATTGAGGAACATCCCTCTGTCGGCATTCCTGGAAAATTTAACGATGACGGACTGTATGTAAAAGATTTGGCATATCCTGAAATTCCTGCAGCGATCGCGTCTCCCGGGAATATCAATTTTCTGCATCCGGATTTTGTCCTGCGCAGCTGGAGAAATAAATTTTATATCTCCTATGATCGCGGGCATAACTGGCAGGGTCCTTACCGGCTCCCGGATTTCGGATTTAAAATATTGATGGCCCGGTCGAACTATCTGATCACCAGCAATGGAACCTGCCGCCTGTTCTATTCCGTAACCAATGTTGATAAGGAAATCGATGAACATGCGCGGCTGATGATGGTGGAAACCAAAGACGGCGGAAAAACCTTTGAACAGGTTGCATGGGTGACAGAAGATCCGTTGGAGGGACGTGATCTGAGTTACCTTCCGGCCTACGCCATTATGCCCGGCCTGCAGGAACTGGACGACGGAACAATTCTTGCGGCAATTCGCTGGCGCATCAAACGCGACTGGTGGATCGATATCCGCGGATCGACGAATCAGGGCCGCAGCTGGAGCAAATGGAGCGATTTGAAAGTTTCCGCCAGCTGTCCGGCCAACCTGGTCCGGCTGGAGGGTGAAAATATGGCAATCATCTATGGCTGGCGCAGTCGTCCCTACGGGTTGCGCGCCCGACTCAGTAAGGATAACGGTAAGACGTGGTCGGACGAGTATGTGCTGCGGGCTGACGGCAGGGAGTGGGACCTGGGATATTCGCAGGCGAAACGTCTTCCGGACGGGCGGATACTGATTGTGTATTACTACACCACTCCGGAAATTCAGCCGGAGCATATCGCTTACACCATTTGGAATCCTCCGGTGGACTAGGAGTAAATACCCATACGGAAAATGAAAACACTTCATCAACAGATAATATGCCTCATCGTGTTCGGTCTGTTTAATGTGGCCTTTGCCGATACGATTGCAGTGGAAAACTTTGAATTCTACAGCATCGGGATGCAGTTGGGAGCAGGCGGCGGTGACGGTGGAACCGGCTGGAGCGGAATCTGGGGGAACAATTCAGGCGGGCCGTCTGCAAATGATATTTATGTCCGGGACGGTGCAGACTATGGCACATTTGGGAAAATCATGATGGTCAATGGGATCTCTTCAGATTCCGCCTGGCTGTCCCGCCGGTTTGCCGTCGGATCTCTCGGATCTGTCCCTGGACAGATCGTATATCTGGCCTTCAGGGCAAAAAATACAAACGGAGGAAACCGAGAGGCCGGGTTTCGCCTGATGAAGGACGGAGATACCCAGTTGATTCTGGGGCAAACCGCCGGGCAGACATCCTGGCGGCTGTGGGACGTTGCTGAAGGGGCCCAGAATTCGAACCTGCCGACCACTGCAGAATCCCTGATTATTCTGAAAATAGAACTCTCAGGCGACAGCCAGGGCGATACGGTAACATTCTGGATTAATCCCGGTCTGCAGACTGAAGAAGGTGAAAATACTCCGCAGAAAGGACAATCCTTTACCTCATCAAACGATCTGGATGCAGTGACTGCGGTTCGTTTTGGAACGAATGGGGCGTCCAGTTATGGTGACGATGCAAAATTCTGGTTCGATGATATTCGGATCGGAACGGCGTGGGAGGACGTCGTCGGAAGAAGACCTTCTCTTAAGCTTGTCATATTGAGCAGTATGTAAAATAGATCCGGCTGTTTAAGAACAGCTTTATGTGAGATGATAATGAGAAAATCTGTTTATTTGTGGGTATTTCTGTGTTGCTGCCTGTCTGTCGGATCTGTTCTGCCGGCAGAGCAGGCCAACGATGCCGTTGTTCCTGTAAGCCGGGCGGATCGTGCGTCATGGGTGGATCGTCATAATGAAAAACTGAAGGCCATCCAATCCGGCGAAGTAGGGATGATTTTAGTCGGTGATTCAATTACGCATAACTGGGAAAAAGCGGGCAAAAATGTCTGGAATGAATTTTTTTCCCAGCGCAATGCAGTCAATCTTGGATTCGGCGGCGATCGTACGCAGCACGTTCTGTGGCGCTTGAATCACGGAGAAATAGACGGCATCAATCCCAAAGTGGCGATGGTAATGATCGGCACAAACAATTCGAACGGGGATGATAATACGGCCGAAGAGATCGCCGACGGCATAAAAGCGATTGTGATGTGTCTGCGTGATAAACTGCCCGAAACAAAAATTCTTGTTCTGGCGATTTTCCCGCGGGGCGATGTCCGGCAGCGTGCAACCAAAACGGTTGCAACCTATAATGCTCAATGGGGGAAAAACGACAGGGCCAGTCAGATCGTTTCTGAAATGGCGGATAATAAGCATATTTTCTTTTTAAACATCAACGATGCGTTTCTGGACAG
>JBFWJN010000283.1:0-3585 GCA_050253185.1 Kiritimatiellales bacterium | reverse complement strand
CATCAACAGCAGACTGGTAGCCCATATCCAAGTAAAGCATTTTTGTCTCATGCCAGGGACGCTATAGGGTTTAAAAGATTTGCTCAAGAAAACACTTACACCAATGCCCGTATTATCGCCGGCGCAAGCTGAGTCAGGTTTTCCAATGTTTGGAAAAATTCAGGGCGGGAGGCGAAAAGCGGCACCGGATTGGCCGTATGTGTGCGGACGGTCATGTCTTCAATGTTGCCGTGGTCGCTGGTGACGATCAGCAGGCCGTCAAAGTTCCAAAGGTTGAAAAAAAAGCGGTCGAGTTTTTCCAAACATTGGAAAACCTTCTGGCGGTCGCCGCTGTGCCCCGCCCGATCCGTCTCGAAAAACTCAAACAGCGTAAAATCGTGGTCGTTGGCGATACCGATCAGATGCTCTGCCGCCTCTTCGGGCGTGATCAGCGGTCCGTCATAGCCACGCTCATGACGGATGCGTTCGCGAGTCAGATCGTGGCAGACCGCACGGTTGGCCAGCAGATCGGCTTTGCCGCGCACGCCGCCGAGCGCGGCCAGCGTCGCTACTGTTGTAACCGACTCGCGGCGTGGCGGAAGTTGCGCCACATCATCAAGCCAGTAGGCGTTGGCAAAGGTGCAGGTTTTTCCGGCTTTCCGAAGTTTGGAAAAAATATTGTGCTCGCGCACGAGTTCCTTGAGCCGCGGCGGCGGAAAGCCTTCGATGTGCCGGCCCATGAGCTGCGGCGCATTCAGGCCGGTGAGCAGCGCCGCCTGTCCCGTCGCGCTCTGCGGCAGACCCGGCACGCCGAGCGTCGCATCCAGCGGAATGGACTGATCCATCATTTTTGCCAGTCCCTGCGGTCCTTGCCGCGCAACCGCGCGGCCTCTCTCGCTACGCTCGGGTCCAAGCATTGGAAAATGCGTACGGTCGGCCAGCAGATTCACGGCCGGGTCATCTGAACCAAGGCCCAGTCCATCCACAAAAACAAATAGTATTTTCAAATTCCCGGCCATAACTTACAGTCCTTGAAACACGAGGAGCCTATCATGAAGTTTATCGAACTGGCAGAAAAACGATGCAGCATCCGTTCGTACAAACCCGACCCGATCCAGAAGGCGGATTTGACTACCGTGCTCGAAGCGGGACGACTTGCGCCGACGGCCTGCAACCTCCAGCCGTTCCAGTTTGTCGTGGTGCAGAAAAAGAAAAATCTGGCCGCGCTGGCGGACGGGTATCCGGGCGACTGGTTCCAGGAAGCGCCGGCCGTGATTGCGATCTGCACGCAGCGTTCCAAAGCCTGGAAACGGAAATATGACGAACGCTGCCTGGTCGATGTCGACGCGGCCATTGCCGCAGACCACATGACGCTGGCGGCCGCGGACATCGGACTCGGCTCCTGCTGGGTCGGCGCGTTCGATCCGAAAACGGTCAGCAGCGTGCTGGGGCTGCCGCGCGCGGTCGAGCCGCTGATTCTGCTGACGCTGGGCTATCCCAACGAAACCGGTCGCCCGAAGGTCCGTAAAGAGCTGAAGGATCTCGTTCGCATGGAAACCTGGAAGTAGCTGATGATTCTTCTGTATCTGCTGTTATCTGCAGCGCTTTGCTACAGTGCCGCCGTTCTCTGGATGTGGATTCGGCAGGAACACTATCTGTTCAAACCGAAGCATTATGATCCGCTGCCGGAGTTTGAGCCGTACCGCTGGGACCGGGCGATCAACGGACTGCACCATCAGGGATGGTTCATCGATAAGGGAAAAGACCGGACTCTTATTTATCACGGAGGCAATGCAGAGGATCTGGCGGGTCACTGTGAAGTGATGATGAACGGTCCCGATGCGAATGTGCTGCTTGTGAACTACCGCGGCTACGGGCAGAGCGAAGGAACGCCCGGCGAACGGGAAATGGTCGCCGACTGCATCGCGATCTATGACCAGTTCCGCGAAGAGACCGGCACGCCGCCTGAAAAGATTATTCTGATGGGTCGAAGCCTCGGCACCGGAGTGGCCGTTCAGGTGGTGGCCGCACGTCCTGCCGCCGGACTGATTCTGGCAACGCCCTATGAAAGCATCGCGGCGATTGCAAAATTCCAGTATCCGTGGCTGCCGATCCGGCGAATGCTTCGCCATACATTCCTCGCCGCCGATTACGCTCCGGACATTTCGATTCCCGCGCTGGTGCTGCTCGCGGAACACGATGAAATCATTCCGGTGGAAAGCGGCCGGCGGCTCGGCGAGGCGCTGGGCGGACCGACTGAAATCGTTACGCTGCCGATGGGCCATATGGATATTCACGAGCATCCGGGCTACTACGAAGCCATCAACCGTTTCATTAACCGATTATAATGACGCGGCGACGGTGCCCACGATCTCGTATTGAATAGGACCGGCCGACCAGCCGCTGACATCGTCCAGACCATTCGGCAGCGTTGACAACGGACCGAATGGATTCCCGCTGATTCCGGTGACCTTCCCTTCTCCTGAACCAATGGAACCGGCGGCGGTTCCGATATACCCCGTGGCCAGCTGTATCGCCACATCTGTAGAGCCCGACGAACCGCCATCGACGGTATAGGACAGCTGGAAGTCTGTTGAACTGACCTTATGGTCCAGGCTCTGCCGAATGGTAATGGGTTTCCCGAAATCGGAGGAATCCAGCGTCATGGAGAGGTTCAGTGCACCGGCCAGCGCCACGGAAGAGCTTCCGGAAAAGACCAGCGTGTCCCCCATCAAGACCAGCGAGATTCCATTGCAGGCCCCGAACTTCCACAGCACCTGAGCCTTGTCCAAGTCCATCGGCAGCTCAGGAAGCTGCGTGCGTATCGTCAGGGTTAAATCCCGTTCGTTCAAGGTCGGCTGAGTGGCCCCGAAGTCCATCGTATTGCCGGCGGCTCCTGAAAAATAGGTGGTCAGTTCATCGGTATAATCCCCGAGGGAGCTGATTTTGATTCGGTAGAAGCGATGCGGAACTCCACCGGGTTCTGTAACCCGCATGACAACCTGTTCCATCATCGGATCAGATGTGAATGTCGGATATCCATGAATGGTCCCCGGCACGGCGATCCAGCTGTCGGAGGAAAGCGAATCCTTCGCCTCAACGGTGAACGACTGCCCCCATCCGGCATGGTACACGGACCGGTTAAACACCAGATCGGTGAGTTCATTGGAGCCATCGGAGGAAGACAGGGTGGACAGAATCCTGATTCCAGGATTCGAGGTGGCGACAAGGGGATCGGTGTTTTTCAGCCATTCGGTCAGGTTGTCGTCGCCATCGCCATCCGGGTCGGCGGACGGGGAGCGATCGGCCATCCACACAAATGGGAATCGATTTGCCCACGCATTGTATGGGTGCACTTCGTCTGCCACAGGAAAGGAGTCCTTGTCGGCAGCCAGTTCGGTTGCGATACCTTTATCGCGCTGCCAGCTCATCCAGTCTAACAGCTTTTCTTTCATATTGGCAATTTTGTCGGCGCACAGGGGATCGTCGATCAGGTTGTTGAGTTCATATGGATCCTCCTGCATATCATAAAACTGATATTCCGGACGGTTGATGAACCGATCAACAATCAGTTGAGCGTGCGCACGATCCTCCGAGTTGGCTTCC
>JBFWJN010000282.1:0-3595 GCA_050253185.1 Kiritimatiellales bacterium | reverse complement strand
AAAAAACAAATATTCTTCTGATTACAGTCGATGAACAGCGATGGGATACGCTGAGTTGTATGGGGAATTCGGTGATCAAGACCCCGAATATCGATCGATTGGCGCAAGATGGTATTCTGTTTCAGAATGCGTTCACCGTTTCACCTCTGTGCGTTCCCAGTCGAACCAGTTTTTTCACTGGAATTTATCCCAGTCGCCGGGAGCGGTTTTCGAATCATGTAACCAATCAGATCGCCTCCGTTGACTGGACCTACCTGGAGGCTCTTAAAAACAAAGGTTACCGGATCGGGTTGGCGGGGAAAAACCACACCTTTCAGCCGTCGTACTTTAAACAGTGGTTTGATTTCCGTGAAGAATACGGACACTGGGGAAAAGAGGTTGGAGAATTAACTCCCTCTGACAGTGCCGATAAACAGTTCAGACACAGTGAAAAACGAGGCGCCACTCCCGGCGGTATCCTGGTGGAAGGCTTGATTGACGCCCCCGAACCGTTTCAAGAAAACGAATGCATGTCTGCCCGTATTACTGATGATGCCCTTCGGTTTCTTGAACAGGACCACGGAGTTCCTTTCTTCCTGCACTATTCATTTCCTGATCCGCACTGGCCGACCGTGGTCTGTGAACCTTATTTCAGCATGTACAAGGATCAGCTTGATAAAATAGCGCTGCCCGGGTTCGATCAGATCGATTGGGATACGCATCCGTTTGCACACTACGTGCAATCTCAGGCGTCGGGATATGATCGCTACACCGAAGACGAGAGGAAAAAGATTCTTGCTGTTTATTACGGGCAAATATCATTTATTGACAGTGAAGTCGGCAGGATCATCGCTTATCTCAAATCAAATGGTCTCTATGATAAAACCCTGATCATCTACAACAGCGATCATGGGAATTTCGGCGGACAGTTTGGCCTGGTCAGTAAAACAAAGGCTTTTTACGAATCATTGATTCGCATTCCGCTGATCATGAAGCTGCCCGGATTTGCCGGCGGACAGGTTGTTTCTGCGCAATTGGAAAACATCGACGTATTGCCGACGGTTTTTGATTACCTCGGACTGCCTGTTCCGGACGATATCGACGGAAAATCCTTTCTGCCGGTTTTAACAGGAAAAAAGAAGGAGCATCGGACGGCAATCTATTCAGAAGTGGGCGAGCTGGGTCTTCCGCCGCCTCCAATCTCAAAAGAGATTTATCCCGCATACAACATGCAGCGCTCCGAAGAAAACATGTTCTGGTTTATCGAATATACTACTCGAGGTCGGTGCGCCATGATCCGGGGAAACGGCTGGAAATATGTGTATTACAACGGCGATATGGAAGAATTATACCATTACGAAGACGATCCGCTTGAACTGGTGAATCTGGCCTATCATCCGGAATATCTGGATCTCAAAAAGGCCATGCACAAAAAATTAATTCAGCAGAATTTTGTCGGCATTGGGCCGGAAGAAAAACGCGTCAAATTCTAAGCACCCTGTGCGGTTTAAAATGAGCAGAAATGAATATGATTTCTGCTTTTATAAATAAGGAAATTTGCAATGGAAAATCTATTTAAGGTCAGTACGGTACCTCTTTCCGTTGGGGCTTTATGCTCCGCTTCGTTGCTTGCACTGTCCGGAAACGTGCACGCACAGACTAAGGAAAAGCTGAACATTATTGTGGTTCTGGCAGATGACATCAGCGCCAGAGAATTCCCGGGATACGGGTCCTCAGTCTGGTCGGCTCCCCGGGAAAAATTTTATCAGGAAAACTCAAATCCGGCGTACCGGGCGCAGACGCCGATGCTGGATCGGCTTGCAAAAGAAGGGGCCGTGATTCGAACGGCATGGGCCAACGCGGTCTGCTCTCCCAGTCGGGCGACATTGATGACCGGCCGCTATGCGCATCTGCACAAATGGTGGCAGAACAGCGATATCGGTACCTATCGAACTGCGGACGGCAAAGTCCGGCCGTGGCCGCTCTATATGAGTTCCCATCACACGATCGGTCAGGTGGCGAAAGAGGGCGGATACGCCACGTTTTGGGTCGGAAAAACACAGATGAAAGCCTCGGATCTGAGCCGATTCGAGTTTGATTCAGTCATAACATCTCCCGGAATTGATTTGGGAAAAAGCGGTACAAATCCTCATACGGATTTCAAGTTGCTGAAAAACAAGGAGCCGGGCCCGAATAAATACATCAGCGAAGATACCGGAGAGCCCTGTACGGCGGACTGGCCGGAACAGAGTTTTTTCTGGCAGCCGAATTTCGGCACACTGAACTGGCCGGAGGGCACTCATAGTCTGGAATGGTGGCCGAACACACCGGAATCCGGAGCGAAATTCGGCTTGGCAACTTACGGTCCGGACGTCGAAATGGACTTCATTTTGAAGTTCATGGAGAAAAAACACGCCGAAGGAAAACCGTTTTTCATCTACCACACATCGCATCTCGGACATGAAGCACGCAACTGGCTGGGACAACCCGGGAAGATCTGGTATCCGGGCACACCGAAAATTCAGTGGGACGGAGAAAAATACCTTCGTACTGAGCCGGAAATCACAGGGGATCGAGGGGTATATGACACCCACGGGACGGTAACCGATCCGGGGATACACCATCATGTGAACTATCTGGATTATCAGGTCTGGCAGTATATGACCGAACTGGAAAAGCTGGGCATCAAGGATAAGACTGTTTTTATTTTTACCGTGGACAATGGAACGCTTGGTTACGGAAAAATGCAGGTCGATCGTGAGCGTGGCCCTCGGGTTCCGTTTTATATCTACATTCCTGGAATGAAAAAGCACGGCATGCAGGAGATCCTGACCGATGTAACGGATATTCTGCCGACCATTGCCGAGGTGGCGGGAGTGCAGCTTCCGGATGACTATGAAATCAACGGGAAAAGCCTGGTTCCGTATCTGACCACGGACCAAACGACACATCGCGACTGGATTTACTCCTTCCTCTTCGAAAAACAGCTGATTCGGGGATATAAAGTTCTTCGGGACGGCAATGGGGACTGGTGGGACGTCGAAAACGAACCGGCGGATATGGACAGTTATCCGAAAATAACCAATTGGGAAAAGGTGTCGCCTGCGCACCGAAAAGAGAAAAAAATGCTGGAGGAAATCCTTCCCCGCTTCGATAAGCATGATTCAGAACACGATGCCCCCGCGGCTTTGAATCCGTAACAGAAAGTGAATTACCTGTGAAAACAGATACTCAATCTAAGGTCATTCCATCGGCGTTGGTTTTGCCGTTTATCCTGGTCACCTCTCTCTTTGCGCTGTGGGGCTTTGCCAACGACATCACCAATCCCATGGTCGCGGCGTTTAAAAACATCCTGCTCATCAGCAATTTTGAAAGTGCGCTCGTCCAGTTCGCCTTCTATGGCGGATACTGTGTGATGGCCTTTCCGGCAGCATTGTTCATCAAACGCTACAGTTACAAATCCGGCATCCTGCTGGGTCTTCTATTCTACTCACTGGGCTGTTTTCTCTTCATTCCCGCCGGCTGGATGATGGCCTTTCCCGCCTTTCTGGTCGCCTATTTCATTATGACCTGTGGCCTCTCTTTTCTGGAGACCAGTTCCAATCCCTACATTCTT
>JBFWJN010000281.1:0-3629 GCA_050253185.1 Kiritimatiellales bacterium | reverse complement strand
CAATGAATATCAATGGTTCCATCTCGAACTGCCAGCAAAGCCTTTTCGCCAACATTCCCGTATTCCGCGGTAATCAGACCGTCGGTCATGTTCATCGCTGCATCATTATCATTCCAGCCGATCCGGAAGTTTCCGTTCACAGTCAATGTGCCGCCGCTCATTTCGAAGATGCTCTGATGTTTTGCCGTATCGGACTTATTCACCTCGAACGCACTGAGAACTGTCAGTTTCCCGCCAGTCATTTTAAATCCCGCCGGACTGTCTTCGGCCATACCGATAAAAACCGATTTCACGGTTTCATTCATCCCGTCGGAAAAAACCGGCTGAACTGCCGCCGCCTTATTCAATCGTACGGCATCGGCCTCTGAAGGAATGTTTCCGGTCCAGTTCGCCGCATTGGTCCAGACCTGATCGCCGCCTCGATTGGTCCAATAAATGTCTGCGGCATTCAGTGATACGGCAATCCCGATGATCACCGCCGCAAAAAAACGAATTCTGTTTTTCATCGCACCTTCCTGTTCTGCAACTTTCACTGCTGTTCCAGTTTGAAAACCCGGATGAGATGCCGACCTGCCGCATACATCGTCGGGTAATACATCGGCCGGCCGGAATTGAAAAAGGCGTGAACCTCGTCCCGGTAAAGGAGAACCTCTGCAGAACCGCCGGCATCCGAAATATTCTGCGTATACCAGACGCTCTGCTCGCACTCAATAGTTGTATCTGCCGTGCCATGCAGCAGCAGTGTGTCCGGCGGATTCCGTCGAATGTCCAGTGCGGCCGAGTTCGCCTCATAACTCGGGACATCCTGTTTGAATGCAGAACCCTGGCCAAAACTCCCGGTGCCGGTACGGTGCGTAAAATTATACAGTCCGTTAAAACCGATATAGCAGGAGATATTCGTATTGCACTGCGACACCAGCGCTGAAGTCGGCGTGCCGGCCGACCCGCCGTAAAGGCCCATGCGGCCCGTATCCAGTCCATACTCGTCCGCATGGGCAATGATATAGTCAATCGCCAGAGAAACATCATTGGTGGCCTTGGCAAACGTTCCTTCGGAATTACTCGAACTCCGCCAGGCCACGCCGACCACCGCAACGCCCAGTTTCCCCGTCAGATAGTCACCCATCACGCCGGGACCGCTGGACGACTTTCCCCAACTGCCGGAATTCCCGCCGGTCCACCCGCCGCCGTGAACCCAGAACATGACCGGGCAGGACGTTCCGGTATCCGGAACCATGAGCGTCATCGGAAGGACATGCGGATCTCCGTTGTCGTGATAGACCACCGCCATGGGGTCGATCGAGTGGGTTGCAACATCATACGAAACTCCGTTATCCACGATAAAGGAAAACGGCTCTTCATCTGACGGACTGTACGGAACACCTGAAACCGACATCACATTGGTCGTGATCCTGCACAGAATCAGATCTCCGGCCGTGAATTTTTCAGCAGGAGTAAACGTAAAAACGGTTCCGTTCTCAGACGGAGTCCACTCTCCGTTAACCCGAGCCCAGTCAGAATTCTCCGGCAGGCCGGGCAGACCGCCGGAAGCGACGATGATGTTTGTTATCGTGTTCTCGTCCATTGGTTCGCTGAACCGAACCTGTATCGCAGAGTCTGGAGAAACCACATACCCGGACGGTCCAAATCCAGTAACCACCGCAGAAGATTTTTTCGACAGATCGTACCTGCTTTCAAGGGCATCCCACACCCGCTTCCGCTCCTCCTGATCGAGTGCCCGGCTGTAAATAATAATTTCTGCAATGTCACATTCCATGGCACTGGAAAAGACGGAGGCATTCCACCCGCTGAACATCCCCAGCACCGCATCCCTGCCGGAAGTCTGGAGTCCGCCCGGATTGACCGGCTTCTGCAATGGATCCTCGAACAGGCTGCTGTAGAATGTCAGCATCCCCGACTCCTCCCCATCGCTGTAATTTCCATTCATCAACACAAACCGGCCGGAATCGGCAGGCGACGGAGTCTGCACTAAGTTATCGGTGCCGGTGCCGACGCGAACGCCGTATTCTCCGTCCGGCCGGGCCAGAATCGTCCAGCCTTTACGGTAACCGGTTCCGGTCATAAACGTCCCGAGAAACCCGCCGGAACCGTCGGAGAAATGCCCGCCGGTTACCCGCCCGACAACAAAAACTGAAAACCCGGCGGCCAGGGCCAGATCCTCTGCACTGGATTCCAGTGTCATGAAATCATCAATACCGTCGAAATGAATGGCGCGATGTCCCGGCCATGTCTCATACAGCAGTGACGGCCGGGCACCCGCACTGTTCTGAACCGCATCGTATTTTCCGGGCACGGCAAGATTTTCCCATCGCACGACATTGCCGTCCTGAGAAACGGACTGTTCGGCGTCCAGCCACACCATGCAGTCCGCAATATCCGTCGGAGAAAAATCCTTTGCCGGAACGGTTCCTCCCATCAGTACAATCATCAGGAATGGAAAAATCAGATTCATGAAGCCGCCTTTCCTTTTTCTATCATTCTTTGCGGCAAACAGAATACCGGCGCAACCCGGTTGTTCAAACCGTATACTCTTCTGTCTTCTACTTTTTTTTCTTCTCTTCCGCCCAGCGTTTTAAATCGGCCAGACGATGCCGCCAGCGGGCCATGACATCGTCATTCACAGACTCGGTGTACCCGCACTCCTTTTCGACATCCGCCAGACGCTGCTTCATCTGTTTCAGCACACCGGCATATTCGGGATTGTTATAGACATTATTCAGCTCACGGGGGTCGTTCTTCAGATCGAACAGTTCCCATTCGGGATGATCGGGGTCTTTGTAGAAATAAATCAGCTTATAGCGGTCCGTGCGAACGCCGTAGTGAGGCGCCACCCATTCGCCGTAATGCTGATAGAAAAATGCATCGCGCCAGTCCTTCGGCGATTTCCCCCGAAGCAGCGGCAGCAGGGACCTGCCCTGCATGTCATTCGGAGCCTCCACACCGGCAAGGTCCAGCAGCGTCTGCGCAAAATCGACATTCAGGACCATGTCGCTGTTCACCGACCCCGGAGTAATTTCCCGAGGATACCGAATCATCAGCGGCATGCGGATCGCTTCCTCATACATGAACATTTTGTTGTACCAGCCGTGATCGCCGAGAAACATGCCCTGATCGGAAGAATAGATCACAACGGTATTGTCGAGCTCGCCGGTCTTTTCCAAGTAATCCAGAAGCCTTCCGACATTGTCGTCAATGGAGGCAATCACCGAACAGTAATCCTTCATGTACTTCTGGTAGACAAAGGAACGAAGCTGTTCGGGGGACAGTCCCTTCGGCGCCTGCTTCACATAATACGGCCACCGATCCAGCCGCTGGTCCGAAGCCGCGGCAGCGGCCCGCCCTCCGTGGCTGTCGTTCATTGTCTCCGGCTCGGGGAATACATGATCGTCATACATCCCCTCATGTTTCTGATCCGGCAGGCAGATCGCATGCGGAGCTTTGTTGTGCACCAGCAGCAGAAACGGTTTATCCGGACTGCGGGCGGTTTTCAGCCAGCGCAGGCTCTCATCGGCAATGACGTCGGTGACGTAACGACCCGAATAGGTGCGTACAGTTCCGTTTTCACTGAATTCGGGGTCAAAATAGGTTCCCTGCTGCGAATGTCCGGT
>JBFWJN010000280.1:0-3673 GCA_050253185.1 Kiritimatiellales bacterium | reverse complement strand
CTGAATACCGCGCTTCCCCGCCGGGCCGGTATTCAGAGGGGTTACTTTTTCCGAAAGCGACATGTGTTCCATCAGCCAATCTATGTTGTTCAGATTGGCTGCACGGGAAGCCTTGGCAGCACGAAGCGATGCCAGATTCCCCTTCTGTTCAGCCTCCAGCAGGCGAATATACGCAACTTCAAATTGTATATTCTCCACAGGTACCGGATCCAGCCGGAGTTTTTTCACCGGGGAATCCAGCCAGTTTTCCACAGAACGAAAGTCGACCAGATAGGTGTGCCAGTTCGCATCCGGCACTCTCCACTTCACATTGTTCTGGGCAAAACCGCCCGAGGCATTCTCATAAAACAGCACCGCATCGGAAGGTTTTCCTGTGCGCATACGGATTTCAATCAACTGGTACCGCTCCGTATCAATCAGCTCTTTATCCCAGTTCAGCTGCACATCCGCGCCGCTCATTCCAGCAACATTGTCGCTCGCAATCTGAAGCGATTTCACATCCACGCAACGCAGCCGGGCAGAATCAAACGACAGGTCCTGCCGGGACCCTGCCGGAGGGAGATCATCAATAGAAACCACAACACCATTTGCGTCCGTTACAGATGCTGCAAGCAGACGGACATATCCCACTTCAAATTCCACTCCCTCCATAGGCACCGGATCCAGCCGCAGCTTTCTCACGGGCGATCCCGTCCAGTTTTCTACAGAGCGGAAATCGATCAGGTACGTATGCCAGTTCGTATCCGGCACTCTCCACTTCACATTGTTCTGAACAAATCCGCCTGAGGCGTTTTCATAAAACAGTACCGCATCGGAGGGTTTCCCCGTACGCATACGGATTTCAACCAGCTGATACATTTTGGTATCAATCAGCTCTTTACCCCAGTTCAGCTGTATATCATTCCCGCTGACACCGGCAATATGACCTCTGTTCTCTCGCAGCGATTTAACATTAGCACTCTGGAATCTGGATTTATCTTTCGACAGATACTCCCATGCAACCGCAGGCGTTATGGCATCGACTGTTACTGCGGGGACCCCCGCATTCACAGTTACCGCCATAAAACATGCCAGCAAACCCGCCTGATACAGTTTCATATTATCTATCTCCATACATGCACATGTTCGGTTCTGAAAAGTCTGAAATCCGCAGCATTTCCATGCCTGCGGATTTCAGAAACCGTTAAAAAAATAATCCAGAGTTTGTTCTATCATCCTTTAGCGCGCGCAACCGCACGACGGACAAAAACCGCGCCGGTTCCACTGATAACGATTAATGCAAGAGATGCCGGTTCCGGGATAGTTTCAATCGTTATGTCATCTATCCGTGAATCAAAATAAACCCCCGCAACAGCGGAGGCATCCCCATTAACCAAGCTTGAGAATTCAACATACCGGCTGCCGTCTGCAAAAGAAGTTGTATATGTTCCCAAATCATAATTAACCGTGGTAGCAGAATGGAGTGATATCGATATGGAAACCGTGCCGGCAATCTCATCAAATATGGCAGAAAGGTCGTATTTAACATTATCAACCGAGTCTGAAACCACACCGGATCCTACTTGAGTCGCCCCATTCCAGATTCCATAGGATCCGGATTTGAACAATACGAACCCAAAACCGCCGGTACTGTTGTTTTTGGGTGTGTTTGCCGGATTCCCGACAGAAAACCCGCTCCAGGCGCTGACCGCACCAGCCGAGCTTAGCCGTCCTTTATAACTCAGCGACCATTTTTTTCCACTCAGACTGCTTCCAAAATCCGTCCCCAAATCAAAACTCATGCTTTGCGCAACGTTTGTTTCATAAACACGCGCTTGCAGAATGTCGCTGTTGTACAAATTTCCGTCGCTTTCTCTCAAGTATGCTTTCGCCAAACCTGATGTTGCCGTCGCGGTATAGGTACTGGTGGTGGTTCCGCCGCTTTGCCGTGCCGGAATATTTGCATTGATGTCCGATCCGAATGATCCGGCGTCCCCCCCGTCATAAGAGAATGTATCCAGAAAAACCACTTCCGCACCGGCCGATATGGATGTAAACAGAACTGCTGCTATAACCGCACTCGTATAACTGTATTTTTTCATCTTACTCTCCCTGTTTTTTGTTCCTGATACTCATCGCGAACCAACCCATTCCAGTCCACGATCGCTTTGTACAAAGGATGATAGAACTTTATTTACACGTGTCAAATTGTTTTTTTAGTTCTGCATTCCCTCCCTTGCCACGCTTCAGATCACATAATTTTACAGGTCGTCGAGATAATATCGGTCTTTGGAGACCAGCGGGAAATCGTCGGTGCGGAAAGCCGAGGCCGGAAGGCCTTCGACGTTATATAACGTCGGCACAAAAAACTGCCGCCAGCCGTAGCGCACGTTGGTTGGCGATGGAACCTCTTTCGAGGAAACAATAATTTTCCCGTCGACCAGTACGGCCTCTGCCGGAACATATTTACCGTCTTTTCCGCATACTTCAAATGCACTGACGGATTCCGGCTTCAGCACCAGCCCGGAGCCGATATCCTTAAAAGTCAGCTCAACGGCTCCATTCTTCACCTTCATTTTTTTCAGTCGCGGACCGCGGCAAATCAGATCTTTTTCTCCGTAAACCATATGGCGCGCCAGCAGCGAGAGACGATATCCAACCATCGGTTTCGAGTGCGGATGAATGTTTGCCTGATCGCCGCCATCCGACAGCACAATCATTCCGGTATTCTTTACATGATCTTCCGCCCACTGCTGCGCATCGCACAGCTCCGGCCAGTATGGGGACCCGTTTGACGGAGGACCGTATGTCGCCAGTTGAACAAACAGGAACGGGAGATCGCTGTTTTGAAAATCGGCCCGCCATTCGTTGATCAGAGTCGCGAACACGTTCCGATACTGAAAGCTGTTTTTCATAATGGCGTTGCTTTCGCCCTGATACCAGATCACCCCTTTAATGGTGTACGGAATCGTCTGCGTCAGCATGTTTTCATACAGTCCTGCGGGACGATTTACATAACGCGGACCAATCGGCTCTTTCGGGCGCGGGCCGGGATCCTCTCCGGCATTCCGTTTTCGATACCACTCGCTGTTCGCCTTTTCGTATTCTGTATGCAGCCGGTTGTACTCAGACTCACTGGCAAACGTTTTCTGATAATACTGCTCGCAGGCTCGAAGACTCCGGCTCAGGTCTTCACTGCTTTCCAGTGTTTTGCGGCTCATCCAGGCTTCGGCCACGGTTCCGCCGATCGAACATGCAATGATTCCGACCGGGACCTTCAGCGTTTCACGCAGGTTTTTCGCAAAGTAATAAGCACTCGCAGAAAATCCGGAAACGGTCTGCGGGGTTGTATACGCCCATCGAGGCCGGGCGCTGTTCTGATCTTTATAAATTTTATTTGGAATGGTGATCATGCGCAGCAGCGGATCATTTGCCTGATTGATATCCGCCTGTGTGGTTGTCTTATAGAAATCCATCGTAGTCTGCATATTCGACTGCCCGCCGGCCAGCCAGACTTCGCCGACCAGAACATCTTTCAGTTCAATCGGCTGAGCCGTTTCCGAACCCTGGAAAATCAATGGACGTCCCTGTGCGCAGACCGGCATCTCTTTGAGAGAAACCATCCACGTTCCATCTTCAGCCGCAACCGCTTCCCGGGACTGCCCGGCAAACGACACCGTCACTTTTTCGCCCG
>JBFWJN010000279.1:0-3763 GCA_050253185.1 Kiritimatiellales bacterium | reverse complement strand
GGTCCGTCAGCTCTTTCCAAGTTTCATTCAGCGGACACCAGCCAACGATGGATGGATGATTCAGATCCCGGCTGACAATCTCCACCCACTGCGTCATGTACGTTGCCTGCGGACACTCTTTATCAATCCCCCAATCCCCGAACTCTGCCCAAACCAGATAACCCATCCGGTCACAATGATACAAAAACCGTTCCTCAAAAACCTTCTGATGAAGGCGTGCACTATTAAAGCCGGCTTTCTGAGCCAGTTCAATATCTCTAATAAGATCCTCTTCCGTTGGAGCCGTCATTCCGCTGTCCGGATAATAGCCCTGATCAAGCACCTGACGCTGGAACACAACGGTTTCATTGAGCTTAACGGCCTTCCCGTCAATTGTGATACTTCGCAGTCCGGCATAACTCGCTGCCGAGTCTATAATGACACCCTGTGAATCCTTCAACTCAAAGGCAATATCATAAAGAAACGGAGATTCGCACGACCACAGATGAAGGCGACCCTCCGGTATATGCAAATTCAGCATTGGCGAAAAATCATCGGTTGCAACAACCGATACGTCACTAATTATCCCGGCCGAGTCTGACAGCACAACCCTAACGGTCGTACCGGCCCGGCTATTCGTGATCGGACAGGTGACTCGGAACATACGATTGGCCAAATCCGGAACAATCTTCGGCCGTCTAAAATGCACTTTCGCGACCGGCTCCATCCAGACCGTCTGCCAGATTCCAGTGGTCCGCTCATAGTAACAGCGATAGTTATGATACTGGTCGAAAGTCTGTTTTCCACCGGGTTTTCCGATTTCGCTTTTCAAATCGCGCGCACGAACCACAATCACGGCCTTACCGGTTTCGTCCATTGCATCCGACAGATCACATCTGAATCCGCACCAGCCCCCGCGATGACGGCCGACTTCCCGACTATTGACCCACACCGTCGTGTCATAATCAACCGCTTGAAAATGCAGTAGAACATTCTGTCCACGCCACTGCGCCGGAACCTGAACCTCTTTGCGATACCAGACTGCATTCATGAAGTCCTTGCACTCCACTCCACTCAATTTTGATTCCGGGCAGAACGGCACCGTGATTTCTCCCTGCAGCGGACGACCCAGCATTCCTCTTTCAAGCCCGGTATCGGCAGCATCAATTTCAAACTCCCACGGCCCGTTCAGGCACAGCCAGTCCTCCCGCACAAACTGCGGGCGCGGATATTCATTTCTTGGTATTGGTAAACGTTCCGATGTCATCTGCACTCTTTACGATTTTTAAATCTGGTGTTTGATTGGTTCAAAATGACTGCCATTCCGATATTCACTCCCTATGGACATCTCATTCCGGAAATAATCCGCCATGAAAATGATCACTCGAACTGGCCGTCACACAGTTTTGAAAAATCGTCTGATAAAGCCGAAAAAGTAACAATGCAATATCATGCTGACTATTTGCATTATAATTTTATTTATGTACTTCTTTGAAAAGAAACAGAAATCCAAACGATTTAACCAGATATGAAAAGTGCCGGTTTTCCCGGCATCTTTTCAAAGAGGAAATATGGTTCTGCCTAAAGCTTTCAGCTCATTTGCAGAATTCAACTTTATTTCAGGATTATAAGGCGCCCCGTCTCAAACAATGCACTGAGTCGACATCCATGATTTCTTCAACAACGGAAGCTGTACTTTTATCAATTGTTACCGTTCCTAAGAACAGCTTGAGCTTCCGTCAGGCATTCGCGGGCAGAGCGGTCCATGAACAGCGCATCCACGCTCAGTGCCAGAAACGTGAACCCCTTATTCAGCGCAGCGGTAATCTGCTTTGGATCCGGTGCCACCACATGCAGGCCGGCCGGTTTCCCGGCAGCCCGACAGGCCTCCAGAACTTTTTTCAGCGCGTCTTCAACACGGGGATCGTCCAGTTTCCCCGGAATACTCAGCGAGCCGCTGAGGTCATACGGCCCAATAAACGCTCCGTCAATCCCCTCGACCTGAAGGATCGCCTCAATATTTTCGACACCGGTGATGTGCTCAATCTGCGCCACGACAAAAATATCGTCGTTGGCTTCTTTGATATATTCATCAAACGTCGAGCCGTGCTGATTGGCGCGGCAGAATCCGAATCCGCGCACACCGTGTGGCGGATACTTTGCCGCGGCCACCGCGTTTTCCGCATCCTCCACCGTGTTGACCATCGGCACAATGATGCCCCGGGCACCAGCATCCAGCATCTGCCGGATTTCAATCGTGCTGTTCTGCGAAACCCGCACAACCGGAACCGTATCCGTGTGCGCCATGGCCCGCATGATTCCGATAACACCCGCCACGCCGATATCCGTATGTTCCGCATCGACGCAGACCCACTCGAACCCGGCATTCGCCAGAATCTCGGCCGGAACCGGATGCCCAATCTGCATCCAGCTTCCCAGAGTTGGTTTACATTCCTTCAACGCGATTTTTACCGGATTTTTCATCGTCTCTTTCCTCGTATATTTTATTTTTGTTATTTCAATATTTTCAGCAACTGTTCCAACAGGTTGTCAGTTGAACTGAGCTTTCTATAAAATCGGATCGTCTCCGTATTGATCGCGCAGATCCTGCAGACGCTCTTCATAGGTCGGTGCAATATGCGCCCGCGCGGCCGCTTCGGCCGCTTCCGGATCCCCGCTGAGAATCGCCTTCACAATATCTTCATGGCTGTGCGGATGAATCGGCCAGAGATGCGCCGCCAGGCGCACCAGCACCTGCTCCGTAACATGTGTAAACCGCCAGATATTCAAAAGTGCTTCACTGCCGGAAAATTCCACAATCATCTGATGAAATTTCACATGCATGTCCAAAAACTGTTTGCGTTCGTTTTCGGACATCGCACTCATTTTATCGGCAAACGCCTGCAACTCTTTTTTCTGTTTGGCATTGATGTTCACCGCCGCCCGGCCCGCGGCCAGGGCTTCCAGCGCGCCGCGCACTTCCAGCAGTTCCTCAATATCATCCACCGTATACGTTTTGCAGAACACGCCACAGCCCGGAACCCGCTTCACCAGTCCCTCAGCCTCCAGCCAGCAGAGCGCCTCACGGATCGGAACCGGAGTCAGACCCAGCTGTTTTGCAAGAACCCGCTGATCAATCCGCTGCCCCGGTTCAATTTCACCGCTGTTAATCATTTGTCGAATCGACTCGCGCGCCCGATCCGGCGCCGGCTCCAGAGCCATTAAACTGTCCGGTTTTTTGTTATTCATGTTCCCTGCTCACATCCGCCACCTGTTCCTGCCAGCCATTTCAATAACACAGGCAACCATCTTTGCACAGACTCGGCATCCCGTCAGTTTCTTTCCATCCGGGCTTCCGCCCAAACAGCCGGACTCTCAAATTACAGATAAAAGCTCAGTCCGTTCAGGGCCGCAGCCACTCCACTCAGCTCGCCGATATTTTTCAGCACGGTCGGCTCAATCGAACAGTTTTCGATCGCTCTCGGCCAGGCATATTCAGCAAGTTTTTCCCTGACCTGCGGGATAAACAGATCGCCGTCATGCACGGCAATCGTTCCCAGGACAATCGCCTGCGGATTAAAACACTGGATCAGAATCCCGAAGGCCTGTGCACAGCGGTCAATGAACTCCTCCCACTGTTCGCAGGCAAAGGCATCGCCGCCACGAACCGCGCCGCAGATTTCCTTGATCGTAATCCGCTCGATATCGCTGCTCACCGCATCCAGAACCTGTGTCTGAACGGCCTGACCGCGAAGCAGCTCCTGCACATGCCGCGCCGTCTGGA
>JBFWJN010000278.1:0-3789 GCA_050253185.1 Kiritimatiellales bacterium | reverse complement strand
GGAGAACCCGGTTCCGCTCCGGTTGACGAGAACAAGGTGTGTGATCTTCTGGCAGCGGGGCAGATCTCTGTGATTCTGAAAGAGGATCTGGACACGAAAACCATGACCGTCTGGTACGATCGGACCGGGAGAAATTCATTTGATGAAAGCAATCCTTCCGCGAGTGATATCCCGGTCAAACTGGAGTCCATCGAGAAGCTGCGGTTCCTGGCGACCGGTGATGTTCGCCCGGAGGGATCGGAGGATTATGTCGCTGCAGATCACATCCGAACGGCGCCAACTTGGGAGGAAATCATTCTGCCGGTGTCGCTTGCCGTGCATTCTCTCTTTCAGGACCATATGGTGCTGCAAAGGGATATGGACGTTCCGATCTGGGGAAGGGTTACTCCCGGCATGGAGGTTGCTGTTCAGCTGGATGGTGTTTTAGTCGGCCCCGCCGTGGCCGATGTGAATGGGAACTGGCTGGCGAGGATTGGTTCTCATGCCGCAGACGGCGGGATCGCGCATGTCCTGCAGGTTTCATCCGGTACCCAGAGTATTCAGCTCAGGGATGTGGTTTTCGGGGATGTCTATCTGGCCTCCGGGCAGTCCAATATGGAATTTCCCATGACAGGTTTTTCTGCCGGTGCAGCGGTCGGATATTCGGCGGAACGCGCTTCGGCGGATTCATTTCCGCTGATTCGGCATGTGGCGGTTTCAAGGGCAAGTGCCGAAACCGTTCAGGACGAGCCTCCGTTGCGGATAAACTGGACCAAGTGCAGCTCCGCATCATTAGGCAGTTTCTCGGCCGTGGGATATTTTTTTGCCAAAAATATTTATGAAGAAACCGGTGTTCCGGTCGGCCTTTTGTTTTCCGCATGGGGCGGGCGGCGGATCGAACGGTTTCTGAGTCCATCCGGTGTAGAAGCGGTGCCTGAACTGGCGGGTTTGCGCCAGTATCAGGAGGAGGGAGGCATCACAAACGTATACAATATTTATAATGCGATGATTGCTTCTCTGATTCCGTACGGACTGCGAGGCGTGATCTGGTATCAGGGAGAGTCCAACGGCAATGACGGGAACCTCTACAGATACAAAATGCAGGCTCTTGCTCGAGGCTGGAGAAAAGACTGGGGGCAGGGGGATTTTTCCTTTTATTATGTGCAGCTGGCAAACCATGGAATTAGCGCGAGCTGGCCGGTTCTGCGTGAGACACAGCTGCTGGCTCTGTCGGAAACCAATTCCGGAATGGCGGTCACGATCGATATCGGAAATGACGGCGATATTCATCCGCTGAATAAATCCGACGTCGGCAGTCGTCTGGCGCGCTGGGCACTGGTAAAGGACTATGGAAGAGAAAAGGTGTTCAGCGGTCCGCTGTACCGGAGCGCTTCCATTGAGGGTTCGCAGATCCGGGTTCTGTTTGACTATGCCGATGGCGGACTGATGGTTGGACAGAAAGAAAGCACCAATGATGTCGTTACAGTGAGCGGCCCCTTGGAAAACTTCAAGGTTGCAGGTGCAGACCGGAGCTTTGTAGACGCCGATGCCGTGATTGACAGGGATACCGTTCTGGTCTTTGCCGACACGGTTCCCTCGCCGAAGTATGTTCGATACTGTTTTGCCAGTGCGCCGGCGGGTGCAAACAAGCTGTACAATGCGGCCGGCCTGCCAGCATCTCCGTTCAGAACGGACGAAACATACGTTTTGCAGGCGATGCCCAGTGACAGTGCAATCTTCGGGCTGACGCCGGGAGCCGTTCAGACGATTACGGCTTCTGCACAAACCGGGAAGGTTTTTGATCGATGGATCGGAGCCGCTTCGGAAATCAGTAATCTGAATGGGTCCACCACGACCGTGACAATTCCATCGCGATCCCTTTATCTGATGGCCGCCTACCGGGATGAATCGGAATCGACCTATACGCTGACCGTCAACGAAGGATACGGTTCAGGAACTTCTCGTGCGGATTCCATTCTGAATATTGAAGCCGCTTCCAAAGAAGGACAAAAATTCGACCACTGGCGCGGTGATACGCAGACTGTTGTCAATGTGGCCGCGGTGTCCACCACATTGCGGATGCCGGCAAATGACGTGATCGTCACGGCGGTGTACCGGACCATCGACAGTGTCGGTGACGGAGTCAGCGATACCTGGCGTGCTGAATATTTTGGCGGTGACGGGTCGAGCACCGACAGCCGGTCAGCTGCCGATGCCGATCCGGATGGTGACGGAATGACCAATGAAGAAGAATTCTTCGCCGGGACGTCGCCGATCGAAGAAGCGTCGGTCCTGCGTCTGGGCGGCTCGTTTTCCGCAGAAAAGTTAAACCTGCATTTCCAGGGGGTCGATAACCGCCGTTATCGTTTGGAAAAAACGGATGCCCTGAACCCTGTGAACTGGGAAGTTGTTCTGTATAACATGACCGGGAACCGCACGGGGCAGGATCTTTCTCTGGACCTCGGGGACCGCACCGGTGGCTTCTACCGCTTGCTGTTGAACTGAATCACGGGTTCATTTTCGAACATATTTTTCAGCGTTGCAAACATGGCGCAGCCGGTTTGATTCATGGATACTGTTACGATTCGGTTTCAAATGAAGAGGAGTCGGGGTGTTTATGAAAATGAATTTTTTTCCATGTCGGGAGATTTTGCGTTCGTTTTTATTCCCGGCTCTCTGTCTTGGATCGGTCGGCAGAACGGACGTTTCATCCGTCTCCAGGCCTAATGTCCTGTTCATCATTTCCGATGACCTGAATGATTTTGTCGGTCCGCTGCGGGGGTATGTTCCTAATCTGACACCGAATATGGATCGGTTGGCCGCGCGGGGTGTCAGCTTTAAAAACGCGGAGGCCAACGGATTATATTGCGCACCGTCCCGAACCAGCCTGCTGACGGGTTTTTATCCCACCACAACCGGGTATTACGGCGGCGAGGACAATGCCAGGGGGCATATGCGCAACACCCCGGCCATCAAGGATGCCGTGACCATTCCGCAGATGTTTATGAACAGCGGATATGCCACATTCGTGACCGGAAAGCTTTACCATATTCTGTCCCATGCGGAATATCAGTATTTCACCGGGGACACCGGAGGAGCAGACGGGCACCTGCTTCCGCACGATTTCGGGCCGTGGCCGTGGGACGGAGTCCGTAATCCGCCGGGAAAATATCTGCCGCCGGTTCCGCATCCCGGCGGGTATCCTCCATTCAATACCCTGTCCCGCAGCGGATTCTCACGGTTGTCAAATATTCCGGATGTCCCGGCGGACCCCGCCCATGGAATCCCGGGGTATCGCGGATGGACCCTGCATCAGAGACCGTGGAAATATGTGAATGACGGCAATCGGGCCCGGATGCCGGACGAACAGTCGGTGAAGTGGGCAACGGAGCGTCTGATGCGCGGGCGCGACAAGCCGTTCTTCATGGTCGTCGGTCTGGTTCGCTCCCATACGCCGTGGTATGTTCCGGATCAATATTTTGATCTGTTTCCGCTCGATCAGATTCCGCTGCCGCCGGCGATACTTGATGATCCGACTCCGGGTGATTCCCGCGAAGGAAAACTGGGCCCGCACGATAAGGGCTGGGATACTTTTAAAACATTCTATAACGCGGCGGGAGAGCAGGGCCTGAAAGAAATCCTGCAGGCGTATCTGGCGGCGATCCGGTTTGTCGACGACCAGATCGGCGACCTGATGAAGGCGCTGGACGAAAGTCCTGCCGCATCCAATACACTGATCGTTTACACCAGTGACCAGGGCTATCATAACGGAGAAAAACACCGGTATGGCACAAACACCTGCTGGGAGCG
>JBFWJN010000277.1:0-3797 GCA_050253185.1 Kiritimatiellales bacterium | reverse complement strand
ATAAAATGGATAATGGCTTATACATAGGTTCGCAAATTTATCATAAATAAGAGTTAAAACAAGGTTGCGGACGTGAAATTGCCGCATTTTTGGTTTTATCCTCCCGGAAACAGCCGCTACTCTGCGGCCTGTTTTTTTAACTTTAGGAGGAATGAGCCATGAAGCCTTTAAACCAGCGTGCCGAATGGGCCGCCCTGTCCGAACATTACAGTGATATACAATCCGCTCACCTGCGCGAACTGTTTGCCGCCGATCCGAAACGTGCTGAAACCTTCTCGCTGACGGCCTGCGACCTGCTTCTGGACTATTCCAAGAACCGGATCACCGCTGACACGATGCGTTATCTCGTATCGCTGGCCGAATCCGCCGGGCTGCGCGAAAAGATCGAAGCCATGTTCACCGGCGAAAAAATCAACCGTACCGAAGACCGCGCCGTGCTGCATACCGCACTGCGTGCGCCGCGCGATGCCAAGGTATTCGTTGACGGCGAGAACGTGATTCCCGCGGTTCACGAGGTGCTCGACCGTATGGCCGCCTTTTCTGACAAAATCCGGTCCGGCGAATGGAAGGGCTACACCGGCAAACCGATTAAAAACGTAATCAACATCGGTATCGGCGGATCCGACCTCGGCCCCGTTATGGCGTATGAAGCGCTCAAACCCTACACACAGCGCGGCCTCACCGTCCGCTTCGTCTCCAACGTCGACGGCACGCACATCGCCGAAGCGCTGCGCGACCTGAACGCCGAAGAAACGCTGTTTATCGTCGCGTCCAAAACCTTCACCACGCAGGAAACGATGACCAACGCCTCGACCGCCCGTCAGTGGACGCTCAACGCACTCAAGGACGAAGCGGCGATTGCGAAGCATTTCGTGGCGCTGTCCACCAATGCCGCCGAAGTTTCCAAGTTCGGCATCGACACCGCCAACATGTTCGGTTTCTGGGACTGGGTCGGCGGCCGCTACTCGCTTCCGTCCGCCATCGGCCTGCCGGTGATGATCGCCATTGGTCCGGAAAACTTCCGCAAACTGCTCTCCGGCTACCACGCGATGGACTGCCACTTCCGCACCGCGCCGTTCGAGCAGAACATGCCGGTCATTCTCGCGCTGCTCGGCATCTGGTACAATAACTTCTTCGATGCCGCCACGCAGGCCATCCTGCCGTACGACCAGTACATGAGCCGCTTCGCCGCCTACTTCCAGCAGGGCGATATGGAATCGAACGGCAAGTACATCACGCAGGACGGCAAACGCGTCGAGTGGCAGACCGGCCCGGTTATCTGGGGCGAACCCGGCACCAACGGCCAGCACGCCTTCTATCAGCTCATCCACCAGGGCACCAAGCTGATCCCGTGCGACTTCATCGGTTTCTGCAAATCGCAGAACCCGCTTGGCGATCATCACGCCAAACTCATGGCCAACTTCTTTGCGCAGACCGAGGCCCTCGCCTTCGGAAAAACCAAAGAATCGCTGGAAGCCGAAGGCACACCCGCCGAACTGATTCCGCATAAAACATTCGAAGGCAACCGTCCAACCAATACCATTATGGCTGAAAAACTGACGCCCGAAGTGCTCGGACAGCTCATCGCCCTCTACGAACACAAAATCTTCACGCAGGGCATGATCTGGGACATCTTCTCCTTCGACCAGTGGGGCGTCCAGCTCGGCAAGATTCTGGCTTCGGCCATCCTGCCGGAACTCGAAAGCACCAGCGAACTGAAGCACGACAGCTCCACCAACAAACTGATTACATACTTCCGAAACCATAAATAAATTTTGACAGGAGGCCGGTGAATAATTACAACCGGTCCCCATGGCAATGGATTTCTGCCTTCCCGTTCCGGGTAAACCGCCTGACTGCTGTCAGTGCTGATGATTCCTGCTGATAAAGAAGCAGGAATCCGTCCAGACATTGGAACCTGTCTTCTTTACAGACCGTAAAAATGAATAAAGGAGACAGGTATGAGCACGACAATAGCTGACATAAAAGCACTCGAGATCCTCGATTCCCGTGGAAATCCGACAGTACGGGTGAAGGTTCGCCTGAATAATGGAATTTCTGTGTCGGCTTCGGTTCCTTCCGGCGCGTCAACCGGCGAAAACGAGGCGGTTGAACTTCGTGACGGCTATCCAAAACGGTATGACGGCAAGGGAGTTCTACGCGCTGTTGCCAATGTGAATGACGTGATAGCCCCGGCATTGATCGGAAAGGATCCGTCACTGCAGGCGGAAATCGACCGGCTTATGATTGAGCTGGACGGAACGGAAAACAAAGGCTGGCTCGGTGCCAATGCGATACTCGGCGTTTCCATGGCCGTGGCGCGCGCCGCGGCGGAAGCCGCCGGGCTCCCGCTGTATGCCTGGCTGGGAGGCACCGAAGCCGTACGTCTGCCGGTCCCGATGATGAACATTCTCAACGGAGGCAAGCACGCCGACAATAGCGTGGATTTTCAGGAGTTTATGATTATGCCGGTCGGCGCGCCGTCGTTTTCCGAAGCGCTGCGTTACGGAGCCGAAACCTTTCATGCGCTGAAAAAAATTCTAAGCGGAAAAGGGTATTCCACAGGCGTTGGAGATGAAGGCGGATTTGCTCCGAATCTCAGGAGTAATGAAGAGGCCTGCGAGGTCATTGTCGAAGCCATCCGGGCGGCCGGCTATCAGCCCCGAAAAGATATTGCCATTGCACTCGATCCCGCCGCCAGTTCGTTTTTCGAATCCGGGAAATACAACCTCACAAAATCCGGACTGGGACAGAAAAACAGTGCGGAGATAACAGAGATCTATCGGCAGTGGATTAACAAATATCCGATCGTGTCCCTCGAAGACGGACTGGACGAAAACGACTGGAGCGGATTCCAGGCGCATACGGCCGCACTGGGAGACCGGATTCAGATCGTTGGCGATGATCTCTACGTGACCAATACAAAATTTATCCGGCGCGGAATCACGGAACGGTCCACCAACGCTGTTCTCATTAAACTGAATCAGATTGGTACAGTAACGGAAACCATCGAGGCGATCACTCTCTGCCGCGAGGCCGGCTGGAACTTTGTCATCTCGCATCGCAGCGGTGAAACCGAGGACACGTTTATGGCCGATTTTGCAGTGGCCATGGGAGGCGGGCAGATCAAAACCGGTTCCCTTTGCCGAAGTGAGCGGATCGCGAAATATAACCGGTTGCTGGAAATCGAAGCCGGATTGGGTCCGCAGGCCGTGTTCCATTCCCCGTTTAAATTCTGAGAAAGACTACTATGGCTGTAAGTATCGCCGAACTGATTATTCTGGGCCTGCTGGCGGACTGGCTGTTCCGCCGGTTCCGTTTTCCGGGACTGGTCGGTATGCTTCTGCTTGGCGTGGTGCTGGGGCCGTTCGTCCTGAACGCTCTTGCTCCTGAATTTCTGGCTGCCTCCGCCGATCTTCGGCAAATCGCACTGATCGTCATCCTGCTGCGCGCGGGATTTGAACTGAGTCGCGAAGCCCTGGCCAAGACCGGCCGGCAGACGATCCTGCTGTCCTGCATTCCCGGACTGCTCGAAGGATCCACCATTGCACTGCTCGGGCCGATGTTCCTGCCGCTGACCCGGCTCGAATCCGGACTGCTCGGATTCATCCTTGCCGCCGTTTCCCCGGCGGTTGTTGTGCCGTTGATGATTCGTTTCATTGAAGAACATCGCGGCGCGAAAAAAGGGATTCCGACGATGATCCTGGCGGCGGCATCCGTTGATGACGTCTTTGCCATCACCATTTTTTCCGTACTGATCGGACTCTACAGCGGACAGGCGGTCAGCCCGCTCCGTG
>JBFWJN010000276.1:0-3812 GCA_050253185.1 Kiritimatiellales bacterium | reverse complement strand
GACTGAATTTTACGAACAGCATCCGGATGCGCAAAAATCAGTACACGATCCGTCGGAACCAGCTGCAGGTCGCCGGTCGCGGTCAGCACCTCGCCGCCGCGCAGCACCACCGCAATAATTGCCTCGCGCGGCAGTTTAATGTCGCGGATCTGCTTCCCGGCCAGACGGCTCTCCGCAGAAATCACTACGTCCAGCAGTTCACCGGGAAGATTATGAAGCAGCGACGCCGCCTGCACCTTGTGCGAGCGCAGATAATGAAGAATCGCGTGCGTCATCGAAATATACGGGCTCACCACGCGGTTCACCAGATAGAGCTGTTCGATCACCGGCACATAGTCGGTGCGGGCAATCTGCGTCACCGTAAACGATGCGCCCTTCTTCTGCGCCATCAGACAGTTCATGATGTTGTTTTCATCATCGCCCGTCAGTGCGACGAATGCCGTATTATCCGTCATCCCGGCTTCGTCCAGCGTACTCTCGGCCAGTGCATCGGCCCGCAGGATCAGCGCCCGGTTCAGTTCGGCGGAACAGCGACGCGCCCGCCGATCCTCCTTTTCCAGCACCACGCAGTCCGCCGTCGATTCCAGCATCTTCGCCAGCATCAGGCCCAGATCGCCGCCGCCGGCAATAATCACCTTTTCAAACGGCTTCAGGTCCGGACAGACCCATTCGAAAAAGGCCGCCACATCATCCGGCGTCCCGACGAGATAAACCAGGTCATCTTTACAGAACACCGTATCGCCGTGCGGCACCACCAGCTCATTGCGCCGGCGAATCGCAATCACGCGCACACTCTGGATCAGGTCCAGACGGTCGCATTCAGCGGGCGTCCGCTCAAACAGCGGACTGGCAACATTCACGCTGAATCCGGCCACCATCACCTTGTGTTCAAACAGATAAAACGCCTCCTGCGCACCGGGCATCTGCAGCATATTGAAAATTTCGCGCGCGCATTCCTGCTTCTGGTTAATCACCAGATCAATGCCCATCGCGCTCAGATCATACGTGTCATCGGCATGAATATATTCCGGACTCGACACCCGCGCCACCTTGCGCGGCACGCCCGCCGCATGCGCATACAGACAGGACAGGATATTCACCTCGTCGCTGTTTGTCACCGCGATCACCAGATGGCATTTATCCACCTGCGCCACGTCCAGCACACGCGGACTCGACCCCGGCCCGCACAGCGTCAGAATATCCAGTCTCGACTCCGCTTCGGCCAGCACCGCCGAATCGGTATCAATCATAATCACGCTGTGCTTCTCCTCGCAGAGCCGCTGCGCCAGCTGCTGGCCGGCATTCCCGGCACCTATAATCAGAATTCGCATAAGGTTCGAGGTTATCGCTTACAAACGCCTTATAATCAATCAAAAAGGCCGGTTTCGGGCCCGTGATTAAGGAAAGAAATCGCCCAGCGTGGCACCGGACGAACCGCGCTTTCCAAACGCCTTCGGCGGCGGTTCCGTCGCAGTACACCGCAGCAGGAACTCCCGGCACGAAATCACCGCGGCGCCGAACACCGACACCAGCCGCTGCTCAATCCCGTCCGACGTCACCACCAGAATCCGGTCCGGCCGCGGTGCATCATGAACCATCTGTTCGATCACGCCGTCCGCCGTCCGGTTCGCCGGGGAAAAGAGCACTTCAAGACGCGGCGTATCGAGCGCCGCATCGCGCCCCTTCTCGCGTCCGTCAAACACCACCGTGATCTTCAGCGCCATTCCGGCCGCGCCCTGCTCGATCCGGCGAACCAGCCGCTGACGCGCCGTCGCCAGATCTTCCCGCCGCCCGTCGAGCGCCGCGTCCTGATGCATCAGGTTATAGCCGTCAATAATGAGTTGGTCGTAATCCATACCGTTCCAGAGGTTGCCGGCCGCTTGCGAGTGCAAGCGAGCGACGCGGGAAAAAAGTACCCGAAAAATTCCAGCCATTGGAATCTTTTATTCCAACCATTGGAAAGTTAGATTGCAGCCATGAGTAAACTTCAAGGCACGGTAGCCCACGTCATGCGCCGGTTTGTCCCCGACAAATGGGGCGGCACCGAAACCGTTGTTTTCAACCTCGCCCGCGAACTGGAAAAAAGCGGAATCAGCAGTCCGATCTTCTGCACCGACATGTTCGCCAAAACCGGCACGGAAAAAATCGATAGCGTCACCGTCCGCCGCTTCCGCTACTGCTTCCCTTGGTTCGGCCTCAGCGAAGACGCCAAAAGCGCGCTGCGCCTCAAGGGCGGCAGCCCGCTCTCCCTCCCGCTGTTCTTCGCCCTGCTGTTCCAGAAAGACCTGGGCCTCATTCATACGCACGTCGGACGGCGCCTCGGCGGAACCGCCCGAACCGTCGCCCGGCTGCGGCGCGTGCCGTACGTCATCCACGTTCACGGCGGCCGCCACACCGTCCCGCAGGAACAGTATGATGCCATGGTGGCACCGGTCGCCGGAAAATTTGAATGGGGCAAAGTGTTCGGGATGCTATTCGGCTCGCGGCGTGTGTTTAACGATGCCGACGCCGTGATCTGCGTCGGAAAAAGCGAAGCCGAAGAAATGAAGCAGCGCGGACAGAAAAACGTCCACTACCTGCCGAACGGCGTGCACGTGCAGCACTTCGCCGATGCATCGACCGAACCGTTCCGCAAAGCCTATGGACTGGAAAAGCAGAAATTCGTGCTCTGCCTCTCGCGCATCGACCTGCAGAAAAACCAGATCCTGCTCGTCAAGGCCTTTGCCCGGTTCCGCAAAACACATCCGGACTGGAAACTCGTATTCATCGGTTCCGTTGCAGTGGAAGACTATCACCGCAAACTGCTGGAAGAAATTGAGCAGCAGAATCTGCAGGACGCCACCTTGATTATCCCAGGCTTTAAACCTGACGATCCGCTGCTGCCCTCCGCCTACAAGGCCGCCGACCTGTTCGTTCTGCCGACCGCCAACGAACCGTTCGGGATTGTCATTCTCGAAGCGTGGGCCGCCGGCACACCGGTCATCGCCACGCGCGTCGGCGGCATTCCCGGCTTCACGACGGATGAAGAAAACATCCTGCTCTCGGAAGACAACGACGACGTCATGCTCGCTCAGAAAATGGAACGGCTGGCCGGCGATTCCGACCTTCGGAATAAACTCTCAACCAACGGTTTCGCCGAAGTCTCAGCGCACTATGACTGGAAGTCCATTGCGACACGGGTCGTCAGAATCTATGAGAAACTAATCAACCACTCTTAATCATAATCTTTTTCGTAATCCTGCTCTTTCGGCCTATCCAGATTACGAATCAGGAGTACGAGTAAGATGATGACTGAAAAGAAAACCGGAGGTTTTTATGACCAAACTTCTGATCTGGATCGGCATTACGGTCGGCGGATGGATCGGCTGGTGGCTGGGCGGAAAATTCGGTTTTGAATTCTTCGGCCAGTTTATGGTCAGCAGCCTCGGCAGCATCGCCGGCGTATTCATCGGCTGGAAAATTGCGCAGGAAATCTGAACCGTTAAACCGCGAAATACCGCGCATTGAAATCGTTGAACGTTCAACGGCTTTAACGATTTGAATGCAGAGGACGCGCGTTAGCGCCCCTGCATCATATTCCGCAGCACATAGTTGAGCACGCCGCCGTTTTTCAGGTACTCAATTTCCAGCGGCGTGTCGACGCGCGCCTTCACCTGGAAACGAATCTCTTTTTCTTTGCCGGGTGCGGTCACCCGGCCTACAACGTCCAGAATCTTGCCGGGAACAAAGTTATCGGCAACGCCGGAAATGCTGAACGTTTCCTTTCCGGTCAGGCCAAGGCTTTCAGCCGTATCGTCATTCAGGAACTCGCA
>JBFWJN010000275.1:0-3828 GCA_050253185.1 Kiritimatiellales bacterium | reverse complement strand
ACCGTCCTGCATCCGGACCTCGAGCTGCAGCCGCAGGCGGGGTTCAGTTCCGTAGAAATGATGCATGTTCTTCCAGGAAATGCGTCCGCTGTACCAGCCGTCGCCCAGAATCACACCGATCGCATTTTCGCCGTCCTGCAGCAGGGTCGATACATCATACGTCAGGTACTGAATCCGTTTGGAAAAATCGGTCCATCCCGGCGAAAAATAATCGTTTCCAACCCGCGTACCGTTCAGATAAAACTCACCGTCTCCGAGGGCGGCAACATACAGTCTGGCGGAAACCGGTTGTTCGGAGAGCTTGAAACTCTTGCGGAAAAACGGAGCCGGCACCGATTTATCTTCCGGCAGACGCGGCATCTGTATCCACTGCGCACTCCAGTCGCTCTGCTCGAGAAATGCCGTTTCAAACCGGGCCGGTTTGCTCCAGTCCGATTGATTTCCGCCGGTGTCCCGTATGCGAACCTGCCAGACAACACACTGCCGGGAAATCAGCGGCGCTCCGGCATAAGGAACCTCCACCGACTGATCGCTTTCCACCCATCCTGAATCCCATAAATACGGGCCGGATTCCAATTCCGTCGAATTGCCGGCCGCACGGACCTGCCAGGCGGCCTGTCGTCCATTCGGCTGATCCCTGCGGGTTTTCCATGAAAAATAAATTTCATTCCGGTCGAAAAAACCAAATTCCGTCCCGTTACTTTTTAGATCAAATAGTTCCAGCGCCACTTTAACTCCGTTTTCTTTGATACGGTCAACTTCACGACAAACCGTTAGTCTTTGCCAAACTCCACACTCAGCGGAAGATCCCGTGAAGAACCGCCGGCGTAAATTATGAATCGTTTCGCTTCCGGCGCCCAGCGACCTGCAGAAGAGTCATAATAACTGAACGCGGTACTATGCAGCGGGATTCCCACCGTTTTGGTTTCCCCGGGTTTCAAATCAACTTTGGCAAATCCACCGAGTTCGCGAACCGGCTGCTCTTCCTTTGGATCAACCGCCGAGACGTAGACCTGTACAACTTCCTTGCCAAAACACTTCCCGGTATTCTGAACCGTCACGCTGGCAGATGCAGGGTAGTCTGGATCTTTCGTTCCATTCACTTTTAATGTCCGGAACTCATAGGTGGTATAGCTCAGTCCGTATCCAAACGGAAAAAGGGGTTCTTCTCCGACTCGATCGAAATGCCGGTATCCCACACCGGTTACAGATGTTTCAAAAACAGGCTGAACACATTCTACAGCCAGCTGATTCAGTGATTTCGGATAGCTTACAGGAAGCCGTCCGGAAGGATTGACCCGCCCGTAGAGCAGATCCGTAAAGCAATGCCCCGCCTCCTCTCCCGGGAAGAACATTTCCATAACAGCCGGGACATCATCGATCCAACGGCGCATATCCACACCGCCGGACGTGAAGAGAGCGACAATCGTATTTGTGTTTGCGGCAGCAACCGCTCGAATCAATTCATCCTGATACCCCGGAAGAACAAATGACTCACGATCATTGGCTTCTCCCTGGAACGGATCCTGAGGAACTCCGACCGCCACGATGGCTACATCGCGAGCCGCAGCCAGCTGCGCCGCGCTTCGAACGGCTTCCGCCGCCGCATCATCCGGAAGAGCATAAGAAAGCTTGATAAATCCGCCCTTCCCGTGGTTTTTTGCAAACCAGTTGCTGAATTCAATCTCCATGCGATATTCATGATCTTTTTCCAAATCCAGCCAGACCCTGCGCATCATGCCCTCTACCCAGGCTTCCTGCCATTGGTCATACAGGACTTCTTTATCCAGTATGAAACGAACGCCTCCGTTGCTGAATACTTTGAACTCATATTTTCCTGATTTCTGCGGCACGAAGACGGCGGTCCAGCGGGCGCTGAATGCGTTGAGGTCCGGAAGGAAACTATAGGAGTCAGTCTGATCCGCGATAGACGAAAGATCATCACACGACTGGTGGAAAACCGGCCCGGCTATTTCGTTTTTCTGCGCCGCCGATTTCAGTTCCGATTCTGTTAATGCCCGGTCATAACAGCGGATATCGTCGATCAGGCAGTTCGCATATTTCTTATTCAGGATATCGCCGCCGATCGACAGCGGTATTGCGGGAACGGCACCGCGGAACGGCGCGCTGCCCACCGCCGATCCATCCACATAAACCGTCGCCTGACCGGCCCGGCGGACCAGCGCGACATGGCACCATATCTGCCCTGAAAGCTGATAGGGAATCCGTATCGCACCCGTCTCTGAGGGAAAGGACATCTCAAAAAACGACGGCGTGAAAACAAACCGGTTGGTTCCAGCAAGTTCTCCGGAAATCAGTCCGGCATCCGGACGAGGAAACTGATCCGGTAAATACACCCGGAAAGACCATGTAAAATCCGAGTTTTCAGCTGTTGCCGGAATCTGTCCCGCCTTCAACAGCGACTGCCCGTTGAACTGAAATGCATTGCTGAAAACCCCCGTTGCAATTTCAGCTGATTTGCCCCCGGTAAACGACAGCTTCTGGATGTTTTCCTCTTTTCGAACCATTACCGGCGTCCCGATTAAATCCATATTTCCGAAATATTCGGCCGTGCAGGAAAATTCGGTCAGAGCCCCCTCTTCTTCACCGGTTTCCGGACTGCAACCTTCCGCAAAGGTCACCTGATCTCCGCAGCTCTGCTTCAGAGCATCCAGAAGCGTCACAAGATTCTTCGTTCGGCATGTCCCACTGCCCTGATCTCCCCGTACCAGACTGGAATTCCCGAACGGTCCGATCAAAGCAATGGATTTCCCGGCCGGCAGAGGCAGCAGCGCCCGGCTGTTTTTGAGCAGCACCGAACCTTCCGCGCCGGCCCGACGGCTCAAGGCCTGCTGAGCCGCGAGATCAACAGGCATCTCTTTCATTTTTTCCGGACGTGCAATCCAGTCAGACGTCTTGATCTCCAATATCTTTCGCACCACGCCATCAAACCGCTGTGCAACATTCGTATTGGAATGAATCGCCTGCTCAATTGCATTTTTGTTGTACCAGGTCCAGCCGGGCATCTCTACGTTGCATCCCGCATCCAGCGCTGCTGCCGCAGACTCCATATCGGCTTTATAATCGGACACCACGTACCCCTGGAAGTTCCACTCGTTATAAAGAATATCCAGAAGATTTCGATTCGCAGACATGAAATGTCCATTGACACTGTTGTATGCAGTCATAAGGGACCAGGGATGCCCCTCTTCCACCACGATCTGAAAAGCCGGCAGGTAAATTTCACGAAGCACTCGTTCAGAAACCGTGACGTCCGTACAGAAACGCCCGGTTTCATAGGAGTTGCAGACAAAATGTTTCGGCGTGGCAAGACATCCGTTGGTCTGAATTCCCTGAACAACAGCCGCCGCGATTTTTCCGGTCAAAAGAGGATCCTCGCTGTAATACTCTCCGTTTCTCCCGGCAAGCGGATGTTTGATGATATTCAGTCCGGGAGCATAGATCTGATTTCCTTTATACTGGTGCAGCTGATCCGAAAAGGCCTTCCCAACCTCATTGGCAAGACTTACGTCCCAAGAGGCCGCAACGGCAGGCCCGGATGGAAATGATACAATTCCTTTACCGCTTTGTTTTACGCCGCGCGGACCATCATAGGCGGCAAACGCCGGAAGATCGTATTTTGCATCATATTCCTGCTGAATACCGCGCTTCCCCGCCGGGCCGGTATTCATATGGGTTACTTTTTCCGAAAGCGACATGTGTTCCATCAGCCAATCTATGTTGTTCAGATTGGCTGCACGGGAAGCCTTGGCAGCACGAAGCGATGCCAGATTCCCATTCTGTTCAGCCTCCAGCAGGCGAATATAC
>JBFWJN010000274.1:0-3979 GCA_050253185.1 Kiritimatiellales bacterium | reverse complement strand
ATGGGCTGCCAGTCGGAAGAAAGCATATTTGTTGTGAATTCAATCTGATAGACCGGACCTGTCGATGAAAGAAATTTGATCTGCATCGCAGAATTTTCGCGGGATGCAACAGCATAACCAACATCGAACCTGGATCCTTTGTCCTGCGGGTCCGTTTGACAAATATACTCTTCATAGTCCAGAAGCCCGTCATTATCCGAATCTCCGGTATTCCCAATCAAAGGATTCAGTCTGTTTGCAAGCTCCCAACCGTCAGGTATTCCGTCGTCATCTGTATCCGGTCGCAAGGGGTCCGTGGCCGACCGATATTCCTGCAGGTTATTTGCCCCATCCCCATCTGTATCATCAGCAGGCAAGGTGCCGAACGATTCACCGAAATACTGCCGCTCCCATCGATCCGAGATGCCGTTGCCATCGAAGTCTCCATCTTTATAAAGAAGACTCAAATCATCCACATAAACCGGAGCAGCTGACAGGGATAGTTTCTCCACATAGACTGTAGCCAAACTATTGGTCAACCCGGTCTTGAAAGATATACGTGTATCAGACCAGTATGGAGCATTCCCTGATACGATATCGCTTTTTACCTCATCACCGCCAAATCCGATAATTCCTGAACAAACAGACGCTCCTTCATCGGCACGCAATCTACTCCTGAATTCATACACCGCATTCGGCATAAGATTGCTGACGATCTGCTCAATACGGTTTACCCCGCTCCCCATTCGAATACTTCTCACCCCCGCCAGTGCGGTATTGGTCAGCAACTGATTTTGATTAACAGTCGCTGTGTTAAGAGCAATAGAGCTTCCCGCGGAGGTCCATGGAGATAAACTGTCCCATTCGAAGCAGCTGTTGTTGATTGGATTCAGATAGGGGCAAGCGTCCGGAATTCGATCAACAAAAGGGTCCACGCGAAAACTGTGTCCGGCGCTCCATACGTCCCCTTCAGATTCATACGCACCTTTATCCGGACGGGATCCGTTGTATTCATCTGTAATTCCAGAAAGAAATAATCCGGAATCAATGGGTTCTGATCCTGCTGTTGGAAACCGATTTTCTGTCAGAGCGGAATAATTCGTACTGTTTCCGGCAATATCGATTTCCTCTGCCGTCGAATAAATATCACTGCTGAAAACATTATTCATCAGCATGCACCCGTATGCGTCCGGAGGCCACTCACTCCCCCATGCAGATAGGAATGACGCGCCGTCGTCAGCCGTAACGGTGTTGTTAAACATCAGGATTCCCATTGCGTAGTGATTAATGTGTATCCCTCCGCGAGGAATCCCCCAGATTACATTATGATGTATCAGCAGATTTCTGCTGCCGTGATCAAAATAAATCCCACTGGCAACACTTGCGGCATCATTATCATGCACCCAGTTATATCGGATTTGCGTCCTTCCTCCTTCGACACCCCCGCCATAGGTCATTCCCAGATCCTGCGTCAGCTGCCCGGCATGCGATAAATCATTGTACAGAAACAGGAAATTACGAATGGTTTTTGGAAAAGAAACGCAGTCACGACCTGATACAGATATTGTATTATGACTGATAATACCTGCTGAGGTTTTATTTGCGATTGCAAGTGGAGCTGCCGTGAATGCCCCTCTGAAATTACAATCATGGATGTAATTGTTGATAAGCTCAATTGAATCCCCGTATATCCCCACCCCGGTTCCCGAAGACCATGCGACCTCACTGTTCTTCAGCACATGATGGTTCCCTGCCAAAATCACGCCCCGGTTCTGCTGAGACACAACACTGCTTATTCCGCTTCCCACCTGATCACTTAAGTAAGGGTATTGTATATCCAGGCGATCCAGTGTGATATGGCTCGACCGATAGTTCATTGAAATTGTCGATCCGAGAATATGCAAATTACTGAACGCCAGATAGCTGCATCCATCAAGAACCAGCGAAAAAGGCCTGGATTTGTACTCTACTACACCATCGGAGAGGTGATCTCCTGCGTGTACGTAGAGTATCCCGTTTGTATTGTAAAACCATTCTCCTTCGACATCCAGAGCGTCTAGACAGCCCTGTACATAATATCGTGAACCCTTTTTCAGGCTGTGATTATCCCAATACGAAGCATTTGTTGTGATCAGCCTCCCTTCACCATAGTCTAAAACTTTTTGTGCATACAGGCTCCACGCAGGAGACTGCCGTATCCATATGGAAGCCCCTGTCCAGTCATAGTCGGGCAGATCACTGTCCAGCAGCAGTGATGGAGTTGTTCCCGTATCAGCTTTTGAATAAACTGGAGCCCATACATTGGTTGAATTCGGCCAGCGCGCTTCCAGCATCATTTTTCCGTCACTCAAAGCAGATGCTGCGTCATACCAGCCGGCCAGGCCGTTCATATGGAACGGATCCCATAATTTTGGAGGATTCTCCTTGTATGGATGTGATGCAGGAAGAAGTGATGCAATACCGTGTTTATGGGCGAGATATCCTTCGATGATCTGTCGTTCCTCTTCGGAAATACTCCCGTTCCAAATCAATAGCTCCCGAATCTTCCCTTTTGGAAAATTACTGCCATTATGATTTCCTCCTATACGCAGAGAGGCTTCACTGTCCGTTCCGTTTCCCTCTACAGTTCCGCCCAAAAGATGCCATCCCTGTCCATCTGGAATATTATTCTCAACCCCGTCACAGTAGGTATGGAAATCGCCGCCATTCATATTTCCAAAGGCAGGATGGATAATATCATCTGAATAATTTTCGTAGTTATATCGGGTCCCAGGTTCGGATCCGCTCGTTTGCCAGGACAAAACGACACTGGCGTTATCAGCTCCCTGCACAGAAAAGTTCCCAACCATTAGAAACCCTCCGTTTGTCAGCGATCCAATCGTTGTATCCAGGTAATCATCGACCCCATCAAAACAGACAGCGCCCTCTGCTGAAATCACTGGGGCACATACATCATCCAACGTAACCGCATCTTTTCCGTTTCCGCTGAGATCCTGCCAGCGGGAAACTCTTCCCGACCTGAAAAACACCTGGTTTTCATGGTCCAAATTCATGCTGACTGAGGCTTTGTATACACCATTGGAATATGGGAACCATAAATCAGAGGGAATCTCATCACATCCGGAAATCAGGACATAGTCCCCGGGATAGGCACTGTAAAGTATCGGATTGATATCCGTCCCGTTATGGGCAGGAATAATAGTTTCCCGATATATACCGCTTTTAATATACACGGCGTCCCCGGGAACAGCAAGCTGGGCTGCGGCATGAATCGTCCGCAATGGGAACAGCAAATCAGTTCCGGAGTTTCCATTGTCGCCATCCGGAGACACATAGTAAATAATGGCATAGGCAGGAAAGTTCAAAACTGCCAGAATAATCAGGAAAATCTGTAATATCACACGCATGATAAAACGAATCGCAGCAGTCTGCATACGGGTTCTAAATTGGACATTCCGACCGATGGATGGCCGGAATGTCTTTTTATCGTATTCTCAATTCTGATTTTTATCGGAACGAAACCCGGCGAACAGCAAGTGCACCCAGGCATCCGACGCTAAACAATCCGACAGAGGCCGGCTCAGGAACAGCTACCGTCACATTATCCAGCATAAATCGAACTCGGGATGAGTTCGCACCGACATACCCACCGAAGTCGACGCTGTTGATACCGGTTACATTATTTCGGAAGTTCAGCCCGGTTTCATTGATTACCAAGGCCCCACTTCCTCCATCTTCTTCCCAAACACGAATATTAAACGTATCAGTGCCTGTGCTCATGTCTGCAATTGTAATCTCTATACGGTACCACAGGCTTTCATTCAGCACGTAAGTAGACACATCCGCGAGTCCTGTTCCATTATTGAATCTCATAGTATGGGCAGTTTGGTCAAACAACAGCAACTGAACACCTATTGTTGCCCCCTGGTTCAGGATTAGCGTCGGATTGCCTGATAATGCGGCCACCGCATTGAAATCAAATGTAAGTGTCATGCTTTCT
>JBFWJN010000273.1:0-3999 GCA_050253185.1 Kiritimatiellales bacterium | reverse complement strand
GAGATCCAGCGCCGGTCCGACGGTTCGGTACTGGTCAAAGCCAGCCTCGCCGTCGCCGACCTCAACGAGGAACTCGGCCTGCAGATTCCGGAAAGCGACGAGTACGACTCGATCGGCGGCTACGTACTGAACGAACTCGGCATTATCCCGCAGCCCGGCACACGGATCCCGGCGCCGGGCGTCGAAATCACCGTTCAGGCCGCGACCCCGCGCCGCATCAGCACCCTGCTGCTCACGCCGCTGACATCATAAGACGGCAAAGAAGTTTACTGTTTAACCGCCAGCTGTTGTTTGAGCTCTTCCACTTTTGCTTCGGTTAACGGATAACGGGCGATCAGGAAGAAAGCGCTCAGGGTGAAGACAAACGGCACGATGGAAAAGAGAATACGCAGGTTGTGGATAGCGTCAGGAGACTGCATTTCTGCAGAGGGATTAATGCCAGCCATCGTAAGAATAAAACCGCTGAGCAACTGGCCGACCGAAACCCCAATCTTTAGGATCCAGCCGTAAACCGCGCCGTACATTCCTTCGCGCCGCAGACCGGTATTCAGCTCATCGACATCACAGACATCGGCAATCATGGAAGGAATAATGAGCCAGATGAATGCGATGCTCGGCGTCTGAATGATGAAGGAGACTAACTGAAGATACGGGTGCGCCGGAGTGAATGTCACAATCTGAGAGAACAGGCTGACTGCCGTCAGGGCCAGACCCAGCATCAGCGTTTTCTTTTTCCCCCAGCGGGTTGCAAGTCCTGTAATGGCAGGAATGGCGATCAACCCGAGAATTGCACCGAGCATGCCGCCGAGCCCCGTTACCCCGGAGGCTGCATTCTTTCCATCTTCTATGCCGCGGAAGACATAATAGATGTTCACATAAATCGCCATTGGATAAACCAGAAAGAATCCGACGATAAACAGGGACACCGTACCGCAGACCATCAGGAACGGACGGTTTTTCAGTGTGATGGAAAATGCCGGACCCAGTTTGATTTTTTCCTGTTTCTGTACCTCCATCCGCTCGCGGCAGAAGAATGCCGAAGCCGCCCCGGTGATCAGAAGGATGATCCCGATCAGGACTCCGACATAGCGCGCTCCGATCACTTCATTTTTGTTAAACAGGAAGCAGAGCTTATAGGTCCATGAAATAAACAGACCGGCCGAAACGGCAAAGACCGACCGCCAGGCCTGGACGCGGGTGCGCTCGTTGTAGTCGGATGTCATCTCAAACCCAAGCGCATTCCACGGGACACTCCAAACGGTATACGCCGTGTAATAACCGATGAGCATCAGCAGGAAATATCCGAAGAGAACATTCTGACTCCAATTCGGGTTGGGCGTCCACAGCAGGGGAAAGGTGATACACAGCAACACGGCTCCCAGCAGGATCAGCGGGCGGCGGCGTCCCCAGCGGCTGCGGAAATTATCGGAGAGGTATCCCATAATCGGGTCGCTGAAGGCATCCCACAGGCGAGGAATGGTCAGCGCAATCCCGATAAGTACCGGGCTGACACCCAGCGCAATCGAATAGATGGGAATGGCCAGGACATTGATCACATTGATCAAGTCGTTGGTCATCCCGCCCATTCCCCAGGCGAGCTTCTGATGTCGAGGAAGCTGACTCATTCCCATTGGAAAATCCATTCGTTTAAAGTTTTTGTTTTGTCTTCACGGCCAGCATTTCCTTACGGAGCGGCCGGACAGACGGCCAGCCCGCCAATGCACTGAATCAACCGGTCTTTCCCCGGCTTCGCCACTGCCCGGATTTTGAACTGATGGTGTCCGGCAGACAAATCCACCTGTCCCATTTTTTCCCACCCCAGAACAACCGGATTTCCATTCACCGCGATCGAAACCGGCAGCGGCTGGTCCACGGCATGCGGATACAGCAGCGGCTGGCCGTCCAGCTGGAAACTCAGGTCGGAATTCGAAGCCGAAAACAGGGATGCCACTGCTCCCCAGACCACGTATTTCCCGGCCTTGTCCTCCGGAACCGTCAGATCCCAGACCAACATGTTCCCGTCGGTTTTCGACGTAACGGGAAGATCGATTTTCAGCAGTTTTTCATTGGATTCAAATCCGACCATGAACCCGCAATCAGCGGGATGCAGCACCCACTCCGCATTCGGCGGCACGGCAACCGATTCCTGCACGGCAGCCGAAAGCTGCTCATTCGTCAGCAGATCATATAAACGAAAATCTGACGGCAGTTCCGGCGCACGGTCACACACGAGGTAAACCGGTCCTTCGGAAAGCTTCAAGGTCTGCTGCCCGGGAGCAATTGCAACGGTTCGTCCATACACATCAAACAGTTCGCTGTTTTCCGGAATATCCAGATCCAGAGAGGCCTCACCGGTGGCCTGCCACAGGGCCACAACCGTTCGTCCTGTTTCCCGATCGCGGAATTCAGCGGCATAACGGCCGTAGCGGCCGGTGAACCGGAGAGCAACCGGTTCGGCGCGGGCCAGCAGGCGGCTCATGGCCGCATAGGACACCGTCCGCAACCGCGCGCTGCCGTAGGCATCGCCGCGGAACATGCCGTAAGCGAAATAGCGTCCCTCCATACTGATCCCGGAGATGATGAATTCACTTTTTATGCGAAGACCGAATTCCATCTCCATCAGGTTGTGCCTCACCGACCAATGACTGATCTCCCATGGTTCTTTCTGATAGGAGTCCGGAGCCCACATCCAGTGATAAAAGGGACGAATCGACCGCGTAATATAACCCGACTCCGTGTCCCAGATCGGCTTATCCGGCAGGTTTTCATATACGGAACGAATGCTGTTCATCCGTATCGGCAGCAGTTCTTCCGGGCGGCGGCCGTTCATATAAAAGTGCATGGCAATGGCATCGGAACTCTGTGTCTCGGGCAAGGCTGCCAGGCGATCAATAAAATCCTGATTGAACGGCTGGCCATTGGGAACGCCGGAGATGTCGACCAGCGTCACCTGTGCTCCCGACTCCTGCTTCGCAGCCTGAATCGCCTCCTGGATTTTCTGATAGACTCCGATCTGATCGAGCGACAGTTTGTATGATGGCTCATTCCAGAATTCATACGCCTGAATCTTTCCTTCATAATAGGAAAAGATGTTGGTGCAGAAGTTTTGAAAAAGGTCCATCCAGTCCGGATTCTGCGTTGCATTCGCGACATAATCATGGTGATCGATTAAAAAGACATAACTGCTGAGTCCAAGACTGTGCGGATAGTCGATCAGCTGATCCATGGGAAGTCCCGGCTGGAATGAGTTCATGTCGGCAATACTCACCGCATGATGCAGCCGCATCAGGGTCATCCCCAGCTGCCGGGCACGATCCACGTCCAGCTTGAAATTCACCGGCGTGATGCAGGTTGAGAAAAAGTTGTACTGACCCGCAACGACCGGACGCGGAGGCTGAACTACAGCCACCGCATAGTCGCGAAAATCATACGATCCGAACTGCGGAGGATTCTCTACCCCCTGACGCGTGACCATCCACCGGTATAATCCGGGAACGTCAGGCGCAATCCATTCCCGGCGAATCTGCTGATGCAGCCCGTCTGCCGGATCCAAAGACACGGACTCCCGGAAAACCACGGCTCCATCCTGATCGGCGCATTGCACATCATATATCACCGGAGTCTGGAGGGTTTCCGGAAAAACCGCATTGAATCCAACAACAGACTGCTGCCCCGGGTGAAGAACTCCGGACTCGATATCCGTGTAAAACCCGCATTGGATTTCCTCCGATGATTCAAAAGGAATCCCTCCATCCGGAATAAACTGTGCCGCATCGACCTCGACGACGCCGGGGATGTCGCTTCCAAAATAAATCCAGGGCGTTCCATAGCTATAGGGAGCAGTCGATGCCCATTTAAGCTCCAGCCGTGTCCATACATTGCTGATGACGACAGGAGAGCCCTTCACATCGTTTTTTGTATTTCCGACCTGCATGCCCAGTGTCGCCTGAACCGGATCCGACGACCGAACATAAACGGAAAAGGTTCCCGGTCCGGTCA
>JBFWJN010000272.1:0-4000 GCA_050253185.1 Kiritimatiellales bacterium | reverse complement strand
GGCTTTTGCTCTGTGGCTCAAGCCAGGCAATATCCGGATGCGTATGCGCCTGCACCTGCGGGTGACCGTTAAAAATCAAATTCAGCAGTTTTTCGGCAAAACGTAGAGCCGCGCCGTGCGGCGCGCCCTGAATCAGGTAGGCGTGCGCCAGCTGGCTGTTCTGCCAGCCTTTCTCAATGCCGGTCCATGCTTCGCTGAATTGGATTGAACTCATTTTCAGATACCCGTTTTGCGATCTTCTGCCAGTAAAACCTGAACGATGTCCCAGATAGATTCCGCAACAGCGTCCGGTTCCTGTGCGGCGTTGACAATCCGAAAGCGTTCCGGTTCCTCCTCGGCCAGTTTCAGGTAGCCGTTACGAACTTTTTCATGAAACGACCGGTCCTCCTGTTCAAAGCGGTCGGCGGACTCACCGAGCGCAAGATAGCGCTGCGCAATCCGCTCGAAGCCGGCGGACACGTCGAGATCGAGCAGCAGCGTCAGGTCCGGGATCACGTCGGCGATCGTAAAGCGGTGGATGGCCTTTACATCTTCCACCGGCAGCCCGCGGCCGAATCCCTGATAGGCAGTCGTCGAATCCATAAAGCGGTCGCAGATCACCCAGAGGCCTTTTTCAAGGTGCGGGCGGATCACCTTTTCGACCAGCTGATTGCGGCTGGCTTCGAACAGCAGCAGTTCGGCCCGTTCGCACGGTGCTTCCCCGGCCTGATTGTGCTGCAGGATATTTCGGATTTCCTCGCCGAGCGCCGTGCCGCCCGGTTCGCGGGTGTAAATCGCTTCAATTCCGCGTTCGCCCAGCCGTCGAATCAGTGTTTTGGCCTGTGTTGATTTGCCGGAACCTTCCGGCCCTTCCAAAGTGATGAATTTTCCATGCATAGAGAAGAAAGGCTACCTGCGAAGCGCTTCCTTGACCAGTCTCGATTAAAAAATCAACCCGTTCCGGAAACACAACCACTAAAAATGATGAACGCACTTATGTATTGGTTGTCCAATGAAACCATGATAACCGGATTCCCTCGATTTTTTATTGTCGCCTCTGTTATAGGGCTGTCGGTCAGCCTCCCTGCACAGGATGCTGCCGAGGTTTCTACCGCGACGGTTTACGCTGCCTTTCAAACTGTAACGCCGGGAGCCAGACTTCCGGTGGCTGTCAAGATCACAGTTGCCGACGGCTGGCATACCTATGCCAAAGAGCCGGGCGATTCAGGCATGCCGCCGTCCATCACGATCCGTGGACCGGATGGTCCTCTGCAGGTTTCCCGCTGGACCTTCCCGCCGCCGCAGGTCTTTTCCGATGACGCGGGTACGACCTATGGCTACGAACATGAGGTCATTCTTTTCGGGGAGGTTCTCATCCCGGATTCAATTGCCCATGGACAGACTTTGCAGTTGCGTGTTTCCATTAAATGGATGATCTGTCGCGATATCTGCCGGTTTATGAAAGATGAAAAAACGGTAACGGTTCACGTCGGTCCGGAATCGTCTGATCCGTCTCCGGCGTGGAGTGCACTCAAATCAGCAAAATGAACAGAACCCCGAAAGGAACCGCCATGAAAAAAGTTGCAGCGATAGTATTGGCCGGAGTGCTGACATCAATTGGATCGGTTGTTGGAGCACAGACTGTGGCACCGGCATTCAGTCTGCCGGACGTCAACGGCACCGCGCATACGCTCAGTCAATATGCGGGTGAAATTGTCGTGCTGGAATGGACCAATTACGACTGCCCGTTCGTACGGAAATTCTATGGAACCGGCACGATGCAGGCGCTGCAGAAAAAATACACTGGCAAAGGCGTTGTCTGGCTCAGTGTCTGTTCTTCGGCGCCCGGCAAACAGGGAAATCTGTCTGCGGAGGAATGGAAACAGCGGATCAAAGAAACCGGATCACATGCCACAGCCGTGCTGCTTGACGAAAACGGAATCGTCGGTCATGCCTACGGAGCCCGCAACACCCCGCATCTGTTCGTGATCGGGAAAGACGGAGCCCTGGCGTATCAGGGGTCCGTGGACGACCAGCGCACTGCCGATCCCGAAACGGTCGGCAAAGGCCGCAACTATCTTACAGAGGCATTGGATGCGCTGCTGGCCGGGCAGCCGGTTTCGCTGGCCGAAACACAGCCCTACGGCTGCACGGTAAAATACTGAGGCCGCTTCCAATGGTTGGAAAAATCGCGTAATCTTTTTCCAACCATTGGAAAACCTATGAAAAAAGCCATTCGAATTCTTTTCGGACTGCTGGCGCTGGTCGCCGTGATCTTTATTTCCGGCACGCTGTTCTACGGCACCAAAACCGTTCACGACCTGCTTGGCGAAAACAAAAAGCTGAAAGCAGCCATCGCCACGCTCACGCAGGAAGACCAGATCGGCTGCGCCAAAGTGCTGAAGCAGGAAACCCGCGACGGAAAACTCTACACCACGCTCCGCTTCATTGAAACTGCGCGCGGCAATCCGCTCGAAACCGTTCTGCAGAAAGAAGTCGAAATCGAAGGCGACATCATTCACTTCGATGCACTGATCGTGACCTTCTCCAGTCAGGCGGTCATCGACGGCAAAGAGCGTTCGCTCTATCTCTGGCGGCGTGTTTATGGCGACACGCAGGCTCCGGCGGATGGCTTTGCGATTGAGGAGCCGGGCGCGGAACCGGCGCGCTATGCCGGACTGCTTTCCCGCCTGCGGATGAAAGACCAGAAAACATTCTGGTCGGCCATCTGGGATCTGGCCAACGATCCCGAAGCCCTGCAGCAGCACGGCATCAAAGCCATCTACGGCAATGCCGTGTACAAAAAACTGCGTCCCGGCCTCATCTACGTCTTCAAAATCAGCCCGACCGGCCAGCTCATCCCCGAAACCGTTCCGGATTTGTAAATATTCGACGGGATAACAGGATTGACGGAATCATTGATTCGTCAACAATCCTCATATGCCGCCGGTTTTTACATAGAATAGATCCCGGCTCCTTCATGTTCTGAAAGACGAAAAACTGGCTAAATTCTGGCTGGCGCCGGACGTGGAACTGACGATGCCTTGAAGGACGGACGCAAACTCAGCGTTTCATTCGTCACGATGAAATCTGACAGAGCCTCTGTCAGGACTCCACCGATCGCTGCGCCTGATCAGTCGACGTTTTTCAGTTTCTGCGGTTTGCAGAGGTGGTCTTTCTTTTTACTGATCGCTCCGCATTTTTTGCATTTGAAACGGCCGTCCTTGGGCTTGTTTTCAGATTTTCCCTTGAGGCAGCTCATCATCAGTCTCCCATGCAGGTATCAACCAGTTTGGCGGTCTGGATCCACGGGTGGTTTTTCGGAATGGTCCGGGTGACGCCGGCAACTTTTGCCAGCGGGACCGAAACGCAGTCCTGTCCGCGCACGGCGACCATGACATTGTAAATGCCCTCGGCGAGAAGCTGTCCGGCCTTGGTGCCGAGCCGGGTGCAGAGCAGGCGGTCGTTGGCGGTAGGAATCCCACCGCGCTGAATGTGGCCCAGCGAGGTGACGCGCGCCTCGATGCCGGACATCTGCTGGATTTCACGGGCGATGCGACTGGCTTTGGGTTCCTGCACCAGTACCATGCCGTTCTTATCCTTTACGATTCCGGGATCTTTTTTCTTTTTCCCGTTTCCGGAGGCGAGCTCTTCCGCCTCTTTTTTGGAAAGGGCTCCTTCAGCGACGGCAACGATGGAAAACCGCTTGTTGTGCTGGCGGCGTCCGCGGATATGTTCGACGACCTTTTTGAGATCATATGGAATTTCCGGAATCAGAATCACGTCCGCGCCGCCGGCGATGCCGGCGCCGAGCGGCAGCCATCCGGCGGAGTGGCCCATGATTTCGCAGACGATGACGCGGTGGTGGCTGGTTGCGGTGGTGTGGAGCCGGTCTATCGCCTCGGTGGCAATGCTCATCGCGGAATCAAAGCCGAACGTGATGTCGGTTTCGGCGACATCGTTATCGATCGTTTTCGGCAGCGTCAGCACGTTAATTTTGCCTTTTTCGTGCAATCGCATG
>JBFWJN010000271.1:0-4018 GCA_050253185.1 Kiritimatiellales bacterium | reverse complement strand
ATGGGAATGCTCTAGGTGTAGGTGACATGATTCGATCCTGCAGCGGTCGCGCATGATGAGTCATATGGAGCCTTTACAGAAATATGGAGAGAACAGATTGAGTCCAGTACGTTACTTTATCGAAAACCGGTGATCACAATTAAACAACAGGGATCGATATTATGAAAAAGATCAATCTAATTGGACTTGGAAGTCTTGTTGCAACTGCAAGCATGACGCATGCGGAAGCCCCTTCGTCTCCCAATATTATTCTCATTATGGCGGACGATATGGGGTTTTCCGATATCGGCTGTTACGGCTCTGAAATTCAGACGCCCAACCTGGATCGGCTGGCACAGGAAGGTCTCAGGTATTCACAGTTTTACAATGCTGCGCGCTGCTGTCCGACCCGGGCTTCTCTGCTCACCGGGGTTTACCCGCACGAGGCGGGCATGGGATGGATGGACAACAGCGATGTGCGGACGCCCGCCTATCGGGGAGACCTCGGGAAAGATGTGCGCACGATTGCCGAAGTGATGCATACTGCCGGTTATGCCACGTACATGTCCGGAAAGTGGCACGTGAGCGACTGCCGGAAAAACTGGGGAGATGTGCGGGACAACTGGCCGATGCAGCGCGGCTTTGATCAGTTTTATGGAATTATCGGCGGAGCGGCTCATTATTTCCATCCTAATGCCTGCCTGGGCAACGAGCCGGTTGAACATCCCCAAGGTAAGCTGTTTACGGAGACGATCAGTGAGCGGGCTGCCGGATTCATCCAGTCACATGAGCAGCAGAGTCCGGATCAGCCGTTCTTCCTTTATCTGGCCTATACCGCACCCCACTGGCCGCTGCATGCGCACAAAGAGACGATTGCAAAATATAAAGGCTTCTATAACGGGGGCTGGGATTCTATTCGGGAAACCCGCTTTAAGAAACAGAAGGCGATCGGCCTGTGGAACACGGACTTCGATTTATCGCCGCGTGATTCAGATGCCGAAAACTGGGACCAGCTCAGCGACGAGAAAAAAAGCGAGTTTGCCCGGCGCATGGAAATTTATGCGGCACAGGTCGACGAAATGGATCAGGGAATCGGGCAGGTGCTGTCGGCGGTTGAGGCGGCCGGCCAAACCGACAACACCCTGATTTTCTTTTTATCCGACAACGGTGCGTGTGCGGAGTTTAATTCGCAGGGAAAAAGCAAGGATTTGTTCGGAAATCTAGCGGACACATGGGAAAGCTATCGTCTGTCATGGGCGAATGCGAGCAGCACTCCGTTTCGCGAGTACAAGCACTGGATTCATGAAGGCGGCATCCGGACTCCGCTGATCGTCCACTGGCCGCGCGGAGTGGACCCGAAACTGGACGGCAGCTTTGTTCGTCAGCCCGGACATCTGGTGGATATCATGGCAACCTGTATCGACGTTTCTGGCGCGAACTATCCGCAAACCGGAGTTAAACCGCTGCGCGGCACCAGCCTGCAGGCCCATTTCTCCGGCGGCGATAATGGACGCGGTCCGATTTTCTGGGAACACGAAGCCAATATGGGGATGCGCGACGGCTCCTGGAAACTGGTCGCAAAGACTCCTGCCAACGAGCCGTTTTCCGAAGAGCGGCTTGAGCTGTACAATATGGACGATGATCCGTCCGAACTGAACAACCTGGCGGCGCGCTATCCGGAACGGGTCAAACAGATGTACGCAGCCTGGACCGCCTGGGGCAACGAAGCCGGCATTTTTCCGCTCGACAGTCGTGACTGGGGAAAACGGCAGCGCGCGATGCGGCGCGATGCAAACAGCGAGTTTGATTACAACCTCGGCAGCTGGCGCCTGATTAACCGCCGCGATCTGGTCCGTTTTTCTGTGGATCATTCCGGAAAACTGTCCGGCCCGAATTCCGCCCGTATTGAGGTTCTGCAGACCGGAGAACGTCCGGCCGATGCGCTCATGGCACTGGTTTTTCCTCCGGAAGAGAAGCGCCCGTTTCATCTGTCGTTCCAGGCGGCCGCGAATCGGCAGACGGACCTGATTGTCCGTATCGAAAACCATGGGAAACCGGCGGTCAAGATTGCAAACCATACGTTCAGCATAGGACCGGACGCGCAGACTTTTGAGATCGACACATCAGCGGTTGAAATGAAAGGCGACTATCAGCTCGCCTTTTATTTCGGCACCAACCCCGCCGGTGACCAGATCTGGATCGATGCGATCAATCTGAAGCCTGAATAATGCGATGCCGTCGTCAATGTTTCGGATGGCCGATCGTTTTTCTGGCGGCGGCGGCCATCGGGTCGCCGCTGGTTCAGCCCGGCAGTCGCGTTGCGCTGTACGACGGAGGGAGCACGGAAGATCTGTCGTCCACTGCGGTTCCCCAGCTGCATGCCGTGGATACGCCGGCTCCGGAACTGGCTGATGGATGCACTTTCAGTGTGGATTTTGTTCCGGCGGAAAGTGATCTGAACGGAACCTGCCTTCTGATGGAAATCGGAGCCCTGCTGAACGGGACGGGGCTGTATCTGGTCGACGGGGTTCCGGTTTTTATTTGTAAGATCTCCAGCAAAGCGGCGAAGCAGCCGCAGTCGCTGGAGGATCTCGACTTTGCGGGCGACTCTGCCGTGGCCGTTTCTCATCCATTCGGCCGGCTGCATGCCGGACAGCAGTATTTGATCGCCGCGGTACTGAATGTCGGGAAATCCCGTCTGGAATTTTCTGTTTCAGACGGAAGCCTTGGTGATGTGCAGCAGTATACGTTGTTCGGGATGCCGGAACCGGCCAATTGGGCCGGAAATAAAACGCTGTCTGTTGCCGTGCAGGGAACCGTCTCCGACGGTTCTCCCGGCTCGCGGGGCGGACTTTCGAGCCAGCCGGGAATCTGGGACCAGACTGAATCAAAAAATCTGATCGGAACCGTGACGCGAGCCGCGTATTGGAATGCCGTGCTGCTGTCGATCGACTGTCGCAGGGCTCTGTCGTTGAAAACCGTCGATGCCGATGCAACGGTATCCTGGATAAGTGAGTCCGGCAGGAATTATACGTTGCAGTGCCGGGAGGAGTTAAGTTCAGGTTCGTGGAGCAATGTCACGGACAGCATCCACGGCTCCAATGAAACGCTCAGCAGGACCAATCTTATGAAGCACTCGTCCGAGTTCTTTCGTGTGATTTCCGAACGCAGTCCGCTGTTTACGGATGACTTTTCGACGGGAACGGCCTGGAGCGGGGGGTACGTGCAGAACAACAGGCTTTTTCTGGAGACCGGAACCACCGCCATGTTAAACGGAGTCACCGTGACGGATTTTGAACTGGCGGTGGATGTTCGTCCCGGGAACGCCCAGACGCAGGCCGATATTCTTTTCCGTATGAATGACGCCGAGGAAGGGTATGTGCTGCGTCTGGATACAGCGGAGCAGATGGCTCGCTGGATCAGCTCCGGAGCAAGTGAAAACGAGCTGGCCAGCCTGCCGATGAAGCTGGAATCCGGACAGTGGGTCAGTGTCCGGATGATTGTGCGCCACGAGAACTTCAAACTGTTTATCAATGAACAGCCGCTGCCGGAAACCCCCTGGCCGAAGTTTGACGGTGTGGATTCAACGTTTACCGAAGGACGTGTCGGGCTGCGGGTCAGCGGGGGGGCGGCCAGATTCCAATCCCTGGAAATTTATGAGCCGAACGGTCCGGTCAGCGGGGCAATGTATCAGAATCCCGTTCAGGTAAACTGCGCCGATCCGGTTGTCCTGCTGCATGATGGACTCTACTATGCGTATTGCACCTATGCAAAAGGCACCAATATCGTCGAAGGAATCGGGTTGTACACATCTCCGGACCTGATCACATGGACAGACCGGGGGTATGCGCTGCAGGCGCCTGATTCGTGGGGAGACGGATCTTTCTGGGCCCCGGATATTGTCGAACGAAACGGTACGTTTTATCTTTATTATGCGGCCGAAACCCGGCTTTGTGTCGCGACGGCAGATTCTCCGCTCGGCCCGTTCACACAGTCCGTCCAGCAGCCGATGGAGCCGTCGACCCTGCGTATTGATGCC
>JBFWJN010000270.1:0-4102 GCA_050253185.1 Kiritimatiellales bacterium | reverse complement strand
GTGCAGGCGCATCCGCATCCGGATCTTGCCTGGCTTGAGCCACAGAGCAAAAGCCGACAGATCACGATCAACGAAGTGCGCGACCTGATCCGTCAGCTTTCGCAGACCTCGTTTGCGGGCGGCTGGAAGGCCGGCGTGGTTCTCTGTGCGGACCGTATGACCGATCAGGCGGCCAACGCCCTTTTGAAAACACTGGAAGAGCCTCCGGCCAGAAGCCTGCTGCTGCTGGTAACCGATGAGCCGCAGGCGCTGCTCGCGACGATTTCATCGCGCTGCCAGCGCATTTCGCTGGCAGCGGAAGACGAGGAAGTTTCCAAACATTGGAAAGATCCCCTGCTCGACCTGCTCTGCGACCTGCCGCCGGCTAATATTGCACAGGCCGGACTCTTTACCGGACGAATGACCGGACTGCTGAATGAATTGAAAAAAGAATTTGAAACGGAAGAAGCAGAACGGATTCCCGAAGGCCTGTCTGCCAAGGAGAGCAAGGCGCTGCTTGACGCGCGCTCCACTGCCCGTCTGATTGAAGCGCGTACGGAAATCCTGCGCACGATGCTTGAATGGCAGCGTGATGTCCTGATGCGTGTTCTGGAACAGAAGGATGAGACCCTACATTTTCCGGATGACCAGAAAGATCTGGACCGGCAGGCGATGCTCTGCACCCGTGCTGACGCTTTGCGGCGCATGGCATCGGTCGAAGAAATGGCGCGACAGTTCGATCGCAACCTGCCGGCGGAGCTGGTGTTTAATAACTTCTTTGCGCAACTGGTTTAGCCGCGCAGTTTTTTTACCAAGGCCTGAAGAGCAAGAATGTAGCCGTAGCCTTTGAAGCCCATAATCTGGCCGATGCAGCCGGGAGCTGTAAGGCTTCTGTGACGGATTTCTTCCCGCGCGTGCGTATTGCTGAGGTGCACTTCGACGGTCGGAACCGCATCCGCAACCGCTTTGACGGCATCGGCCAGTCCCAGACTGGTATGCGTGAGTGCCGCCGGGTTGATGATGATTCCGTCGAATGCTCCGCGGCTTTCGCCGATCCATGTAATCAGATCGCTCTCGGCATTGCTTTGACGAAACGTCAGTTCCACGTCGCCCAAACGGTCTGCACAGGTCTGCATGTCCTGAGCGATTGAAGCAAGTGTTTCGGTGCCGTAGATGCCGGGCTCGCGCGTGCCGAGAAGACTGAGATTCGGGCCGTTGAGAACAAGGATTTTGAGCGGTTTCATACGGACTCCTTACCACGAACCGGGCGGCGCGCCCAGACTTTTTGAAGAGTGGCGCACCCGTCAGGAGTCGAACCTGAAACCCCCAGATTCGTAGTCTGGTGCTCTATCCAATTGAGCTACGGGTGCTTCAAAGAAGGCGAGAATGTACTGCCTGTCGCAGAGTGAATCAACAGTAAAAAACAAACTATTTTACCGCGGCGCGCAAATCCCCGGTTTTATCGGTTTTTTCCCACGGAAACTGCGGGCGTCCGAAATGTCCATAGGCCGCGGTATCGCGATAGCACCAGCCTTTCGGAGTGAGAAGACCAAGCTCTTCGATGAGCGCTGCCGGGCGAAAATCAAATATTTTTCCTGACGTGACAATGCGCTCCAGTTCCGAGTCTTCGACATTTCCAGTGCCGTAGGTGTCGACGTTGATACTGAGCGGCTTGGCAACTCCAATGGCGTAGGCAACCTGCACCTCGCATTTTTTCGCAAAGCCGGCAGCCACGATGTTTTTCGCCACATAGCGCGCGTAGTAAGCTGCCGAACGGTCAACTTTCGACGGATCCTTGCCGGAGAATGCTCCGCCGCCATGACTGCCGACGCCGCCGTAGGTGTCGACGATGATCTTGCGTCCGGTGAGTCCTGCATCGCCATGCGGTCCGCCGATGACAAATTTACCGGTCGGGTTAATGAAATATTCAACGTTCGATTTAAGCAGCCCGGTTCCCGCGAGAACCTTGGCGGCAACCGCCTCCAGATCGCTGCGAATCTGCTCGAGCGGAACGTCAGCTGTCTGATGAGAAATAACAACAGACGTGATGTGATCAGGCTGACCGTTGACGTATTTGATGGAGACCTGCGATTTGGAGTCCGGGCGAAGATAGGGAATGGTTCCGGCCTTGCGGACTTTCTGCAGTTCATCCAGCAGCAGATGGCTGTAATAGACCGGCGCCGGCATCAGCGCTTCGGTTTCGTCGGAGGCGTATCCGAACATCATGCCCTGATCGCCGGCACCCTGTTCATGCGACATCGTTGCGGTAACGCCCTGGGAAATGTCGGGCGACTGTCCATGCAGGCGGCAAATGTATTCAAAGGTATCTGCGCAGAATTCCAGATCCGGATGATCGTAGCCGATTTCCTTAACGACCTGACGGGCGATTGCCTCGGGGTCAATCCCCTCCCATCCGGCGCAGGTGATTTCTCCGGCATTGACGACGAGATTGGTCGTTGTGAGCGTCTCGCAGGCTACGCGGCTTCGAGGATCCGCAGCAAGGCAGGCATCCAGAATGGCATCGGAGATCTGGTCGCAAACCTTATCGGGATGCCCTTCAGAAACCGATTCCGAGGTGAAAACATGGTCCACTTTAATTTTACTCATTGCACAACCTCACATTAAATTCGTTTATCCGGATTGATGAATTTGAAAGGAATTTATTCCCATCAACCGATCAACTCAAGAATTTCCGGAGAGGTTTTTTCAATGAGCCCCCGGCATTTTTCCAGGATCTCCAGTGAAGTCCGGGAGGCCAAGGCTTCCTTTGCCAAAACACGGCAATCGGAATAATTCAAATTGCGAATGACGTCCTTGACCATCGGGACAGACGGCGGGCTGACGCTGAGTTCATCCACCCCGAGGCCGATCAGCAGCGGGACCAGTTCCGGCGAGGCAGCCATCTGTCCGCAGACAGCCACCGGAATCCGGGCATCATGCCCGGCAAGAACCACCTGCCGAATCAGTTTGATGATGGAGGCATGCGTCGGCTTGTACAAATGGGCCACGTTTTCATTCACACGATCCACCGCGAGGGTGTACTGAATGAGATCGTTGGTGCCGATACTGAAAAAATCGACCAGCGGCGCAATCTGCTCGGCCGTCAGCGCGGCCGACGGAACCTCGATCATAACGCCGACCGGCAGTTTCTCAGCGCAGGGAAGGCCTTCGCTCTGCAGTTCCGTACGGCATTCCTCGAGCAGCCGGTTGGCTTCCCTGACTTCGCTGAGGCAGCTGACCATTGGATACATCACCGAAATATTCCGCTCAGCGGCGGCCCGCAGGATTGCGCGAAGCTGCACTTTGAAAAATTCGGGGTGAGCCAGACAGAAGCGGATTGCCCGCCAGCCGAGGAACGGGTTGGATTCGCGATCGAGCCGAACGGTCGATAAAAACTTATCTCCTCCCAGGTCCACCGTTCGAACAACAACATTTTCCGGCGAGCACTGGTCAGCGGCCCGGCAGTATGTCGTGTACTGTGTTTCCTCGTCCGGCAGGGTTTCTTTTCCCAAAAAGAGAAATTCCGTGCGGAACAGCCCGATTCCCTGCGCGCCGTAACGACTGACACCGGCAATTTCTTCCGGAATCTCAATGTTTGCGGCTACCGGGACGCAGTACCCGTCTTTGGTTTCCGACGGCTTGTCCTTCAGGCTTTCCAGCTCACAAAGAATCTGTTTCTGATCTTCTGCCTTCTGCGCACAGGCCAGCAGCCGTTCGGATGACGGACGAATCACGACCTGCCCTTTGGTTCCGTCTACCAGAACCGTCTCGCCGGAAGAGACCTGCCGACTGATATCATGCAGTCCGACAACGGCCGGAACGGACAGGGCCCGGGCCATTATGGCCGTGTGGGACGTTGCGCTGCCTAGATCCGCAGCCATTGCATGAACGATATCCCGGCTCATTCCGGCAGTGTCCGAAGGCGAAAAATCGTGCGCCACCGCGATGCAGGGACGTTCCAGCTGATCCATCCGGTCCAGTCCCTCGCCCGCGAGATTCTTACTGATCCGGCGCGTTACATCACGGACGTCCGCGGCCCGCTCCCGGAGATAATCGTCGTCGACGCGGGACAGCATTTCGATATACCGTCCGGCGACTTCGCTCAGGACAGATTCCACATTCC
>JBFWJN010000269.1:0-4113 GCA_050253185.1 Kiritimatiellales bacterium | reverse complement strand
TGTATTGAAGACTGTCGCGCCCTTCTGGCAAACCGGGACTGATGCCATGCTCGACGAGTTTTCATTGGATGAGGAACTGGATGAGGAAATCGATCTGACGCCGCTGATTGATGTGGTGTTTATCCTGCTGATCTTTTTCTTTATCACATCCACATTTATCCGTCCGTCGATGCCGGTAAATTTGGCGAAGTCGGCCACGGCGGCGGCTTCCGCGGAACGCAAAGAGCAGTTGGTGATTACGATTGACGCGGACGGCTCACTTTTTCATGACGGCACGGCGGTCGGTCGCGATGAGATTCCTCTGCTTCTTCGGTCGAATCCGGAGATTGGAATCAACCTGTTTGTGGACCGTGCCGCGCCGTTTGCGGCGTTTATGGCGGTGGTGGACGAAGCACGAATGCAGAATCGCGATGATCTTTCGATTACAACGCTTTCGGCCGGTCGTGAATGAGTTTTCTCCAGTGCGGTGGGCAAGCCGGCTGCTGGCGGTTCTTCTGTGTGTACTGATTTACGGAGGACTGGCCGGGCTGATTTTTTTCTGGTCGAAGCAGTATTCGCCGTCTGTGCCTCCGGTGAGCCGTCCGGCGGTGATCCTGAGTTTCGAGCAGATTGCACTGCGGGCGGTTGTCGAGGAGGCGATTCCGGAACCGCAACCCGAACCTGAGCCCGCAACTGAAGAACCGGTTGTGAAGCCGGTTCTGCCGGAAGAGGTGGACGTTGCTGTCGAAGAAATTCAGGACCCATTGCCGGAGCCGGTTGAGCAGGACGCGGCGGAGGCCCAGATGACGCAGGAGGCGTCGGCTCCGTTGATTGCTCCGGTTTCGCCGGATCTGCTTCGAAGCTGGATCCGGGAACTGCTGGAAAAGGAAAAATATTATCCGCGTGCAGCCCGTGAGCAGGGGCTGGAGGGTGCGTTTACGCTGGCGGTTCAAATCGATGAAGCCGGAGAAATTGTCAGTACGGAAATCACCGGCGGCAAGGGGCACATTGTGCTGCGCAATGCACTTCTGAAAATGTTGGCCGCGCTGCCGGGGCAGTCGTTCGGTCAGCCGCTGCTGACACCGAAGCGGCTGGAGTTTGAGTTTAAGTTCAATCTGGATTAATCCGAACGCGCCGGTCAGGACGGATCGGGAATTTCGCCCGCTTTGCGCAGTCCGATGCGGGAGACGATGGGCCCGGCGATTTCATGGATGACGGTTGCTCCGATGACGATTGCCATCACCAGATTGGAGACGTCCTTGAAGTCCGGGGTGGAATGCATGATCAGCGCCAGGCCGATGACGATGCCGCCCTGTGGAAGCAGTCCGAGGAAGGTGTAGCGCCGGACGGCCGGAGAAGCGCCGGACAGTCGGGCGCCGGTGTAGGCGCCCAGTGTTTTGCCCAGTGCGCGCAGGATGACAAAGGCCGCGATGTAGATTGCAGCGGACGGCATAACGCTGAGGTCGAGCTTCATGCTGCTGACGGTAAAGAAGAAGACAAAGATGAGTTCTTCCTGATAGCGCTCGAGCATGGAGAAGATTTTTGCCTGCTTTGGGTTGAAGTTGACGACAATGCAGCCCATTGCCATGGTGGCCAGCAGTTCGTCGGCATGAACCAGCCGGGCGATGCCGTAGCAGAGTCCGAGGACGGCAAAGATCAGGACGATGAGTTCGCCTTCGGTTTCCCGGTTGAACCACGCGGTGGTCCGGTTGAGCAGCCAGCCAAAAAACACGCCGACTCCGATTCCGCCGACAATTTCAAAGATCGGCAGCAGTACGGAGTGCGTCATACTGAATCCGGAATGGGTGGCTGCCATTCGGGCGAGAGCGACACCAAGGCTGAAATTGATGATGCCCAGCACATCGTCAGACGCGGCAATTCCCATGACGGTGGACGTGACTTCTCCCCGGGCTTTGTACTGGTGGGTGACCGCCAGGGTGGCGGATGGGTCCGTGGGCGAGGCCAAGACCCCGAGCAGCAGTGTGAGGACCAGCGGTGATGCAGAGAGCGCACTGATGTGCAGCGGTTTGAGGAGGACCGCGAGAAGCAGGAATCCAAGGGTTACGGCAAGCATGGCGAATTCCGCTTCGCAGACGGTCATGGTGAGAATGGTGCGGCCCATCTGTTTCAGCCAGCGGCCGAGAAGGGTTCCACCGACGGAGAAAGTGATAAAGGAGAGGGCAATATCTGTGACGAGGTCGGTATGCTGTGCAAAATCCGTGGGAATGATCGGCAGAAGCTGGGGATTGAGCAGGATGCCGGCTAGAATGTAACCTGTGATTCGGGGCAGCCTGAACGGTTGAACGGCTTCGCCCATAAGAAATCCGGTTGCGAGAATGATCCCGATCACTAACATAGATGACATGGAATTCCTTTGTTTCGTGCTGCTTATCGATCCGGTACAATATGACGTTTCCAGAGGAGGGACTCAAGGTTTCAGAGCTGCGGGGAATGGCACCTCCATCGGTCGGCGTGCGAAGGAATACTGAAGTGATTTGGAAAACTATAGCAATGTGGGCTGCAATCGTGCTGCTGCTGGATGCGGGATTCGGTCTCTGGAACCACGAGCGATTCCGGCAGGTCGCCCCGAAAATCAATATTCTGAGGGTCGCTCTGATCGAGGCCGGGGCGGCATTTTTTCTGCTGTTGCTTCATTTCCTGTTTTAATTTGACAAGCATAGGGCCTCTTTTTATGGTTCAACGCTTCTCTCGGGAGAGAGAAGTGTTTTTTTAGCGTAAAAAGGGACTGCCCGATAGTGTAATGGTAGCACACAAGATTTTGATTCTTGGCGTCTAGGTTCGAGTCCTAGTCGGGCAATTCCAGTGTGGAGAATGGTCCGGCTGAAAAAACAGAATGCTATATATAAGGAAAAAGGTACTGTGAAAATTCTGGCAGGAACAGCCCATCGGGATCTGGCGGAGCGGATTGCGGCCACGGCCGGCGAAAAGCTTTGTGATGTACAGATCAGCCGTTTCCCCGACGGTGAGATTTTTGTGAAAATCGTCGAAAACGTCCGGGGACGGGACGTTTTCATTATTCAGCCGACTTCGTATCCGCCGAACGAAAACCTGATGGAACTGCTGATTATGATCGATGCGGCCAAGCGGGCCTCCGCCAAGCGCATCACAGCCGTCCTCCCGTTCTACGGCTATGCCCGGCAGGACCGCAAGGACCAGCCGCGAGTTCCGATTACCGCGAAGCTGGTGGCGAATCTGCTGGTGGCCTCCGGTGCCAACCGCTTGCTGACGATGGACCTGCACGCACAGCAGATTCAGGGGTTTTTCGATATCCCGGTGGACCACCTGTACGCTGCGCCGGTCTTTGTTCGTTATCTTCGCGAGCACAAGCTGGATAATCTGGTTGTCGTGGCCCCGGACACCGGCGGCATGAAACTGGCGGCATCTTATGCCGACATGCTGGACGCCGGCGTGGCAGTGGTCGGCAAAGAACGCAAGAGTGCCGAACACGTTTCCGCGACCCATCTGGTCGGAGATGTGAAGGGGTGCAACGCCGTACTGGTGGACGACATGACATCGACGGCCGGTACGCTGACTGCTGCGGCCCAGCTGCTCGAAAAGGCCGGTGCGGCCTCCATCCGCGCAATGGTCAGCCATTCGCTGCTGAACAGCAAGGGTGTAGACCGCCTGACCGCTTCGCCGATTATCGAACTGGTAACGACCGACAGTGTTCCGGCCCGCTGCGATACCGGCGACAAGGTGAAGGTACTCTCCGTGGCAGAGCTTCTGGCAGAGGCAATTCGCCGCATTCATGACAACAATTCCGTAACATCGCTTTTCAGAGTAACTTGAGGAGAAGAACAAGTATGGACGCAAAAATTACAGTAAAGAGCAGAGACCAGAAGGGTTCCGCCAATGCGCGCCGCATGCGCCGCGAAGGCTGGGTGCCGGGCGTGATCTACAGCGAAGGCGGCGAAGCCCGCTCGATTGCCCTTCCGAAGCACGAATTCGAACAGATGCTGCATCATCATGCCAGTGAGCATGTGATGATTCAGATTCAGATTGACGGCGCAAAGGAAGAGTCCGTGCTTCTGAAAGAGATCCAGCACGACGCCATGACAGGCGGCGTGATGCACGTCGACCTGCAGGAAGTGTCGATGACCAAACAGCTGCACA
>JBFWJN010000268.1:0-4166 GCA_050253185.1 Kiritimatiellales bacterium | reverse complement strand
GGAACATGTTTTCCATTCTGTGCGGTCAGCCTGTGGACTGGGATGACGATCTGTTCGCGCAGTATTCCATGTGGGACTGGAATCAGGGCGGCGCTCAGCTTCGCACTTACCGCACTCCGGAGTGGAAGGTTGTTGTTGATTATAAACAGGTCATTCAGAATGAGTTGTACAATATAAACAGTGATCCTGAAGAGCACTGTAACCGTTGGAATGATCCTGACCCGGAAGTTCAGAGGGTAAAAGAAACCCTGCTGGATAAAATGCATTGTCTCATGCGGGACATCAAAGATCCTCTGATCGGCGAATAATTCTGTTGACAGATAAAGGGACTGTGAGTAAAAAATAATCATCTGGTATACCACGCGAATACCCGTGGTGGTTTAAAACAAGGAGAAGAAAAATGAACAGGATGCAAGGGAGATCATACTGGTTGAGTATTATCATCGGAGTGGTGGGTTTGTTGCTGGCTTCCGTTTCACAGGGGAGCCTAATTGTTTATGACAGCTTTGACTATACCTCGGGCACAGCCGTTGCCGCCGGTGAAACACTCGGCAGTGCTGAAAACGGATTCGGAAATGCATGGTTGCTGTCAGGGTTGACTGGAGAAGTTGTTAATGGATTGGATTATTCCGGAGTGTCTTCTGCCGGGAATGCGCTGAAAATCACAGGCGATGGGGGATATTTATTCCGAGGGATGGATGCTGGATTTTCCACAGGAACCTATTATATCAGTTATCTGTTCTACCGGAGCAGTGTGGATGCCTGGAATCTTCAGCTGAAAACATCATCTTCATACGGTTCCGGCCCAACGTCCGGCACCAAACTGCTGACAACATTTGATTCTAGTCCCGCTGGACGATCCAGAATCAAAGTGGGCGGAGCGGGAACTGTGGGCGTTGCCGATGTAGCGGATTATTTTACGTACGGCACAACCAATCTTGCATTGATTAAGCTTGTAATTACAGACACGGACTCGACGGCGTATATGAACATTTACAATGACGGGGAAGTCATTGATACCGCATCATGGGTAATTACGTCATCAGACAGTATAACCGGCGGCGCCGGCTGGAGGCTGGGCGTCAGCGGAACCAGTTCGCTGACAATTGATGAGTTCAAGATTGGAACAGAACTGGGCGATGTGATTCCGGAGCCGGCAACAGTGGGTCTGATTGGAGTCGGAACATTTGCCGCCTTTTTTGTAAGACGCCGGATCGTTAAATAATTTGATGTTGCCGAGCCCTTGCTGAACGCAAGGGCTCTTTTTGACAGGTCTAATAAGAATCAGACCCGGTCTTGTTGGGGCAAGGAATGAGACAATTCATATCGCGATCAGCAGTGAGTTCAGGAATGGCTTTGTGTGCGACATCGGCCCTGTCGTCATCACTGCCCAATGTAGTTGTCATTTTAACGGATGATCAGGGGTATCAGGATCTGGGGTGTTTTGGCTCTCCTCTCATCAAAACTCCCAGTCTGGATCAAATGGCGGCCGAGGGTTGTCGGTTTACTTCATTTTACGCGGCCGCAAGCATCTGCAGTCCATCCCGAGCTGCGCTGCTGACCGGGCGTTATCCGGATCGGATCGGTATCCAGGGAGTTTATTTCCCCAATCGCGATGACGGCATGCCGTTAAAGGAAATCACTCTTGCTGAAATCCTGAAACAGCGGGGATATGCCACCGCCTGCATCGGCAAATGGCATTTGGGCCACCTGCCGGAATATCTGCCGACCAGTCGGGGGTTCGATCTGTATTATGGAATTCCCTACAGCAATGATATGTGGCTGGACCCGACGCATATTCCACCTGCGGAAAATATCGTGCTGACCCGCGGGAAAACGCTGGAAAACTATGTGGGGGTGGACCGGAACGAAAAGGCCCAGTCGGTTCATCAGGTGCCGTTGATGCGGAATACGAAATGTGTGGAATGGCCTGCGGATCAGTCAACGTTGACGAAGCGCTACGCCGAGGAGAGCGTAAAATTCATTAGAGAAAACAGGGATCGACCTTTCTTTTTGTATCTCGCAACGGCCATGCCGCATGTTCCGTTATTTGTGTCGGAAGCATTTAAAGGAAAGAGTCCGCGAGGACTGTACGGCGATTGTGTTGAGGAAATTGACTGGGCTGTTGGGCAGGTTCTCCAGGCATTGAACGAAGAAAGTCTGGACCGCAATACACTGGTTGTTTTCACCTCGGATAACGGTCCGTGGCTGACGAAAGGAAAGCTGGGCGGGTCGGCCAAGCCGCTTCGCTCCGGAAAGGGCTCCACTTATGAAGGTGGACAGCGGGTTCCCTGTGTTATGCGGTGGCCCGCAGTGATTCCTTCAGGAACGGTCTGTGACGAGGCGGTTTCAACACTTGATATTTTCCCGACAGTGGCCGCAGTAACCGGGGCGGATCTGCCGGCAGACCGAACGATAGATGGGCACAACATCCTGCCTCTGCTGCGGCAGGATCCCGGCGCGAAGTCTCCATGGGATGTTTTCTATTATGAGCTGACGGGGCTGCGTTCCGGATCTTGGAAGTATCGCGAAGGACTTCTCTTTCACCGCTACAAGCAGAAGGACAATCCTCATGTCATTCAGCTGTTCAACTTGGAACAGGATATCGGTGAGGAGAATGACCTGTCGGAGCAGTATCCGGAAAAAGTGAAAGAGTTTCACCGGATGCTTGAGGAATTCAGGAAGACAGTAACGCAGAATCAGTTAAGCAAAGAGAATCAAATCTCTCAGAAGGAGTAAAAAGTTATGATAAATAAACAGAAATCGATGTCCTGGGTTGTCGCAATCTGCACATATTTATTTGCAGGGTTCATTCAGGCGGAATTAATTGCTTATGACAATTTCAATTATACTTTAGGAACGACGATAGCCGCCGGCGGAGAGCTTGGCTCGGAAACGAACGGGTTCGTCAATACCTGGTTTTTTTCTGATATTACCGGAGAAGTGGTCAACAACCTGACATATTCCGGAGTGGAATCTTCCGGCAATGCGCTGAGCATTAACGGGACCGGAGGCTACCTGTTTCGCGGCATGGAGGCTTCACTGCCCAAAGGAACCTATTATATCAGCTATTTATTTTATCGCAGCGCTGCAGAAGGATGGAACCTTCAGCTGAAGCATGCGTCTACATTGGCCAGCGGCCCGACTTCCAGCACTAAAGTGCTGGCAACGTTTGATGCGGTCCCGGCCGGTCGGGCCAGGTTGAAGACCGGGGGATCCGGAACGGTTGGCGTGGCGGATGCGCCGTATTTTACATTCGGCACAACGAATCTTGCACTGATTAAGCTTGTGATTACGGATACAGATACAACGGCTTCCATGAATATTTACAATGCTGGAGCTGTTATAGACACCTCGTCGTGGGCAATGACCTCTTCGGACAGCGTAACCGGCGGTTCCGGCTGGCGTCTCACAAATGCCGGAACTGGCAGTTATCCATTGATTATTGATGAGTTCAGGGTGGGCACCGAACTGAGTGATGTAATTCCATCGCCTCGTGGACTGAGTCTTTTTCTTGTGTATTAAAAACACATCATTCACCCCGTTTTTTGAAAACAGATCATTTCATGAAAAAAATTACATATCTATTGATCGCCGCCTGCCTGCCGATTGCCGGTGTGTCCGCCGCCAGTCTTAATGAATGGGCGTTTAATAAAGATGCTGCGGGCCTGATGCTTTCGCAGACTACCAATTCCGGGGTGGAACAGGCCGTTTTTTCCACGGGAGGCGGAGGGTATCTGGAAACGGACGGAAAAGGGCTGCTGGTCTGTACACGCTCCGGAAGCGGCACGGATGACATGTGGCAGGACGGTGCTGTGCTGGATGCGGATGTGAATGATATTTCTTCAGGGTATCATTACTTCCGCTGCGACTTGAGCTATGATCTGTCCGCCGTTGAAAATACAGTCGGGCTTGCGTTTGGGCTGAGTGTTGTCGATAACTCCGGAACAAATGTCGCCGGAGTATTTCTCGCATATACTGATTCTCCTGCTCCTTCAGGAAAAGCAATGCAGGCTTTGGCGACGAATCTTACATGGTCCGGAAAGATTTCTGCGATTGTTCAGGTCGATATCGATGCGCAGACACTAACGGCCTGGTATGACTTGAGCGGAGCCAATAGTTTTACAGAAACTTATCCGGCAGTCAGCAATGTCCCGATCAGCCTG
>JBFWJN010000267.1:0-4169 GCA_050253185.1 Kiritimatiellales bacterium | reverse complement strand
TGCATTCAGCCGATGGAGCAGCCGGCTGCGAACGTCGCGGCTTTTCTCCTCGAACTCTGTGCGAGACCGGAGCAGTCGCAGGACTTCATTTTTAAGGGCGGCGAAATCACAGGAATCCACATCGCCGACCGAAGTGAGACCGAAGGGTTGGAGAAAATTGTCGACCTTGCTTCCACGGCTGATTCCAATGATTGGAACGTGGACAATGGAGGCGAGAATCAGCAGGTGTAGCCGGCTGCTGGCAATGACATCCAGTCTGGATGCAACGGCGAGAATTTCGGCCGGTTCATAGCGGCCTTTCACAACCGCCGCCCGTTCCGGATGTTTCATCTGTTGGCGCAGGTCCTCCATCAGCGCAGCATCTGTAACCGGATTCATAGGAACAAAGAGGATGCGGTTTACGTTGTCTTCGACCAGTTCGTCGAGACAGGTGATGAGGTTTGCGCTGTCGCGGATCTGTCGCTGTGCCGAAATGCAGATGCCGATCTTGTTGTGGTCGGAGGATAGAAGTTCCCGGACGCTGTCCGGCAGGCTGACGTGATTCAGTTCCGCCGGCTCGAGAAGCAGTGCCGAGTCGGCTCCGACCATACTGTTCTGCACCGGCCCGCATTTCAGAATTTCATCCTGGCTTTCCGGATCGCGCAGGGCGACAAGATCGGCCCGATTGAGTGTGTCGGCAATTTTACGGCGCGTACGATGTTCTTTCCGGTGTTCTGCCATCCGAACGAAATCTACGGTTCCGAACAGGCATCGCGTCGCCAGTTCCAGCGCTGACCGTCGTCGGCCGGGCAGCAGTGTGTAGAAGATCGGATTGAGCCGGTCGTTCATCCCGACGCCCCAGAGAACGGTTTTGCATCCGGCGGCCTGGGCGGTCTGCAGCATGCTGAGCGGAATTTCGGGATAGTCGGACAGGCCGGTGGCTCCTGACCAGATGAATACATTTGCGGATTCCAGCTCTTCTTTCATCCGCTGCCGGCTGAACGGAGGTTCGAAGCCGAACAGTTCGACGGTTCGGACGTTAAGCTTTGCGGCGGTCGCGGGGCCGTCGTCGGTGCTGACGGTGATCTGTGCCTCCGGGCAGACCTGCCGAACAATTTTGACGACACATTCCAGTATTGCTTCGTCGCCGACGTTGTTGCGGCCGAACGGAACGCCGCCGAGCAGGATTTTCAGGGGTTGCTGTTTCATGTGGGATCAGAGCCGGTTGACGGAGGCCCATTTTGAGCCTTTCTGCCAGTGATAAACGGTTTCTTTTTTGCGGTTGAAGATGCGGATTTCTTCGGGGGTCTCCATATATTCTCCGGTTTTCCCGCGAATCTGAACGGGAAGCCGGACTTCTCCGGGTGTGAAGTCCGTATCCGTCGTGTCGGGGTGGTGCCGGGCGAGGAAGCTGTAGATTTTGTCCTGCCAGCCGCAGCAGGGAAGAATGTCGCGCCAGTCCGGCGTGTCCATGGATCCGAATCCAAAAGCGGTCCGGAAGGCGCCGCTGGAGAACTGATTGCCGCTGAGCAGGCGGTTGAGTCTCTGTACGTCATCCGGAATTAGCATCCCGGCGCGGTCGATGGCATTGACGGCATCGGCGGCGGCTCCGAGGATGACCGGATACGTCTGTGCCGGTCTTCCGCTGTGGATGAGGCAGGTGTATCCACCGTCCGGAAGCTGCTGCGCTCGTACAAAGGATACAAGGCTTTCGGCGGCGGTCCGGTATTTTTCATTCCCGGTTTTCTGCGCGGTCTTGATTAGCGCCGGAATGCAGCGCGCGGCGAGTGAGGGCGATACGGTGCTGTTCGGACGGCTGGAAAGCGGGATGGAGCCGTCCGGCCGCTGTACGGCGAGCAGGGAGTCGGCAGCGCCGGTCACATAATATTCCAGCCGTTTCCAGTCGCTGCTCAGTTCCGCATAGTCAAGGAGCAGTTCAATGACTGCGGCGACGGAGTGCGGCGTATAGTGCTCGAAACCGCTCTGGAGCCAGTCGTTGAATGTGTGCAGCAGGCGGTTCCATAGTTCATTGAGCAGCCGGATTTCGACGAAGCGTTCGAGTGCTGCATCCAAACCTTCCGGTACGGAGCGGTTCGCCTCGACCAGTGTTTTCCGGGCGCGGCAGGCGGCGGCGAGCATGGCCGGTTCGTAAGGCATTCCACCTTCATAGGGATTCTGATGGAACCATGAATTACGGAAGGTGCCGTTGATCAACTGTGCCGAAATGACGGCCTGAAGGCATTGGGCGATGCGGTCAAGGTATTCGGTGCGCCCGGTGGTTCGGCAGCGTGCGATCAGGGCATCGAGGATTCCTTCGCAGCGCCAGTCGAATGCCGGTCCGCAGTAATCCACGGAGGCGCCGGAGAGTCCGACGGCAGGGCCGCCGAACCCGTCGCCGACGCGAACGATTTCGATCCAGTGCTCTAGGCCGGAGAGTGACGGGGATTTATATTTTTGAGAGTTCATAGGCTAGCGAGCTGGCAAAGCGGGCTGTTTTGCCGTGGTTGACGTAGGACTGCGTGTGCAGGTCGGCCAGCTTGTCGGCCCGGCGGTAGCGGCGGAGCCGGAAGAGCAGTCGCAGGGCAGAGGCCATAAATTTCTGTTCCATCGGCTGCAGTCCGGTGATCTCGTTGATTTTGAACCCGGCGCTGCGGAAGCAGGTTTCGATTTCCCGCGGTTCATATTTCCGTTCCGGCCCGCGATTCCAGTTGCGGCCGAGTGCATATTCGCGGTTTCTCATCCGTTTGTAGCGGTAGAGGTGCGGGTAGAAGCGGTTGGAGACGACGGCAAGGATTTTTCCGTCCGGCTTGAGCACGCGCCGCATTTCGCGAAGCAGGGGCATTGGATCCTGAAAATGCTCGAGCCGTTCATAGCAGGTGAGAATATCGATGCTGCTGTCCGGAAGCGGAATGCGGAGGGTGTCCGGATCGCGGTTGAGCAGTTCTTTGAGGTTGCCGGGGATGCCGATGGTTGTGCGGAAGAAGTCTTCCATGTATTCAAGCGTTCCGGCGGTGAGCTCATAGGTGTAAAGCGTTTTGATGTCACTGCCGCAGGTGTTGATCAGCTGCATGGCGAGCGCGCCGTTGAGCGAGAGCACGTCGAGCACTTCCGGATTTTCGTACTGCGCGCACAGCTGCCCGATTTTTCCGGTCATGAAACGGTATTTCGGGGAGAACCGCGCATCCGGATCGGCGTGCAGGGTCAGTCCGTCGATGTGTACGCCTTTGTACCAGATCAGTTTGTCCCGGAAATCCGCCAGCTGCCGCAGGTTCCAGAGGTGGGGTCGGATGTCGGCATGGAAGTGCGGACGCTTCAGGTCGCACTGTTCAAAGCTGAGGATTTCATCGACAGGCCTGCGCGGCGGGGTGGGCGGATGGTCGGCCTTGTGGCCGAGGCAGATGACGCCGACATTGGTGAGGAAGGGTGGGGCATTCAGTGCTTTGGCAATGCCGGAAGGGTTGCGGATGCCTCCGAGGTATATAGCTCCCAGTCCTTCTTCTTCTGCGGCCAGAAGCATCGCGTAGAGTGCCATGCCGGCTGTGACGAAAGGCGTTTTGCAGGGATTCCGGTTTTCGAGGGAGCAGTCGTAGAATACCGCAAGGATTACCGGTGCGTCATAGAGGTAGGACTGTTCTGCCGAACTGAGCCGGTTCATGCGGATCTTAATTTCCGGATCAGTGACCGCGACACAGTGCCAGAGTTGGCGGTTGCAGGCGGTCGGGGCTTCCGTGACGGCGGCAACAATCCGGCGGATCATCTCCGGATCAACGGGTTCATCTTTGAAGATACGGGTGCTGCGCCGGCGCCGGGCCAGGTCGTAAAATGCTGGGCTGTTCAACCGTATTTCTCCTGTCTGTATGATCCTGCTGCGTTGTCCGGAATATCAGGCAGGCTAAACAGAATGGATGGGCAATGCAACCGGGAAAAACGGGAGCGAATCCGCTTTATCAACGAAGGGGGCGCCGTTACAGTGTCGTTCGTTTTTAAGAAATTGACAGTTAGAGGCTTGGAAAGCGTCTATGAAGAAGAATTGGTTATGTGTCTCTGAAAATTCCGGTTGCAGTGCCGGAAAACCGCTGTGGCTGTTCATTCTCCTGCTGGCCGTGATCGCTGCCGTATACGGTATTCTTTTTCTGCCCGCCGATCTGCGTTATGCACTGCTCCCCGAAGACGGTCCGGTCGAGAATGTG
>JBFWJN010000266.1:0-4197 GCA_050253185.1 Kiritimatiellales bacterium | reverse complement strand
CCCTGTAAGCCCGGACACGAGCCCCGCCTCATCCCCTTTCCCCGAACGCCTGAAGGACTGCCGCCGCATGAGCACCGACATCACCCGCATCCACGCCCGTGAAATCCTCGACTCGCGCGGCAACCCGACGATTGAAGTCGAAGTAATCCTCGAATCCGGCGTGATGGGCCGTGCGGCTGTGCCGTCCGGAGCGTCCACCGGCGAAAACGAAGCGCTTGAACTGCGCGACGGCGACAAGAGCCGCTACCTCGGCAAAGGCGTTCTTAAAGCCGTTGCCAACGTCAACGAGCAGATCGCCCCGGCCATCATTGGCATGGACGCGCTCGACCAGGTCGGCATCGACCGTTTCATGATTGATCTCGACGGCACCGAAACCAAGAGCAAGCTCGGCGCCAACGCCCTGCTGGGTGTTTCTCTGGCCGCTGCCCACGCCGCCGCCGCCTACCTCAACATCCCGCTGTTCCGCTACATCGGCGGCACAAATTCCAAAGCCCTGCCGGTTCCGATGATGAACATCATCAACGGCGGCTCGCACTCCGACGCTCCGATCGCCTTCCAGGAGTTCATGATCCGTCCGGTCGGCGCAGACTGCTTCAAAGAAGGCCTGCGCTGCGGCGCAGAAGTCTTCCACGCGCTGAAAGCCATTATTAAGAAAAAAGGCCTGAGCACCGCGGTCGGTGACGAAGGCGGATTTGCCCCGAACTTCTCCGGCGGCACCGAAGAAGCCCTCGACAGCATCATGCAGGCCATTCAGGACGCAGGCTACAAGCCGGGTATCGATGTCGTGATCGGCCTCGACTGCGCGTCGTCCGAGTTCTACAAAGACGGCGTTTACGACTATGCCAAGTTCGAAGGCGAAACCGGTGCCAAGCGCTCCTCCGCCGAACAGGCTGACTACCTTGCTGAACTGATCGGCAAATACCCGATCGACTCCATCGAAGACGGAATGAGCGAAAACGACTGGGAAGGCTGGAAAATCCTGACCGACAAAATCGGCGACAAGTGCCAGCTCGTCGGCGACGACCTGTTCGTAACCAACGTCAAGTTCCTGAAACGCGGCATCGACGAAGGCTGCGGCAATTCGATCCTGATCAAGGTCAACCAGATCGGAACGCTGACCGAAACGCTCGACGCGATTGAAATGGCCCATAAAGCCGGCTTCACCGCGGTTGTCTCCCATCGCTCCGGCGAGACCTCCGACAACACGATCGCCGACATCGCAGTGGCCACCAACGCCGGCCAGATCAAAACCGGCTCACTCAGCCGCTCCGACCGCATCAGCAAATACAACCAGCTGCTGCGCATCGAAGAGATGCTGGGAAGCGAAGCCCGCTACGGCGCTTAAGCGTTTCCGCCAGGAAACAGGAAACGCTCCGGAAGTGATTCCGGAGCGTTTTTCTTTTCCAAATTCATTCTTCATCATTCAACCCTCATTCCTCTATACTGCGCCCCGTGAGTCCGCAAAAATACTGGAACAAAATCTACCGCATCGCCGCTCTGGCCGCCGTTGGACTTGCGCTTGCCGGCGTGGTGTTTGCCTTCTTCCCGAAAGTCACCCAGTTCCAGCGGTATCAGGCCACCAAATCCACACTCGAAAACGACATCCGTGCCAAAGAGGAATCCATCAAGGAACTCCGCCTGAACCAGGAGCGGTTCAGCACCGATAAATTTTTTGTACAGCAGCTGGCACATGAAATCGGCTACGCCCACGAAGGAGAAACCATCTTTCAGTTCGGTGAAAAGGCCGCCAGCAACAGCACCCCGGAGAACGCTAATGAGTAAACCCATTGTATGGACCATTGCCGGATCTGATTCCGGCGGCGGTGCCGGCGTACAAGCCGACATCAAGGTTATTAATCAGCTCGGCGCGCACGCCTGTTCCGTCATCACCGCACTGACCGCCCAGAACACCATCGGCACCGGCCGCCTCGACTGGGTCGCGCCGGATATGCTGACCGCGCAGATTGAAGCACTAGGCACGGACCTGCCGCCCGCCGCCGTTAAACTCGGCATGCTCGGCACCAAGGAAGCCGTGGAAATCATTGCGGCCCTGCTCAAAAAGCTGAAAGTTCCCTTCACCGTCTGCGATCCGGTCCTGATCTCTTCCAGCGGCACCTTCCTGCTCGAACCGAATGCGTGGAAAACGCTGACCGACACACTGTTTCCGGTCACCGACCTCATCACCCCGAACATTCCGGAAGCCGAACACCTGTTCGGCATGCAGATCACCACGCCCGCTGACATCGAGGCCGCCGCGAAAAAGGCACTTTCACTCGGCGTCAAAGAGGTACTGATCAAAGGCGGTCACGGCGAACACGACATGGATCTGTCCAGCGACTACTGGAGCAACGGCGAAGAGCACGCGTGGCTGTCCAGCCCGCGAATCGACACCAAAAGCTCGCACGGCACCGGCTGTTTTCTTTCCTCCTCCATTGCCGCTGCCCGCGCCCGCGGCTGCGGCCCGCTCGAAAGCATCGTTCTCGCCAAAGCCTATCTCAACCAGGGGCTGCGGCAGGCCCCGGAACTCGGCAACGGCTACGGCCCCCTCGCCTTTAATCCGTGGGAACAAGACGAACAGGATCTTCCGTTCATTTCCCGGAAAGTCACCGAACCCGGAACACGGGCTGATTTTCCAGCCTTTGGAAACCCTGCATGAAGACACGATCCCTCCCTGGACACTTCCGTGAAGCCGCGGCGAAATTTGCAGAGCGTCCGGCCGTTATCGACCTGCAGCAGCCCCTTTCCTACGCTGAACTCGATGCGCTCTCCGACCGCATTGCGAGCGGGCTGATGGAACGAGGCGTTCAGCCCGGTGATCATATCGGGCTTTACGGACTGAACAGTTCGATCTTTGTTGCCATCTACCTCGGCATCCAGAAAGCCGGCGCGACCGTCGTGCCAGTCAACCTGCTGCTGAATCCCGAGGAAGTCGCATGGATTCTTCACGATGCTGAAGTGAAAATGCTCTTTTATTTCGACCTGTTCGCCCCGGCGGTTTCTGCCATCCGGGCGAATCTTCCAAACATTGGAAACTTTATCTGCGTCGGGCTGAATCCGTCCGATTCAGGGGACGTGCCGTTTGAAGCGCTTCTTCAGGCTCAGGTATCAGACTTCAATTTTCAGATTTCTCCAGAGTCGGTGGCGGTCATCATCTACACCTCCGGCACCACCGGCCATCCGAAGGGCGCGATGCTCACGCACCGCAATCTGGTATCCGACGCACTGTGTGCAACCAAAGCGCTGAGCCTGAAGGGCGAGCTCGACGAACGCTTTTTTGTCGTCCTGCCGATGTTCCACGCATTCGCCGCCATGGCGGGAATCGTGATTCCGCTGCTCAACGGCTGTTCGCTGGTTCCGGTTCCGAAGTTTGAACCGGCGCATACGGCGGACCTGATTGAACAGACGAAGGCAACCATTTTTCTCGGCGTCCCGAGCATGTACAACCTACTGCTTCGCCTGCCGGAAAAGCATATTGAACAGCTGCGCGGACTCAAATTCTGCGTTTCGGGCGGCGCGGCGATGCCGCAGGAAATCATGAAGCAGTTCGAACAGCGCTACGGCGTGCTGATCTATGAAGGTGACGGCCCGACGGAATGTTCGCCGGTCACAGCTGTCAATCCGATCGGCGGACTGCGCAAGCCGCGCTCCATCGGCCCGGCCGTTCCCGGCGTCGAGCTGATCATCATGGACGAACACGGGAATGAGAAACCGCGCGGCGAAACCGGCGAAATCTGCGCGCGCGGGCCAAACATCATGAAAGGCTACTGGAAGCAGCCCGAAGAAACGGCTAAGTCCTTTTTCGGCGACTGGTTCCGCACCGGCGATCTCGGCTACGAAGATGACGACCACTACTTTTATATCGTCGATCGCATCAAGGACATGGTCATCGTAAACGGCATGAATGTGTATCCGCGCGTCGTCGAGGAGGTTCTTTATAAACACGAAGCCGTGCGCGAAGCCGCCGTGGTCGGCCAGCCGCACAAACTACACGGCGAAATTCCCGTGGCCTATATTGCGCTCAAAGAAAGTTTCCAATGTCTGGAACAGGATATCCGCGTGTTCTGCCTGAAACATCTGGGCCGGCACGAGGTGCCGAAAAAAGTGATTTTCATGAACGAGCTGCCGAAAAATGCGGCGGGAAAAATTGTAAAACGCGAACTGCGCAAAGCAGGAGAAGTGGAACGGGGAGTGGATCTA
>JBFWJN010000265.1:0-4347 GCA_050253185.1 Kiritimatiellales bacterium | reverse complement strand
ATCTCAATGAACGCAGATATTCCAATTCAATCCTAAGAACAATCGGCTCAACTTCATTCTTCACTCCTCACCCTATCCGTGCATTCAAACAGCAGAATCTTTTTCGAGCTGAATTATGCGTCCTTCTCATGAAGCTGTTTAAGCTCCAGTTTAATCCGATCCACCCGTTCATGAGTCAGCGGATAGAAATACATGAACACAGCGCCGGTGATCACAAAAACTGCCGGAACAATATAAAAGATCAAACGAAGGCGCAGAACAACGTCCGGAGGCAGAACATCGAAGCCGGCTCTGCCCTTTGCCCCGATCAAGGACAACAGGCATCCTCCCACAACGATCGCGAGGGAACTGCCCAGCTTCCACACCCACTGATAAACCGCACTGAAAATCGCTTCCCGGCGATGCCCGGTCTGAAGTTCATCCAGGTCACAGACATCGGCAATCATGGAGGGAATCAGCATCCATAACACGGCGGTTGCGGGCTGAAAGATCAGATTGGAAATCAGCTGCAGGTACGGGTGCGACGGATGCTGAGTAAACAGGTACGAAAACTTACCGGCTGCCAGCAGCCCCATTGATGCCAGAGCCGTCCTCTTCTTTCCGAATCGCTTTGAAATACGATTGCCGACCGGCAGCAGAATCAGCGTGGCAATAATGCTGACCGTTCCGGCTGTGGCGACCAGAACACCGGCAGCTGCCTTATCTCCGTTGAACACATAGTAGATGTTGGTGTACATCCACATCGGCTGAACCAGAACCGATCCACACACGCCAATGGTCAGCGCCGCACACAGCAACATAAACGGACGATTCCGCAAAACAATCCCCATTGATTTGAACAGGGGCGTTTTTTCCTGCCTGATCTTCGTCTGTTTTTTCTCCCGGCAGAACAGGGCCGGGGGAAGACCGAACACACAAAAGGCCAGTCCGATCAGCAGTCCGACATATCGGATTCCGATGGCTTCGTTTTCGTTAAAAACAAAACAGAGCGGATAAAGCCAGCCATGCCCCAAAGACATGATATTCACGAAAACACTTCGAATCGTCTGAACGGTGGTGCGATCGTGATAGTCATCACTCAGTTCCAGTCCCAGCGCCTGCCACGGGATACTCCACACCGTATTGACCAGATAAAACAGAATCAGGCCGATAGAAAAATAAATAAACAGTCCGGTCCCGGTCAGTCCGGCCGGCGGCATCCACATCAATGGATAAAACACCAGCATCAGCAGCGCACCGATCAAAATAAACGGTCGCCGCCGGCCCCAGCGGGTATGCGTGTTGTCCGAAATATTTCCCATCACCGGATCGGTTATCGCATCCGTCAGCCGGGGCAGCGCCACAGCAAGGCCGACCAGTCCCGGGCTGACCCCCAGCGCAATCGAATAGATCGGCATGGCCAATGCAGGAATTGAATTCAACAGCATATCGGGAATTCCCCCGATTCCCCACGCGATTTTCTCTCCCCAGCCCGCGCGTTGATCCACAGTTGATTCGTTTCCACTCATTTTATGTCCGGTTCTTGGAAATACTCATCTGCCTGAAATTCTGCTGATTACAGCTTTTACGCAATGGAATGAACTTCAGACCATTTCTTCCCTTGCTGATGAATCTGTATCGATGGCTGATCCAGAACCTTCTGTATTGCCGGGAAATCATCCTTCCATGCATGAACCCGAGGGTTCTCTTCCGAAAAATATGATTTCAATCGGGCACAGAATGCATCGCGAACATCCTGAAAACCATCCTCATGAAACAGATTGTTCAGTTCGCCCGGATCGTTTTCCACATCATAGAGTTCTCCGTCATCAGGAAACTCGGTATAAAACACAAAACGATATTTTTCGTTTCGCACAGCAAAAACATGGGACTGGGGTTTCAAAAACTCCCACTCACAGACTGTGTATTCACAGCCGCCGGCATTGGACAGAATCTCTTTGACTCGGGACGTTCCGTCAACCGACGGCTCACAGGGTATCCCGGCCAGTTCAGCCAGCGTCGGATAGAAATCGACCGATTCGATAATCCTGTCCCTCCGCTGTCCCGAAGGAACCCCCGGCCCTGCAATGATAAACGGGATCCGATGAATCGACTCATAAATACCGAAGTTCTTCAGCATAAGTCCGTGCTCTCCGGCAAAATCGCCATGATCTGCAACGTAGACAATGATCGTATTATCCAGTTCGCCCTGAGCATCGATCTCCTGAAGCACAGCACCGATCGCGTCGTCCATCATACTGATCAGCGTAAAATATGCCGCCATCTGCTTTTTCAGGTCGGCCGGATCACAGGCCCGAAACGGATACCCCATTCCTTTTTCCTCTGACACATACTCTTGCTGAAAGACCGGTTTCCCGGAAAACTTCCGGTCAAAATAATCTACGGCCGTTTCCGGCAGGTTCAAGGATTCCGGATCGTATTCATCAGCACGGCTGGCCGGCGGCGAATACGGATCGTGGGGACGCTGGAAACTGACTTTGAGGAAAAACGGCTGCTCGGAATTGCGCTGCCGCAGGAACTCGACGGCTTTATCTTTCGTCCAGACTTCCGGAGAGTATTTCTCCGGAAGACCGCTGACAAAGGCCCTCATCCCGAAGCCGGGCTCCCCGGGAAGTCGTGCGCCATGCTCATACCGATCGGCCAGTCCCGCATCAATCAGGTCTTTAAAGTAGTCACAGCTTTCCGGATCCGCGGCGTCTGCGTCACACAAATCCGAAAGCCGGATCGTTTCAAACCCTTCCTTCACCCACTGACAGGGAAGATGGGCCTTGCCGATCAATGCGGTCTGATATCCGTGTTTTCGGAACAGGCGCGCCAGGTTCGGGGCATCACACTGTACTTCACGAACAAAATTCCCGGAAATACCATGCGACTTCACATACTGTCCGCTGAGAAAGGTAGCCCGTGACGGGGCACAAATCGGATTGTTGCAATACGCATGCGAAAACAGCACCCCGTCTTTTGCGAGTTGGTCCAGGTTCGGAGTTTTTACATCCGGATGACCCGCCGCGCTCATGCAATTCGCATTATGCTGATCACTCATCAGCCATAAAATATTCGGTCTCTTTTTAGACATGACTCAAGTCCTTACTTAAAAAACAGGAAATTACGTTTCTGGTCATGCTTATAACCGGTCTTTGAGAGAGCTTATGCAGGAACCCAGAGCCGGCACCGACTGGACATAGGCATCCAGGATTTCCTTGAGCTTCTGATAGTCCTCGTTCGTATAGGCGTGGCCGTCGCCGTTGAAGCGCAGCAGATTGTAGATCATCGGGATGCCTTTCTTCGAGCCTTCTTCCATGTACCGGAAGAAGTTCTGGTAGAAGACGTGTTCGTCCATGGCAACCGGCATGCCCGGGCAGAGCGCTTTGATGTAATCGGCCCGTTCCATGTGCACGCGGATGTCGTAGGTGGAGACGTCGTAGGTACGGATGATGTCGTGGGCGTCCTGGAAGAACGGGTGCGGGGTGACGCCAATGATCAACGCGTCTTTTTTGACCTGTTTGGCTTTGTCGTAGATCATTTTCTGCGTTCTGTAGGTGGTGTTTTCTTTGCCGACCCAGCGGCGGTCTGCATAGGCATAGTTGTGCGGGATAAGAAACGGCCAGTCGAATTTGATGCCGTCGAGGTTGTAGCAGCCGGGTTTATCGGAGAGCAGCCGGGTCAGCAGTTCGTCGAGGAAAGCATCGGCGGCGTCCGGATTGGAGAAGTCGAAGGCAGCGATGTCGGTGTCGTCGGCATTATGGCGGTCGCGGTCATAATGATGCACGAGGAACCATTCGGGATGTTCTTTGTAGAGTCTGGATTCCGGGGAGGCGCGCCAGATGCTGGCCCACGCCATGACTTTGAAGCCTTTGGCATGGAGGGAATCAATGTAGCCGCGGAAGTCGGGAAATTTGTTCGGGTCGGCTTCCATGTCGCCCCAGTGGGTGTACCAGCGGTCGTCGATGAGCAGAGTCCGGACGGGCAGTTCGTGTTCGACAATGCGGTCGACGACACGATCGATGAAGGCGGGACAGATGGCGTCGGCGGCCTGTTTGCGCATGTTTTGGGTGAAGGCGGTGGAGACGACGTCGGCGCTGTCGAGGTGGGTATGCTGGTCGCCCCAGCTGCACCAGATCGGGGAGAACCACCAGGCGGGCATATCGCTGGTCTTTTTCGGTTCTATGAGTTTTTCGCGCACGAGGATGTCGGTATAGGTCTGGAGCATTTTGTTGCCACCCGATCCGATTTCATCGGTGGTGAGGGCGATCATGAAGCGCGGGGATTCGAGTTGTTCTCCCGGTTCGAGCCAGTAGATGCTGTTGCCGATGCTGATGCAGTAGTCTTTAACGGTGATTTGTCCGG
>JBFWJN010000264.1:0-4397 GCA_050253185.1 Kiritimatiellales bacterium | reverse complement strand
CCGCCGAATCCATCGTGCTGACACTGGGCACAGAAACGAAAACCTCCGACAAAGGCCGCCTGCAGTTTAACGGCAGCTATGTGGTTCAGGGACAGCTGATTCTTCGGCCTTCCGGAAAAAAAGACGAACTGCGCATCAAATTCAACGAAGCGGTTCCTGCCGACAAGGTTCCGTCCAGCTGGGACCTGCAGATCGAGGCGAATGTCAGCGGGGATGCCTGGCTGTTCCAGCAGAATATCGCCAAGTTCGCCGGGACACTTTATGTCGATAATCTGGAAATGACTGCGGACTAACGGAAGGCGAAGCGATGCGGAAATTCATTCTGGTATTTATTTCATTTTTGGCGGGAATCTGTCTGGGAGATTCGCTGACTCTCCCGACCGTGTTTTCAGATCACATGGTTCTGCAGCAGGGGAAAACGCTTCCGGTCTGGGGAACTTCCACGCCGGGCGCCGGGGTGACGGTGGAGTTCGCAGGTCAAACCCAATCCACCGTGACGTCGGCTGACGGAACCTGGAGGGTGGATCTGGCGCCGCTGCCGGCATCGGCAGCGCCCCGGACGATGACGGTTCGGTCGGGCGATCAGCGGCTTACGGTTCAGGACGTTCTTGTCGGCGAGGTCTGGCTGTGTTCCGGGCAGTCGAATATGGCGTGGCCGATGGAGCGCACCGAGGATGCCGAAACGGCGATTGCCGCGGCTGACTTTCCGCAGATCCGGCTGTATCAGACTCCGACAGCCTTTACGCCGAAACCCAAGGAAATGATTCCGGCCGTGTGGAAGACCTGTTCTCCGGACACGGTAAAAACCTTTTCCGGAACGGCCTATTATTTTGGGAAAAAACTGCATGAGGACCTGAAGGTTCCTGTCGGACTTATTCTGAGCGCACTGGGCGGAACCGGGATCGATCCGTGGACCGCCCCGGACGGCTATGAAGGACTCGACCGCCTGCAGGAGGAGTATCAGCAGACGCAGACGCTGCCGGATCCGCTCCCGCCGGGGCGCGACACCCGGCAGATTCCCAGCGTGCTGTTCAACGGGATGATCGCCGCCCACATTCCGTATGCCATTCAGGGCGCCATCTGGTATCAGGGCGAGCACGATCATCGCGAGTGGAATCTGTATGTCGATAAAACCCGCGCGTTGCTGAACGGCTGGCGCAAACTGTGGGGCTATGAGTTTCCGTTTTATCTGGTACAGATTGCGCCGAAGAACTATCCGGATGACGACCTGCCGCTGTTCTGGGAAGCTCAGGCGCAGATCGTCCGGGAAATTCCGCAGACCGGCATGGCGGTGATCAGCGATTCAGCAACACTCGATAATGTTCATCCTCCCTGTAAAGTGGTGCCCGGCAGCCGGCTGGCCCTGCTGGCCGAAGCGAACACGTACGGCATGAACGTGGTCAGCACCGGTCCGGTTTTCCAGACATTGGAAAAACTCGATGGAAAACTGAACGTGACATTCAGCTCCGCGGACGGCCTGACGACCCGCGACGGTAAAGCGCCGGACTGGTTTGAGCTGGTTGGGAAAGACGGCGGCTTCAAGCCGGCCGATGCGGAAATCGAAGGGAATCGTGTGGTTCTGAGTTCGCCGGCAATCCGGGAGCCGGTCGGCGTGCGGTTTGCCTGGAGCAAGCTGGCCAAGCCGAACCTGATGAATGCCGCCGGGCTGCCTGCCTGGCCGTTCCGTGCCGGTGAGCTGCCCGAAGATTCGGGGACACCGGCAGCAGCGCCGGTTCCTGCGTCGGCGGTCGTGCCGGCTGCGCCTTCAACAAAAGTGATCACGGCCGCGCCGTCTCCGGCGGAGCTGCCGGAAATGAACGGGTTTCGGATGGTTTATCAGCTGAATATTCCCGCAAACGCCACGTACGTTTCTGCGCCGAACTACGATGTGGACAACAGCGGTTCAGACCGGGCGCCGTTCAGCCGGATCGGCTATCTGCTGGAGCTGCAGAAGACCGGGGAGGAAGTCCGCTATGTTTTTGTTTCAATGGACCGGTTTACGGACGATCTGAAAAAAATCGGTTTGCCTGTAGCTTCCAGCAATGCCCGCTTTATGCAGTTGGTGACTAATCTGACGGTCCGCAGCAATGTGGAGGGCATTGTTTCCTGCACGGATTCCGATGGGGGAAATATTGAGTTTTTTCCTGGAAACTATGGAGGACCCAATACCGAAAAAATTCCCGGCGCATCATCGGCAAAACATGATTTCGGCGATGCTCCCAGCGATAAGATTCCCGGTTACGGATGCATGCAGGTTCACAACTGGAAGGAGAAGCAGACGGTGTTTGCGATCAACCACTGGGGAATGCGCGGTCCGGTGGATATCGGCATTGGAAATTCCCCGGCCTCCGGCAAGGCGCTGGACTGGACCTTCTCCGCGAATGCATCGGACTACATCCTGCGCCGCCTGTCGGTTTTTGTAAAATGACCGGGAAGTATTCTAGTGACGTATTATACGGTTTTCAGCGGGACTTCTCTTTGATAGGTTGCCGGTCACAGAGAAATAAAGTCCGGGCAGCGACCGGAGCAGTCAACATGGAATGAGGAGCGAGATCATGTCTGGTTCAATGAAAACAACAGCCTATCAGTATATTCTTCAGAAAATGACCCGCGGGGAGCTGGAGCCGGGAATGCAGATTTCCGAGCTTTCGATTGCTGCGGAGCTGGGGATTAGCCGGAGTCCGGTCCGGGATGCGTTGAGCCAGATGGTTACCGAAGGCATGGTTGAGCGGGTTCCAAGGTTTGGAACGGTGATCAAAAAACTGTCGACGCGGGAACTGTCCGACCTCTACGGGCTGCGCGTGGCTCTGGAAGGGTATGCCGCGGAGCTGGTGGCCGAAAATGTGTCCGATGCCGATTTGCGAGAAATGGAGGAAGCCTGTGAGGGAATCCGAAGCATTTCCATGGATTTGAAAAGGAGTCAGGCAAAGCAGATGACGCCGGAAATGCTGGCCGAGATGTCCCGGCTGGATATGAAGTTTCATTTGGTGATTCTGAAGGCAACCCGGAACCGGATGCTGCTGAAGAGTGCCCACGATACCCGGCAGATGGTGCGTATTTTCGGAATCCGCCGTGTCGAAAATTTCGATTACGACTATATCAACGGCGTATATCAGTATCACCGCGGAATTTTCGAGGCGATTCGCGACCGCGATCCGCAGAAGGCCCGGCAGCTGATGACGGAGCACATTAATTTCAGCCGGGACGGTGCGCTGAAGTTTATCAGTGAACACCAGCAGCAGCAGCATAAGGATGATTTTGATCAGATGGCGGAATCGTTGATTCTGGCTTCGCAGGAAACGTAAGGGATGAGGAATTATGGGGGCTGAAGAGTCAGTGCATCCGGGAGCAGCGGCCCGGCGGCCGAATGTGGTTTTTGTGCTGTGCGACGATATGGCCCCGTGGGCGTTCCATGCGGAGCATCCGAACGCCCGGACCCCGACTCTGGACCGCCTGTGCGCCGAGGGAATTCGCCTGAGCCAGTATTTCAGCTCTTCAGCCGTCTGCAGCCCGGCGCGCGCCTCACTGCTGACCGGCATGTACAACACCGAAGCCGGCGTGCCGGACATCCTTGGCAGGGACGATACGGGGCTGGAGACCGATAAGCCGTCTTTTGCAAAAGAGTTTGTGCGGGGGGGATATGCCACGGCTCTGTTTGGCAAATGGCACCTCGGCCACCAGGATCGGCAGCATCCGACGCGGCACGGATATCAGGAATTCAAGGGGTTTCGGATCGGCGGAATTATTTCCAAAGACCCGACGGTGGAAATTGACGGGGTTGAACAGCGCGTGGAAGGGTATACCTCCGATATTCTGACCGACTACACGATGGAGTTTATCCGGCGGAAGACGGAAGAAGGTCTGCCGTTTATGGTGTCCGTCCATTACTGGGCTCCGCATGCCAATCAGAATGTTCTGACGGAAAATGACCGGACCTGGCATCCGCTGGCCGAAGAGGACTGGAAACATTTCAGAGATCTGGATCCCGTCGTTCCCAATCCGGATTATCCCAAACTGGATATTCCGCGGATCAAGCGGATGACCCGTGAGTATCTGGCCAGTGTTCACAGTGTCGATCGGAACGTCGGCCGGATTCTGGATCAGCTCGAAAAGCTTGGTATTGATGAAAACACGATTGTTATCTTTTCATCGGATAACGGATTCAACATCGGCCATAACGGGATCTGGCACAAGGGCAACGGGTGGTGGATTCTGACGGACAACCGGGGAGACCGGCCGAACCTGTATGACAATTCTCTGCGTGTCCCGTGTATTGTTCGCTGGCCGGAACATATTCCCTCCGGACGGGTCATCCATCGGGTCGTCAACAGTATGGACTGGTACCCGACTTTGATGCAGATGTGCGGTCTGGGGGCTCCGTCTGACTCCCGGGTGCG
>JBFWJN010000263.1:0-4469 GCA_050253185.1 Kiritimatiellales bacterium | reverse complement strand
GGATCTGCTTCTGCAGGTCGTCGTTTGATTTCAGCACGTCCCTGTGCATTTTCTTTTTATAGGCGACCAGTTTGCGTTTCAGCCCGGCATCAGACAGCGCCAGCATCTGCACGGCGAGAATAGCCGCATTGACGGCACCGGCCTTGCCGATCGCAACGGTGGCGACCGGAACGCCGCGCGGCATCTGCACGGTCGAGAGCAGCGAATCCATGCCGTCGAGCGCCCATGCCGGCATCGGAATTCCAATCACTGGAAGAATCGTGTGCCCGGCCAGTACGCCCGCGAGGTGCGCCGCGCCGCCGGCCGCACCGATAATGACCTTAACGCCGTTTTTCGCGGCGTTTTCTGCGAACTCGCACGCTTCGTGCGGTGTGCGGTGTGCGGACATCACCTTTACGTCCGCGGTGATTCCAAATTCTTCCAATGTTTGGAAACAGTGCTCCACGACCTTCCAGTCACTGGCGCTTCCCATTACGATGGCGACTTGCGTTTTTGCCATAAGTTAACTCCTCTCCAGTTCTCGGTGTGCAATGTCTTTTCTGTAAAATGCGTTGTTCCACGAAATTTTTTCAGCGGCGGCGTAGGCATTGGCTACAGCGTTTTTCAGGTCACTTCCAAGCCCGGTGACACCGAGGACGCGTCCGCCGGATGTGACGACCTTGCCGTTTTTCAGCGCGGTTCCGGCATGGAAAACGGTTGCGAGTTCTGCGGCTTCATCGAGACCGGAAATTTCATCGCCTTTTTTATAATCACCCGGGTAGCCGCCGGCCGCCATGACAACGCAGACGGCCTGTTCTTGTTTCCACGAAATCAGATCGTTAGAGAGCGTGCCGTCAATGCAGGCCTCGATGGCGGGGATGATGTCGCCGTCCCAGCGGGAAAGAACAGCCTGTGTTTCGGGATCACCGAAGCGGCAGTTGAATTCAACGACGCTTGGCTGACCGTTATCGATCATCAGTCCGGCGTAGAGCACGCCTTTATAGGTGATGCCGCGCTTTTTGAGTTCGGCGAGCGTGCGGTCGTAAATTTCGGTGCGGACCTTTTCGAGAACCGCGTCAGTCACAATCGGAGCCGGCGAGTAGGCGCCCATGCCGCCGGTGTTCGGGCCTTTGTCGCCGTCGAACGCGCGCTTGTGATCCTGCGAGGATGCGAGCAGAACGACGTGTTCGCCGTCGATCAGTGCGAGGATGGAAGCCTCTTCGCCGACCAGAAAATCTTCGATGACGACGCGGCTGCCCGCATCGCCGAACGCGCCGCCGAGTGCATCGTTGATGGCGGCTTCGGCCTGTTCTACGGTTTCGGCAACAGTCACGCCTTTTCCGGCAGCGAGGCCGTCGGCTTTGATCACGATGGGTGCGCCGTGCTCGCGGACGTAGGCGCAGGCTTTGTCGGCAGCGGTAAATACTTCATAGGCGGCGGTAGGGACGCCGGCCGCTTTCATGATTTCCTTGGCGAATTCCTTGCTGCCTTCGAGTTCGGCGGCGGCCCTGCAGGGACCGAACACGCGGAAGCCCTCGGCTTCGAGCGCATCGGCCAGTCCGGCGCAGAGCGGTGCTTCGGGACCGATCACGGTCAGGTCGGGCTGGTTTTCTTTTGCCCAGGTCACGATGGCGTCAATATTGGTTACACCGATTGAAAGGTTGGTGCCGAGCAGCGCGGTGCCGGCGTTGCCGGGTGCACAGAAAACCTCCGGCTTCTTTGAATCGTTTTTCAGTTTCCAGCAGAGAGCGTGTTCGCGTCCGCCGTTGCCGATCACCAGTACCTTCATGAGAAAAATCCTTTCGTCGTCGTGAGCGGACATTTAGCCGGAAATCAGTGGTTTCGACAAGCTTCCAGACATTGGAAGATCAGGACCCCGCGGGGTACAAAGAGGATTCCAACATTGCAAAATGGCTGAATTCCGGGGAAGGTCGCTCCATTCGTAAATGAGAGGGAGCCTGTTTATGAAAATGAAAAGCCTGCGGTGGAGTCTTCTCTTTGTTCTGCTGCTGTACTCCTTCTCTTCCGAAGGCATCGAATATCATCCGGACATGTCAGCGGGACAGCTTTTCAAGGATGCGGTCAGGGGACATCCTCGGATTTACTTAAGTGCATCGGTGCAGGATCGAATCAAAGACAATATAAAAAGGAATCCTGATGTCAAAAAGGCTGCGGGAATCATACTGGACTATGCAGACCAGCTGCTGGATGCAGGTCCGGTAGAGTACAAAAAAGCCGGGAAAAGAATGCTCAAGCCTGCCCGCGAAACACTTGAAAGAGTAAAGTATTTTGGATTGGCGTATTATCTGTCGGATCAGGATAAATATGCGCAGGCAGCAATCGGCACGATGCTTGACGCCGCGAAAATTCCCAGCTGGAACCCAAAGCATTTTCTCGATACGGCCGAGCTTTCATTTGCACTGGGCCTTGGTTATGACTGGTTTTACCATCAGATGACAGACGAACAGCGGGAAACTGTTCTCGACGCCATTGTTTCTAAAGGCATCAAACCCTCTATGGGGAAAAAGAAGTCGCCGTCCTGGGCGACATCTGAGTCCAATTGGAATCAGGTCTGCAACGGCGGATTGGGAATCGCGGCGCTGGCAATCTGGGAAGAGAAGCCGAAAGTCTCTCTCAATGTTTTGAAACGGGCGTTTGCCGGGATTCCATATGCGATGAAAGCCTATGCGCCTGACGGAATCTATCCGGAAGGACCTTCCTACTGGGCTTACGGAACAAAATATGCCGTTCAGTTTCTGGATGCACTGAACAGTGTGATGGGATCGGATTTCGGTCTTTCCGCATACCCCGGTTTCATGGACTCCGCCAGGACCATTAATTATCTGACAGGGCCTGGCGGAAAATTTTTCAACTATTCCGATGGCTACCGATCCCGTTATGCGCAGCCGGTTACTTACTGGTTTGCAGACAGGCTGGAGGACCCGACGGTTCTTTTCTTCGAAAGCCAGCTGATGCAGAAAGCGCTGGAAAAGAACCCCGGTGATTCTCTTTATCCCGATCTGCCGATGTATCTGATCTGGAACCGCAGTGAACAGAAACCGGAACCCCCGCAAAAACTCTGCTGGAAAGGAGATGGCGTCCAGCCCATGGCTACGCTGCGCCGCTCGTGGGATGATTCGGCGGTTTTTGCCGGGATGAAAGGAGGCGGACCGTTCACCTCTCACGCCCACATCGATATAGGGAGCTTTGTGCTGGATGCCCAGGGTGTTCGGTGGATCTCCGACGTGCCTTCACAGAGTTACAGCATTGCAGAAGAGGCAGAGAAAAAAGCCGAGGCAGAAGGCCGTGACTTTGAGCCGCCGTTTTACCGGGAACGCTGGAGTCATAATATCCTTCTCGTGGACGATCAGAAACAGGACACGGCAGCGGTTTCTTCCATCGTCGGATTTTCCGGAGATTCGCGTCAGCCCAACGTGATGTTCGATCTGTCTCCGGCATATACGCAGCAGCTTCAGCAGGTTAAGCGGGGCATGTATCTGTATGAGGAAGAGAGCCTCGTCGTGCAGGACGAGTTGAAAACCATGAACAGAGAAAACACTCATATCCGCTGGGCCGCTTTAACGTATACGGATGTGACTCTGATTGATGACCGGACGATTCGGATGGACGCATCCGATGAATCCGTCGGTACAGGAAGTCGCAAAACAATGGTAATGAAACTGCTGTCGCCCGAAGACGCCCGATTCGAAGTTCTGACCGTTAACGATCAGAAATACATTCATTCCTATGACAGAATGCCTGAAAATACGAAGCAGATCGTCATTAACCTGGACCTTCCTGCGCAGGCGGAAACAACGATCTCCGTGTACTTCAAACCGGGCAGGGACCCCGCCCGCCGGGACCTGCCGGACATCATAGCCATGGAAAAATGGATTAAGTAAAATCTGTAACCTGAACTTCAGATCATTACTTCGGAAACCCTTTTCTTCGCGTGTTTAACGTCGCGGAAGATCATCCGGGCCTTTGGTCGGCAGGCAGCTTTCACCCATGAGGTATTCATCAACGCAGCGTGCGGTTTCGCGACCTTCGGAAATCGCCCAGACAATGAGCGACTGTCCACGGCGGCAGTCGCCGGCGGCAAAGACGTTTTCGACCGAGGTCTGATAGTTTTTACCCGCTTTGATGTTGCCGCGTTCATCGAGTTCCACGCCGAGGGCTTTGACGACGTTGTCACGTTCCGGTCCGACAAAACCAAGGGCGAGCAGAACGAGATCGGCTTCCCAGATTTTTTCGGAACCGGCAACTTCTTCCATGTTGGATTTTCCGGTCTGGCGCTCGCGGGTGAATTCGACATTGACGGTTTTAACGCCAGTAACAACGCCGTTTCTGCCTTCAAATTCCTTGGTGAGCAGGCTGTAGGTGCGCGGATCGTGTCCGGCTTCGCGGTGCGAAGAGCTGGTGCGCAGTTTCATCGGCCAGTAGGGCCACGGCTGATGAGCCGGGCGGGCAGACGGCGGCTGCGGGAAAAG
>JBFWJN010000262.1:0-4503 GCA_050253185.1 Kiritimatiellales bacterium | reverse complement strand
AGATGCCACACAGATTTTTAAACGGTTTGAGGGAGGTCCGCTTCTTCATATCAAAAATTTTCCGGGGAAAGCCCAGATATACAATCCGGCTCCGGTACAGTGCGGAGACGAAACGGTTCTTCTGGTTTCGGTTGTTGAACACGCTGCTACACGAGGCTATGGGCGTGATGTTGGACAGACCCGTGTTGCCCGTTCGAAGGACGGTATTCATTTTGAGCTTTCGGAAGAGAACTTTATCGACTGTCAGGCCGAGGGGATGCCTTGGGATCTGTACCATCATTTTATCGATAATCGTGTTACGAGAATTGATGATTGGTATTACATTGTGACGCCGGTTATGACTCATGGTTATGACTCGCCGGTCGGCATGCTGGGTCGTACGAAGGATTTTAAAACCTACGAACGCATCGATATCATTACCCAGCCGAAAAACCGTGGCGCTTCGCTTTTTCCGGAAAAAATCAACGGGAAGTATTACAAGCTCGACCGACCGGGCGGCGGAGACGGTTCCAACGGCGATATCTGGATCAGTGCTTCTCCGGATCTGGTTCACTGGGGTGAGTTCAAGCCGGTGTTGGCTGCGGGGTATCGGTTCTGGAACGTTCAGAAAATCGGACCGACTCCGCCGATTAAAACAGAGCAGGGGTGGCTTGATATTATTCACGGGGTTTTTTCTCCGGCGGGAGGAACCTACTATTATATCGGCGCAATGCTGCTGGATCTCAATGAACCGTGGAAAGTGATCGGCAAAACCAACAGTTACCTGCTGATGCCGGAGGAGCCGTGGGAACAGCACGGGAATTGTGACAACACCGTCTTTCCGTGCGGCGCCATTGCGGACTATGAAAAAGATCAGATTCGTCTCTATTACGGAGCGTGCGATTTTGCCATCTGCCTTGCCGTCGGGTCGCTCAGTGAAACCGTAAAAGCATGTATAGAAGGAAAATAACAATGTCTACGATTATTGGAGAAAATGTACCGAATATGCCCTGGCAGGAACGTCCCGAGGGCTGCAGCGATCCGGTCTGGCGTTATGATGGAAATCCGATTATTGCCCGTCATCCGACTCAGGATATTCATCGCTGTTACAACAGCGCTGCCGTGCCTTTTGAGGGGAAATTCATTGGTGTATTTCGCTGCGAGGGAAGTACCGGCTGGCCGCGTCTCTCATTGGGACGAAGTGAAAACGGGATTGACTGGGTTTTTGATAAGGACCCGATTCAGTTTGTTCAAGAAGACGGATCTCCTTATACGCCCGGGTATACCTATGACCCAAGGCTCCTGAGAATCGGCGATGAATTTTATATTGTTTTCTGTAATGAATTTCATGGGCCGACAATCGGGCTGGCAACAACCTCAGATTTTAAAACATTTATTTTCATAGAGAATGCTTTCATTCCATTTAACCGGAACGGAGTGCTGTTTCCTCGAAAAATTAATGACTCCTATCTGCTGCTGAGCCGCCCCAGTGACAGCGGGCACACTCCGTTCGGTGATATTTTTCTAAGCCGGAGTCATGATTTGGTTCACTGGGGTCGTCATCAGTTTGTTATGGGGGCAACCAAGAATGACTGGTGGCAGAATCTGAAAATAGGAGCGGGACCTGCGCCGATCGAGACGGTCGAGGGCTGGATTCTTTTTTATCACGGAGTCTGTAATACCTGTAATGGGTACGTGTACAGCATGGGCGCGGCGCTGCTTGACCTGAATGATCCATCTATTGTTTTGGGTCGGACCCCCGGATATCTTTTGACTCCGGAGCTTCAGTATGAGTGCATGGGGCAGGTGCCGAATGTTATTTTCCCGTGTGCCGCCATTGCCGATGCGCAGACCGGACGTATTGCGGTCTATTACGGTGCAGCGGATACGTACAGCGCACTTGCGTTCTGTTATGTGGATGAATTATTAAGTAATCTTAAAAGCTGCTGATGTTTTGATGAAATCATCTTTCTTTCATGCAGGTGATTTGCCGAAACTGACAAGGCGGGTACTGTCGCTGGCAGCGCTTAGGATGTAAATAGAAGAGCAGACAACAGCTTTTGATTTTTCGTCATTCTTCCATTGAAAATTTATTTTATTGGTGGATTCCGATGAAATGGATCGGTTCCCATGAGTTTTTTCGGGAATGAAAATCATAGCAGAAGCTGATTAGTATAAGGATGCTTGGTGATGATAAAAAACACACGGATATATTCCTCCTGCAGCGCGATGCTGCTGGGCGCGGCGTATCACTGTCTGGGGCAAACCCCGCCGAATATTGTTTTTATATTTACTGATGATCATGCCACTCAGGCAATCAGCGCCTACGGCGGAAGGCTGGCTGATATTGCTCCGACTCCGAATATCGACCGCATTGCCGAAAACGGTATACTGTTTCGGCGCTGTATGGGTGGGAATTCGATCTGCGGGCCAAGCCGTGCGACCATCCTGACCGGGAAGCACAGCCATTTGAATGGTTTCATGGTGAATGAACACACGGAGTTTGACGGATCGCAGCAGACTTTCCCAAAACTGATGCAGGCGGCAGGATATCAGACCGCCATCATCGGAAAGTGGCATCTGGGAAGTACCCCGACAGGGTTTGATCATTGGGAAATTCTTCCGGGTCAGGGTGTTTATTACAATCCGGATTTCATCACACCGGAAGGGACTCATCGTGAAACAGGTTATGTAACAGACCTAATTACAGATAAAGCGATCAGGTGGATCGATTCCCAGCGGGATGACGAAAAGCCGTTCTTACTGATGGTGCAGCACAAGGCGCCTCACCGGGAATGGTCTCCTGATCTGAAGTATCTGCATGCCTTTGATGACGTGAGAATTCCGGAACCCGAAACCCTGTTTGACGACTACTCCGGGAGAGGTGCTGCGGCGCATAAACAGGATATGACCATTAAAACGACCATGGAGCTGGGAAAGGATCTGAAAATATTTGAAAAGGATTTTCATGGCGAGTTGGCGGCCCGGACGACCGAACGGATGACGCCAGAGCAGCTCGATGCGTGGAATGCCGCCTACCAGCCAAAAAATGGGCAGTTTCTTCGGGCCGGGTTGACCGGAGACGCTCTGGTGCACTGGAAATATCAACGCTATATGAAGGATTATCTGCGCTGTATCAAGTCTGTTGACGACAGTGTCGGGAGGTTGTGGGATCACCTGGAAGGCATCGGGCTTTTGAGTAATACCGTCTTTGTTTATTCTTCTGACCAGGGGTTTTACCTGGGCGAACACGGCTGGTTCGACAAGCGGTTTATGTATGATGAATCATTTCGGACTCCGTTATTGATCAGTTGGCCGGGGGTGGTTTCTCCCGGTGTTGTGAATACAGATCTGGTGTCTAATCTGGATTTCGCCGAAACCTTTCTGGATTTGGCCGGTATGAATATCCCACCTGACATGCAGGGACTCAGCCTGCGTCCGTTTTTGGAAGGTAAGCGACCGGAAAACTGGCGGAAAAGCCTTTATTACCATTATTACGAATATCCCGGATGGCACATGGTGTATCGCCATGAAGGAGTGTATGACGGGCGTTACAAGCTGATTAATTTTTATGATATCGGAGAATGGGAGTTGTACGATCTAGAGAAAGATCCCCATGAAATGCGCAATGTCTATCATGATTCCGGATATGCGGAGATTGCCGTGCAAATGCATAAGGAACTGAGACATCTCAGGCAGTTATACCGCGTTCCTGAGAATCAGCCAATGGACGTTTCTGATGTTACAACAAAATATTATTCTCCTGGATATCTTCAGAATCTGAACGATAAGTAAAGGATTTCCTTTGTGCGGAACGGTACGTGAAGTACTTGAATAATTGCCATGTCGGGCGCGCTGGTCTTCTGGGGACTCGGCATGGCCCTGCGTCTGATCGGACGGTTTCGAATGTGCTCTCCGCATCAAAATATGAAGTGACATATGCGGTTTTTTTGATGAAACTCTCCCTTCACCTTTAACGTAAGAGCGCTGTATGGCAAAAATGGTAACAATGCGGGAAATCGCGGAACGGGCGGGAGTATCTGTTCCCACAGTCTCACGAATCCTGCGGGCGGAAACGCTGGATCGCTATCGTGAAGAGACGCAAAAGCGGGTCTACAAAGCGGCGGAGGATTTAGGGTGGCGGCCGAATCTGCTGGTAAACGGTATTCGGAAAAACCGGTCATATACAGTCGGTGTAATGGTTCCTCCTTTCGATACGCACTGGATTGATGTCCTGTATGGCATTCACGACGAGCTTCTTTCCAAGGGATATGTGCCGCTGGCTCTCTTTCCTAAGGAATATCACGATGTTCCTGATATCAAGGACTATGAAGAAGAGCGTGGTGCCAGACAGATCGTTTCCCGGGTCCAGCACATGCCGCGCAACGAAATGGAGCGCCTGTACTGCTTTGTGGATCGCCGGGTTGATGGAATCATTACATTTCCTCTTCTGGAAAAGGAATCCAGGGAATATGCCGTGAAACTGGCGAAGGAGGGACTGCCTGTTGTGACACTGGATCAGCA
>JBFWJN010000261.1:0-4539 GCA_050253185.1 Kiritimatiellales bacterium | reverse complement strand
CGTGAACATGCTTAAAAACATGTCGGCTCCTTATGTGTCTCTTGGCGTCAAATTTTGTCCGACCGGCGGCGTGAGTCTTGACAATATGCTCGACTATCTGTCGCTACCGATTGTCAGTGCCATCGGTGGTTCCTGGCTGGCGACCATAAAGCAGATCGCCGATAAGCAGTGGAGCGTCATCACCGAACAGGTGAACGCGGCTCTTGAAAAAGCTGCTTCACTCTAAAGAATCCGGTCGAAAATCCGGCGGGCGCAGTCGGATTTGCCGATTGCGCTCCAGTTTTCCAATGTCTGGAAACTGATCCATGTGAAGAGGCCGGTTTCCGCTCCGAGGGTGGCCGGTGTGTTCAGGACGATACCGTCGAGATTCTTGCTCAGCAGTTTTTCACGGGCCCTGGCTTCGCCGTCATGTGTCTGCAGTGCAAAGCCGACGGCAGTCTGATCGTTGCGTTTATTGGCGCAGAGTGTCGCGGCAATGTCCGGCGTCGGTTTGAGTTCCATCGTGATGCGGTTTCCAATCTTTGGAAGCTTTTCGTCTGATTTTTCCAAAGGTTGGAAATCGGCAACGGCCGCGGCGAAGATGATGAAGTCGGCGGCCGGAAATTTTTCCTGTGCGGCGGACAGCATATCGCCAGCGGACGTGACGTGGACGATCGGTTTTCCAATGTCTGGAAGATTTTCCTTTGGAACCGGGCCTGAAATGAATTCGACAGTCAGTCCGCGCTTCAGTGCCTCTTCGGCAAGTGCCTTGCCCATTTTTCCGGAGCTCGCGTTGCCGATGAAACGGACCGGATCAAAGTATTCGTGCGTTGGTCCGGAGAGAATGAGGACCGTTTTCATGCGAGCGCCTGATTAATCGCCTCGAGGATTTCCGCCGGTTCAATCATCCGTCCGGTTCCTTCAGTGCCGCAGGCGGTGGAGCCGCTGCCCGGACCGATGCGCTGCCAGCCTCGTTTTTCCAGGGTCTGGACATTTTCCTGAACGGCAGGATTGGCCCACATGTTGGGGTTCATCGCGGGGCAGAAAATTCTCGGGCAGTCGGCACCGATGGACAGCGCGCTGACGGAGACGATGTCGTCGCCGATGCCGCGGGCGATTTTGGCGATGATATCGGCGGTGGCCGGAATGACGGCGAAGAGGTCGGCTTCGGTGGACGGATAGAGATGCGGAAAGAGCTGCGCCTTGTCGGTCGGATGTTCCGGGAAGATGGTGGTGCGCACCTCTTTCTGCGACAGTGCCGCAAAGGTGAGGGGGGTGACAAACCGGCAGGCGGCGGGCGTCATGGCGACCTGCACGTCGTGCCCGGCCTGTTTGAGTGCACTGACGACGCCGGCGGCTTTGTAGGCCGCGACGCCGCCGGTGACACCTATGAGGATTTTTTTCATCAGACGGACAGCAGTTCTTTTTCTTTTGCCGCAAGAAGTTCGTCCATTTTCCTGATGTGCGCATCCGTGAATTTCTGGATTTCATCCAGGCCTTCGTCGCGCTCATCTTCAGTGATCTTACTGTCTTTCTGGAGAGACTTGAGCTGCTCATTGGCTTCGCGGCGGACGTTGCGTACGGCGACGCGCTGTTCTTCCGTTGTGCGGCCGGCGACTTTGGCGAGCTCTTTGCGGCGCTCTTCACTGAGTTCGGGAATCGGCACGCGGATGAGCCGTCCGTCGTTCATCGGCGTGATGCCGATGTTTGCGGCGATGATGGCCTTTTCGATTGCGCCGAGCGACGAAGGGTCGAACGGACTGATAGTGATCAGGCGCGGCTCCGGCGTCGAGATGTTGGAAATGTCGCGCAGGCGGCTGGCGGTGCCGTAGTAGTCGACAGTGATGTTTTCGACGAGGCTGGGGCTAGCTTTGCCGGTGCGCAGTCCGTTCAGTTCCTGCTGGAGGAACTCGACGCATTTATCCATTTTTTCTTCTGCGGCCAGCAAGACTTCGGTATTGGTTTCCATGAGTAACTCTCCTTCGTAATTAATGACAGACCAGTGTGCCGGCGTTTTCTCCGCGGAAGACCCGCAGGATATCGCCTTCGTTGAAAAAGTTGAACACAACAATCGGAATGTCGTTTTCCATGCAGAGCGAGAACGCGGCGGCGTCCATGATTTTTAGCTGTTTGCTGAGCGCGTCGCTGTAGGTGATCTTGTCGAAACGGGTGGCGGTTTTGTCCTGCATCGGGTCGGCGGTGTAGATACCGTCGACTTTGGTGGCTTTCATGAGCACGTCGGCACCGATTTCGGAGGCGCGCAGTGCGGCGGCGCTGTCGGTGGTGAAGTAGGGGTTGCCGGTGCCGGCCCCGAAAATAACAACGCGCCCCTTTTCCAGGTGGCGCATAGCTTTGCGGCGGATGAACGGCTCGGCGACGGCGGGCATGCTGATCGCGGTCTGGACGCGCGTCTCGATGCCGACGTTTTCGAGGGCGGATTGCAGGGCGAGAGCGTTAATGACGGTGGCGAGCATGCCCATATGGTCGCCGGTGGTGCGGTCGGTGCCGCCTTTTTCCCCGGCGAGGCCGCGGAAGATGTTGCCGCCGCCGACGACAACTGCGATTTCCGCTCCGGCTTCGAGGAGCTGTTTGAACTGCCGTCCGATGACGTCGAGGATGTCGGGGTCGATACTGAGACCTTTTTCTCTGTTCTGGAGTGCTTCGCCGCTGAGTTTGAGCAAGATGCGTTTATATTTCATTAAAAAGTTCCTCTTGAATGCTTCCGCAGACGATAGGAAATCCTTACCGGAGTGTAAATTTCCAAACATTGGAAAATCAGCGGTTGATCCTGTTTCTCAGGTCGATGGCCGGCTGATAGCCGGGCTGCTGGCTGAGAATGATGCCGATTTCGCGGAGCGCGCGGTCGGTGCCGCCTTCGCGGAAGCTGACCAGCGCGCAGTTGTAGCGGGCCGCGATAAAGGCCGGATTGAGTTCGACGGCGCGGGTAAAAGCGTTGTCAGCCTGTTTCAGGTCGTTGCGGCCGTAGTAAATCAGTCCGAGGTTGTACCAGGCCTGCTCGTAGGTTCCGTCGGTTTCGATAGCCTGTCGGTACCCTTTAACGGCATCGTTCAGTTTACCTGCCTTGTGAGCGGCGAGCGCTTTGTTGAACTGTTTTTCAGCGGCGGCGCGGTCACCGGGCCGTGATGAAACTGCTGTGCCGTTTTCGCGACCGTCTGCAATGGCCTGCAGCCGGAGCTGGGCGGTTTGGGCCATCGGGGTGTCTTTCTTTTCGACGGCAAGGTAGCGGGAGAACCAGCGTGCGGCCTCGTCGGGCTGCTGCTTCCAGTCGAGCTGGATCGAAGCGATGTTGAACAGGGCCGGGGCATAGCCGGGATTCTGCGCAGCGAGCGCCTGCAGGCGCTTCAGTGCGGCATCCGGTCCGGTTTGCTGCAGTTCGGCCAGTGCCAGCGCGTTCTGCAGGCGGGGGTCGTTCGGTGTGCGCTGCAGGGAGCGGCTCAGGGTCCGGACTGCGGCTTCCTGGTTGCCGGCGCGGGTATAGAGAATGCCGGTATAGGCGGAGGGACGCGGGTCGTTGGGGCGAAGCAGCGAGGCTTCGCGCAGGATGCGCTCGGCGTTTCCGATGTCGTTCCCGGCCGCCAGTGCGACGCCGAGGTTGCAGAGTACGTCAAACTGTCCGGGGCGAATGCGCCCGCTTTCCGTGAAGGCGTCGATGGCTCCGGTCGGATCGCCGGTTTCCCAGAGCAGCAGGCCGAGCCGGTTATAGGCATCGGCGTTTTCCAGGCTGCCGGTCCGGCGGCGAATCGATTTCTCGAGCAGCGTGCGGGCACGCACGAGATTGCCGGCGTCCCACTCGGTGAGGGCTTCCTGATAGAGTTTTTCTCCCGGTTTCCGTCCGCACCCGAAGAAGAGCACAACGGCAATTCCGGCCGGGATCAGAAGGCGGATGGCCGGGTGTTTCATGACGCGGTTTCCTTGAGCCAGATGCGTCGGGTGCGCGGGCCGTCGAATTCACAGAAGTAGACGCTCTGCCAGGTGCCGAGGGCGAGTTGACTGTTGCGGACAATAATCTGCACCGAGGAGCCCATCAGGCTGGCCTTCACATGGGCGGCGGTATTGCCCTCGCTGTGGCGGTATCCGCCGGTCCAGGGAACCATTCGGTCCAAGACGGTTTCCATGTCGGCAGTCACGTCCGGATCCGCGTTCTCGTTGATGGTGACGCCCGCCGTCGTGTGCGGGACAAAGACGGTGATGATGCCGTCGTGGATGCGGCGCGTGGCCGCGAACTGCTGCACCAGATGGGTGATGTCGAGAAATTCAGTGCGGGAATTTGACTGGACGGTGATTTCATTCATGCTTAGCCTGACTCTAATGATTCGCAAAACTGAAACCAGTCAAAACAGGAATTGAAAATGGAAAAACTTTACCCTCTCCGATTTGCCCCGGTTTACAAGGATTATATCTGGGGCGGAAACCGCATCCCGAAGCTCTTTCATCGCAGTATGCCGGACGGCATTTATGCCGAATCCTGGGAAATCTCGACCCATCCAGACGGAACCACCGCCATTGCCAACGGTCCGCTGGCCGGAAAAACCCTGCGCG
>JBFWJN010000260.1:0-4543 GCA_050253185.1 Kiritimatiellales bacterium | reverse complement strand
GTGGTAAACTGTGATTTCTGCATTATCCGGATTTAACCAGGGCCCCAGATCACAGGTTTTGTAATGTAAAGTGGTCAATTCAGATTCAGTCGGCTTCCGCTCCCAGCCGCCTGCCTCTGTACTCAGCCATCTGGGTTTGAATATCGATTCGTGCTGCAGACGTCCGGTTTCCGGGTAACGCGCCCTTGGTGCGTATCGTCCGTTTACCAAAAGCATTCGGAAATCCCGCCGGCGATCTTTCGTCCCCGGCATATCAGCAATCCAGAATTTATCTTTTTTTTGCCAACCTGTAATCTGCCGCCCTCCAATGATTACGGCCGAAGAATTGGGTGCTGCACAAATGGTCAGATTCGAATCGTTTTCATTCAGACTCAGCGTCTTATCTAGAAAATACCGTCCTTCACCCAGTGTTACAGCTTTTTGCAGATTCGCCGGGAACTGCCTTGCGGCCAGCACAGCCTCTTCAAGATTCTCATAACGCTGACTGATTTCCCCATCGCCCCGGATATCTAGCGTAATCACTCCATTCGTAATGCACCATGCAACATTTGCCCATGAAGCAGTACAAAGAGCGAAAACTCTGAAGCATTTAAAACCCGCGTTTTTCATATCCACTTTCAAATGTATTTTCACCGAACTGATAAACTTTTATATCAACGGGCGAAAAAAGTCAACCCCAGATTTATTTTCGATCCAGACCTTGCTGATGAAGCAGGCGGGTTGCAGACTAAAGCTAAAAACTTTTTGTAATGGATGGATTGCGTTTACTGAATTTGTTCACAGATGATAATTTGCCGAATCCATCACACTCCAGCGCGCCTCAGTGGTTTTACGTTACTGGGAGCAGCATCCGTTTTCCAGGCATTGGAAAAAAGTTTTCCAGTGCCTGGAAACTCCTCAGAAGTTTGAGGTCGGTGAGTCGAAGGCGGTCAGCCAAAGCTGCAGCCAGAGATTCAGTTCGTCGTCTTCGTCCACCTGAAAGCCCAGCCCCATGCCGATACAGTTGAATTTATGGTTCACCATGATCTGGCGGCGTTCCCACTCATCCCGCTGGATGTCGTAACGGGCCATCATCTGATAGGACCATTTTGCGTTTGGAAACAGCATGGCTGATGCCGAAACCAGTGAACGATTGGTCGTGAGATCATCGCGATAGCGATAGCTGAGGTTGTATTCGCTCTGATCGTCCGTAACCCATTTCAGCCGGGCGTTTGCCGGCGTCAGGTCGTGCGTGTACCAGTCGTATTCCGCATCGCCCTGAATAAAGAAATTATCGGTCAGGCTCATTTCCGCATCGGCGACCAGCGGGCCGAATTCACGTTCGCCGGATCGCCGATCAAAGCGATAGCTGGTGTAGACATCGCTGTCGAGAAAGTTGGCAATTCGTTTCGAGCCGCGTTTGGTCTGCAGGAAATTGCGCGCACCGAAACGAACTGCATTTTCTTCATCCAGCTCATCAATTTCATCGAACTGGTGCAGGTCTGTCGGGCGAAGGTTCGGCTCGGCTCGGTAGAGATAGTCGGCATAAGGCTCAATCACGTGGCGCAGGCCGCTGCCGAAGAAGGCATTTTGATCCGTCAGCGTTTTATAGGCTTTAAACGAGGCCAGTGTGCCGAACTCAAAAATGCTGCGCACGTTGGCGTCCGATGCGCCGTTTGCCGTCTCGCTGTACCAGGTTCCGCGATATCCCGCGCGCGGAATTACGTTGAAGAAATCCTGAAACCGGAGCGGCAGGAATAGCCGGTTGTAGGTATCGAACCGCGCACTGCGATAGTTCGGGGGAACCACGGTTCCCGGCAGTTCGGCATTGAGCGACTCAAAGAATCCGAGGCTGATTTCGCTTTCAAACTGGAGCGGCGTGCTGCCGAGTTTTGCGCGATAGCGGTCGTAGGTCAGCTCAGGAATCCGCTCAATGGTTGTGTAAAAGTCGTTCAGGCGACGGTCAGCACGCAGGCCGAAAGCATAGGTTTCCGTGGAACGCTGAATGACCGCATAATTTTCCGGGTTGGCTTCATTGCGATATTCCTCCGTAAAGAAATTATCGATGACTGCCGGATCGCTCAGCCAGTTGAGCTGGGTCATGAAGTAGGTATCGTCGTCGATCTGTTCGCGGTGCTGTACCTTGATGCGGTAGCGTTCGGAATCGATCAGTGCCTGCTCCGGAATGGAAAAGTCGTCCACGTCCGGATCGTTGTCACTGATGTAATAGGTTTTGATTCCGCCCTGCCCGTTCGGGGTTGTCCAGTCAAAGTCCTGCCCGAGTCCGAGCCCGCGTTTGGAATAAAGGTCAAAATGCGTATTGGCGGTCAGCCAGTCCGTTGGGTGCAGCTCGGCGCGGCCCATCACATAGGCGCCGAGCTTGCCACCGACACCGACCGTAAACGTGAAGACGCGATAGCCGAGATGGCGCTGCCAGACCGGCGTATAGAAGACAGGAACCGGACCGACATAAAACGTAACGTGTTTTGCCTTGATGAACACACCGCTCGGCTTGTTTTCGTCCAGCACACGAACCTCTTTGGCGCGCGCATAGACCAGCGGTTTTTCGCCGGAACAGGTCGTCATCATCACATCAGTCATGACATATTCATTGGTGGCAATCCGTTCGGTTTTCCCCGCCGTAATGTAGGCCGGATCAAAGAACATCATCGACTCGCCGAAGGTGCCTTCGCGGGTTTTGTAGTTATAGACCAGCTCCTGGCCTTCCCAGCGGTTGCCATCGCGCATCATGAGAATATTTCCGCTGGCCGTGATCTCGCCGGTGTCGGGATTGATCGTGACCCGGTCAGCCTGCAGGCTCGCACCCTGCTGCTGAAATGCCACATGACCTTCCCCGACCAGCAGGTCGCCGGAATACTCAAGCTTATCGGCCGTCACCTCAATCGCCTCGTCATCCAGCGCCGTTCGTTCGGGCAGCGGAGCGACCTCGACGGGACCCGACGGTGCGACCGCAGCGGCGACGACACCGGCTTCAGCTGCGGCAGCCGTTCCGGTGGCCGCCTCACCCCCGGCGCCATTGTCTTCCGCACCCGTAATCGGCGCCTTGCTGCCGTCCGCCAGAACAGAAGTGCCGCCCGGGAACAAAACGCTCATGCGGGCGGCGGATTGAACCGCGGCTGCGGTTCCACCGTATTGATCAACGGTCTTTTCGTAATAGATCGCCGCTGAGTTGGTTTTCGGCGGACGGGGGATCCGTTCATAAAACTCACCCACTTCATAAATGTGTCGGGCTTCCTGCTCGCGCAGATCCTGCTGAAACGCATGGGTCTCGCCAACAAATTCAGAATTCGGATACATTCCAGTGAACATATCGGCGGCCAGCTTCGCCTGTTCACGGATATCGACACTGTACGGCGTCTCCTCCACCAGCTTCCTGTAGGCATCCACCTTCGCCGCCGCCGCCTTTTCGGCGTACGGGCTGGACGGATAGCGATATTCAACGGTTGAATAAGAAACCACTGCAAGCTCCAGGTCATCATTCTTCTGATAGGCCTGGCCGACCAAATACTGAACCTCCGGCGCACGGTCCCATTGCGGGGCATTCTGCAGAATCGACTCAAACATCGGAACGGCCCGTTCCGGCGCCCGGTATCCGCCGAACAGCCAGCGCATCCGCCTGCGGTTCATCTCGGTTTCGGCAATCGTGAACTGCCGGCCCAGAATCGCGTCGTAATCCTTCAGGCCGGTGTAATAGTCTTTGATCTGTTCCTCATAGGTCTCGAACGACTTTTTATATTTCTTCTGATCGTACAGAATCGAGGCGACCATCTGCTTGGCATCCGCAGCCTGCGGACTGTCCGGCCAGCGCTTCACCAGAATCTCAAACTCCTCTCGGGCCGATTTCAGGTGGCCGCGTTCCTTGAGCGACATCGCATAGTCCCAGTGCGCTTCCGGCGTCGCGGGCTTATGGCTGAACGGATTGATATAAAAGTAGCTGCCGCGACGTGCTTCCTGATATGGAAGAGCTGTCGAGCAGCCCGTTACCGAAAGGAGTGTGGCCAGGGCAAGGAAGCCCGCGAAGAACGAGAGATTCTGTTTTAAATTCATATCCGCCAGAGAGTACGGAAGGCCCCTTCCCTTGGCAAGAGCGAAGCCGCGCTTTCCAATCGCTCCCGGAGGCTGTATTTTTCAAGCGTTTCGATCAAATTATGCTGGAAAGATCTCAAATTGCCCTATCAGCTGCCGGGAAGAATGATCGAGAAGGTGGAGCCTTCGCCATAGCGGCTCTGGACCGAAACATGTCCGCCGTGGGCCTGCGCGATGTGTTTGACAATTGCCAGTCCCAGTCCGGTTCCGCCTTCCTGGCGGCTGCGGCCTTTATCAACGCGATAGAAGCGTTCGAAGAGCCGGTCCAGATGCTTTTCCTCAATGCCGTATCCATGATCCTGAACAGACAGCCGCACCCCGCTGCCTTCCGCAGCAGCACAGACGGTCACAGATTTTCCGTCCGGACTGTATTTGACCGCATTTCCGATGAGGTTGATGAGCGCCTGCTCGATCAGCGGGGGATTCACAGTGGCCGACAGATCGTCGGAGCACTCAA
>JBFWJN010000259.1:0-4573 GCA_050253185.1 Kiritimatiellales bacterium | reverse complement strand
TTTGCAACGGTTTGGCGCGCAGCATCATCCGCCTGAAACGCTTTGGCCTTGGCGACCAGTTCATCAAAATCCTTGAAAAAGGCGACATGTTCATCGGTGAAAAAACGGCGCATATCTCCCTTGTCCCATAGAAATGTCAGAAGGCCGTTCCCGATCAGCTGGGCAATTCGGTCCGAAGAGTAAAGCGGCCATCCCTCGAACCGGTTGAGGTTGATGCCCATTTTACTGGTTTCAAGAACATGGTCGTAGTCTCTCCCCCAGACGGCTGGATTCCCATGCATACCGAACGAATCGAATTTCAAGGTGCTGTCGAGAGCGTCATGCATTCGTTTGACGAATGGATAACGGTCATCCGTATCATTGCCGACACCGCAAAACATCAGGTCCCGTTCAAACTCGGTTTTGAGCGCATTATTCTGGTCGTCCTGGGCCGGGTCGGTGGCGTTCGGAATATAGGCGACGACGTTTTTACCGGTACAGAAGGGTCTCAGATTTTCTTCGCCTCCGGTGGTAACAAAAATTGCATCGGCGGATGCCATTCGGTTGCGGATGCGTTCGACATTCCGTTCTTCCCACAGAGCGTCGAGAAAGCGGAATGCGATACGGGTTCCCGGAAGTATTCTGCGGATGGTGTTCAGCGTGTCGTTGGTGATCATGTCGCAGTGACCCATGATAATAATGTCCGGGCGGAAGTTTTCGGCGGTTTCAATCAGCTTTTTATTGGCGATTGGAATGCCGAGAGGGCGGATTTTCAAGGGAGCTTCGAATCGTGCAATATCGCGTTCACTGAACTCCAGTACCTTATGATTTGCGCGGATCATGCCGTTAAACAGTTTACGTCCGGTGCCGACCTTCACTTTTCCGTATCGGCGGATCATCAGGTTGTCAATGTGCAGAATTCTCATCAAAAGATCAGCTTAATGTGTTAAGGATGGTGTTAATCCGGTGGAAGAAGGTGTGTTCAGCAAGAGTTCGTCGTCGTCCGGCTGCGGCGATTTTTGTACAAAGAGGCTCATTGACAGAGTAACGGTTGTAAAGCTCGATCAACTCATCGGGTGAGGAATAGATCAGGATCTCGGTTCCCGGTGTGTATAAAGCCTCCAGATCGGCGCTGTATTGAGTAAGAAGCAGTGTGCCGCTGCCAGTTGCTTCAAAGACCCGCATATTGGCACCATATTCGGTGTTGGGCGGTTGATTGATATTCAGTGTGATCAGATGGTGATTATAAAGGCTGTTGATCTCTTCCGATGACAGTTTTTTTCGTTTAAGTGAACGTTGTCGACTGGAGCGCGGGCCAAATACTTCGACGGGGATGGACGGCATAATTCTATCAATCACCTCTTTTCGGTTATCGGACAGTGTGCCGACAAAAAGAAGCGATTTCCCTTTTATAGTATTTAAATCGTAGTAGCGCTGCGGGCTGACCCCGAGTGGCAGATAAGTGCAGCAGGACGAGTCGGAATAATATCCCGGCAGAGTTTTTTCCATAAACGTGTCAAAGTAGAAAACATGGCCAGCAGGTTTCCATGCATCAAACTTGGGTTCCCGGTGGCAGTCACAGGCCCATCCGATCAAAAGCGGGCGGTAATCCAGGTCATTGTCAAGTCGGTCGATAATTTGCTCCGGAATAACAAACATGCCGAGGAACAGAATCATGTTGGGGCGAAACTCCCGACAGTTATTGATCAGTCTGTCCAGTACTGGCTCAGAACAAAACCACTTCTTTTTTTTTGCTCGTTTGGAGAATTGTTCCTGGAACGTTTGAGGTGTGGTGATAAAGGCCCGTGCCGTCAGCCCTGCCTCTTCAAAAGCTGCGGTAACGTCAAGATGCCAGCTTGGGATACTTTTCAAGCTGGTTACCAGTACAGATTGCAAGGTTCGCTTTGTCATGGAGTTTGAAATCAATTGCGCACATTAAAGAATATTCAGGCTGAAAAAAGAAGGCTTATTTATAGCCCGCTCATACGCTCTTCCTCGCAGATTTTTACGCAGACGTTTTCCCTGAAGACATTGGCATGGGCGCTGATGGTTCGTATTACACAGAGTCAAGGATCAATCCTGTTAAGCGGGGAAACGCATCTGTTTCTCTGAGATGTAGGGTTTGTCGGGTGAATTTTGGCTGCAATTGTTTCTTTTGAGCTAAGATATTTGTAATAAAACGATTACACTGCATGCATGGTTGATCAAGTACGAGGGCAGGTGTTGTCGTTTATCCCATGTTCGTGACCAGTGCAGTTTCTACAGGACCGAATTCTGGGGTGGCTTCTGATCTAAAAAATAAGAAATCTGATCCAATCCGTCACAAAAGTCAATCTGATTATAGTATAGACCGGGGGCTTTGATGTTAGGAACCGGCGGCTGACCATCGGGATAAACAGTGCGGTCATAAAGAATGGTGGCCCACGGGCCGAGCGGGGCGGAACGGACCCAGTTGGTTGCGCCGAAGAGTCCGATTGTTGGAGTCTTCATCGCGGCGGAAATGTGCATGGCCGCAGAATCGGTTGAGACGGTCAAAAAGGCGCCGCCGAGCAGGTGTTTGAGTTCCTGCAGCGAGGTTTTTCCCGCCATATTGCGGATTTCGCCGGGAAGATTTTTCGCCAACGCGGACACATAATCCGTTTCGTCAGGACTGCCGGTCAGCACAAACGGCAGGTTATATCGATCGATCAGAATCATGGCGAACTCCTGCCATTTGTGATCCGGCAGCCGCTTCGACGCCCATTTGGCACTCGATCCCGTATTCAGCACGATATAGTTGCGTGGTTTCGGTTCAAACCGGGTGTCGAGCTCGCCGAGCAGGCCGCTCGGTGTCAGAATGCGCATCATGTTGTCAAACGTCGGCACACCGCGCGGCATGCCTTTGTTCGTGAATTTCTGTCTTGCGCCGCTCAGTGAATCCATCGCCCATGACCGGTCATTGTTTTGCAGGTCGATCAGCACGTCAAATCGCTGTTTTCGGATCTGCCTCACCAGCGACCAGACATCGGGCAGCCGTTTACTCTTCAGAATCAGGAATTCGTCCAGCTCGTCTTTGAGCAGTTCCCGTCCCATCGCCGTGGTGATGAAAATCGGCCTGGTTTTCAACGCGCGCAGAAATGGAATTGTGTAGGCAATATCCCCGAGTGCACTGAAACGGATAACAGCGGTTTTCATGCGGTTGCCAGCAGCCTTTCGTACAGGTTCAGATAGTTCCCTGTAATAACGGTTTTGCTGAAACGGGTCTGAACGGTTTTTGTTCCGGCCGCTGCCAGGGCATCTCTGAGTTCCGGATTGTTCATCAGCTGTCCGAAAGCATTCGCCAGTGCGTCGGGGTCCTCAATCGGTGTAATCAAGCCGTTTTCGTCCGGGGTGATCAGTTCAGAGGCGCCGCTTGTCTGTGTGGCGACCAGCGGCTTGCCGCAGGCCCACGCCTCGAGAATGGTGTTGCCAAGCGGCTCGTAGCGCGACGGACAGGTCAGAACGTCTGCCAGATGGTAGTACGGTTTCGGATCGCACCAGCCGGGCAGGATGACCGCCTCGCTGATTTCCAGGGTCTGGATTTGTTTTCGTATTTCATCGGCCAGCGGTCCGTCGCCAATCAGAATCAGCCGGGATGATGGACGCTTTTTCCATACTTTGGAAAAAGCCGCGACCAGATCGGGCAGGCCTTTGACCTCATGAAAGCGCGCGGCGCAGGCAATGATAAACGCGTCGTCCGGAATATTCAGCGATGCGCGCAGGTCGGCCAGCTCTGCGGGTGGTGGCGGCACAATCGGTTCCACAAAGTTGCCGATGTAATGCACGCGCTCCGGCGGTACACCTTCTTTCAGCAGGTAGTCGCAGATGCCTTTTGTGTTGCCGACCAGATGGTGGGCATGGCGGTAGGCTTTGAGATTGTAGTAGCCGCCGAGTCGCGCGACGTGTACGACTCCTTTGTTGTGTGGAATGTGTGTCAGATGGGTCGCCCGGCCCATGTAGGACTGGACGATCACCGGCCGGTTTTTGAAAGCCGCCCGGCGGATCAGCCAGCGGCTGAACAGGTCCTGGTTGTTGAGCATCGGCGGATGAATCTGAGGCACTTCCGGGTGGATCAGTTCCGAAGCGGCACTGTCGGGCGGATTGATAGCAAGTACGCGGCTCTGCTCGCCGAGGCTGTTGACCAGTCGTGCACAGAACCGTTCCGCTCCACCGGAACCTTTGCTTCCAATAATATGAATGGAATCAGGCATGGGTCAGTTTCTGATATACTCCGATGGTTTTTTCAACCATTTGTTCCAGCGTAAAGCGAGTCAGTATCTCGTTGCGAAGTTGGTTCAGCGGGTGTTTCACCTGACGGAGAATGGCCGCGGCCAGTTCCCCTGGATTTCCGGGCTCGACCAGAAATCCGTTTCGCCCCTCCTCAATGATGTCGAGTGCGCCGCCGTGGCGGGTTGCGATCACCGGTGTATTCATGGCCATTGCCTCAATCAGCGTCCGGCCAAAGCTTTCCGGCTTTTTGGAGCTGGAGACCAGCACATTGCTTAATGCGTAAATTTCCGGCATATGGCTGTGGCTTCCGGCAAAAATAATCCGATCTTCAGCATGAAGTTCTTTG
>JBFWJN010000258.1:0-4561 GCA_050253185.1 Kiritimatiellales bacterium | reverse complement strand
ATCCGATTGTCGTTTTGCAGATGATCACCGACGGTTTGCGGGTCTGCGCCTGTGCGGCTTTCGTTGCCTCAATAATTTCCTCATGGCTGTGGCCGTTGACCTGCTGGACGTGCCATCCGTAGGCCTGCATCCGTTTTTTCACATCGTCGGTGTAGGTAATGTGCGTGTCGCCTTCGATGCTGATGAAGTTTTCATCGTAAAACACGATCAGCTTGCCGAGGCCGTGGTTTCCGGCCAGCGAGAAGACTTCGTGCGAAACGCCTTCCATGAATTCGCCTTCGGAGGCGATCACATAGGTGAAGTGGTCGACCAGTTTGTGGTCTTTGCTGTTAAAGCGTTTGGCCAGCATCGCTTCGGCGATCGCCATTCCGACCGCGTTGCCGCAGCCCTGGCCGAGCGGGCCGGTGGTTGTTTCGACGCCGACGGTGTGGCCGAATTCCGGGTGGCCGGCGGTTTTGCTGCCCCACTGACGGAAGTTTTTCAACTCTCCCAGCGGCAGGTCGTAGCCGGCGAGGTGCAGCAGGCTGTAGATCAGCATAGAGCCGTGGCCGGCCGACAGGATGAAGCGGTCGCGGTCCGCCCATTGCGGGTCCTGCGGATTGTGCTTGAGGAACTGGGTCCACAGCACGGCAGCGACGTCGGCCATGCCGAGCGGAAGACCGGGATGACCGGAGTTTGCCGCCTGCACGCCGTCCATTGACAGTCCGCGAATCGTATTCGCAATCAGTTTCAGATCCATTTTCTGCTCCTTAGTTCGTGTTTAAATGATCCTGACCTACTAAAATCGTTCCCAACGTATCGAAAAAAGGGGCTGTTTGCTAATCGCAAAGTTCATGAAAATAAAGCGAAAGCAAACGGAAAGCCTTGGAATAACCAACTGAAATGATCGACTTACATTGCCATTCTCTGTTTTCCGATGGAACCTGCAAACCAGAGGAACTGATTGCACTCGCCGCACAAAACGGACTGTCTGCGCTGGCGCTGACGGACCACGACACGACCGATGGATTGCGGAGCTTTATCGCCGCCAGCCGCACGAGTTCCGTCGAACCGGTGCCGGGCATTGAGCTCAGCGCCGAGTTCGGCGCGGTGACCCTCCATATTCTCGGCTATCTGTTTGATCTCGAAAATCCGGCCCTGCAGGAGGCGCTCCAGTGGGTACGGGAAGGGCGCCGCGAACGAAATGTCCAGATCCTGGAAAAACTCAACCGGCTCGGCTACAACCTGACCCGCGAAGACGTCCGTAAGCACGCCGGCGACGATCTGGTCGGTCGCCCGCACTTTGCCGCCGCGCTGATTGAAAAAGGACACTTTAAACACAAAGATAAAATTTTCCGGCAGCTGCTTGGCAAGGGAAAAGCGGCCTATGCCGAACGGCGGCGACTCGAACCGGAAATTTGCGTGGAACTGATTCGCGGGGCAGGCGGCATTCCCGTCATTGCGCATCCCGGCCAGATGGGGATCACTTCGCGCGCGCTTCGTCGCCTTGTCAAACGGCTGAAGCCGCACGGCCTCGGTGGACTGGAGGTCTGGCATTCCACGCATAAGGAATATCAGTACGCCTCCTTTCTGCGCGTCTGCGAAGACTTCGACCTCGTCGCAACCGGCGGCAGCGACTTCCACGGCAAACGAACCCCCGACATCTCGCTCGGCACCGGCTTCGGGAACCTTGAAATTCCGGACAGCGTTCTCGAACAGATGAAAGACCGGCGTTGAGCAGAGGTTTTGGGCTTTAGGTTTCCAATGGTTGGAAAAATCTGTAACGTCTGCGACCAGTAACGCCTATGAAAGTTGTCATCGCAGAAAAACCGTCCGTCGCCCGCGATATCGCGCAGGTTCTTAATATCACCGGCAAAAAAAACGGCTACATCGAAGGTCGGGGCTGTGCCGTCACCTGGGCCTTTGGTCACCTCGTTACGTTGCAGGAGCCCGGCGACTACGACGAAACGCTCAAGCGCTGGGCGCTGAATACGCTGCCATTCATTCCGGACGAATTTAAACTCAAGCTCATTGGAAACCGCGGCGTCGAAGAACAGTTCGGCGTCATCCGGACACTCTGTGAACAGGCCGAAGAAATTGTCTGCGCAACCGACGCTGGGCGGGAAGGGGAACTCATCTTTCGCTACATCCTTTCGCTGAGCGGCTGCGAACAGAAACCGATCCGCCGCCTCTGGCTCAACTCGCTCACACCCGACGCGATTCAGGAGGCGTTCAAGGAACTCAAAGACGGACACGACTACGACAACCTCTACGCCGCTGCGCGCTGCCGCAGCGAAGCCGACTGGATCGTCGGCCTGAATGCGACGCGCTTTTACACCGTTCGGCATGGACGCGTCGGCGGCAGTGGCGACCGCGTACTCTGGAGCATCGGCCGCGTGCAGACGCCCGTGCTGGCCATGATCGTCCAGCGCGAAGACGAGATCGACCAGTTCCGCGCCAAGCCGTTCTGGGAGCTTTCAACCAAATATCGGGAGACGGTTTTTAAATATACCGGCGACCGTTTCCAATCCCTGGAAAAAGCGCAGCCGCTGCTGGAAAAGATCACCGGTCAGCCGTTCGAAATCACCGGTATCGACAGCAAAGAAAAAAAAGAACAGCCGCCGCAGCTCTTCGACCTCACCACGCTTCAGCGCGAAATCAATAAATCTCACGGACTCTCCGCCGCCGATACGCTGGCCGCGATCCAGAACCTGTATGAAGCCAAGCTGGTGACTTATCCGCGTACCGACTCGCGCTACCTCAACAAGGACATGAAGCCGCGCATTCCGAAAATTTTCCAATCATTGGAAAAACTCTATGCCGAGCAGATTGCGCCGCTGAAACTCGATAAACTGCCGTTCACCAAGCGCATCATCGACGACAAGAAAGTCACCGATCACCACGCCATCATTCCGACCGGCGTGCTGCCGCGTACGCTGGCCTCCAATGAGCAGGTGATTTACGACGCCATCGTCACGCAGTTCATCGCCGCGTTCTATCCGGTCTGCGTCAAAGCGCTCACCACAGTCGACGGCGTCAGCAACGAAGTTCCGTTTCAGGCCAAAGGCACACAGATCGTCAAGCCTGGCTGGACCGTGCTCTTCCCGAAAAAGAAAAGTTCATCGGACGACGAGGACGACTCGCAGGCGCTGCCGGAATTCACCAAAGGCGAAAGCGGACCGCACGAGCCGTTCCTGCGCGAAGGTAAAACCAAGCCGCCGAAACATTTCACGGAAAACTCGCTGCTCGGCGCGATGGAAGCCGCCGGCAAATGGGTCGAAGACGACGCGCTGCGCGAAGCGCTCAAGGAGCGCGGCATCGGCACGCCCGCCACGCGCGCGGCCATCATCGAAACACTCATCCAGCGCAACTACATCTGTCGCGAAAAGAAACAGATTCTCTGTACCGACATGGGCCGCTGTCTTGTCGCGCTCATTCGCGACCCGCTGTTGAAATCGCCGGAAATGACCGGCGAGTGGGAAGGAAAGCTTAAGCAGATCGAACGCGGCGAAATCGATGCCGGAAAGTTCATGAACGAGATCGGCTCCTACATTCAGGAACTGGTTCAGGGCGGCGCAGCAGGAATTCTGGACCTGTCACGAATCGGCAGCTGTCCGTTGTGCGGAAAAGAAATTATTCGCGGCCGCACCGCCTACGGCTGTTCCGGCTGGAAAGAGGGCTGCTCGTTTGTGCTCGATCCACACTATAAAAACCTGACGCTCACCGAAAATCAGGTGCAGGTTCTCATGCAGCTGCGCATCTTGCCGTATCCCGTCACCATCGACGGCGAACAGCGCCTGCTGATTTGCTCCACTCAAGGCGGGCTCATGGACCTGCGCCTGCCTTCCGCCGACCGCCAGAAGAAGGAAAAAGCAACCGCGGATAAAAACGGATAACACAGATTTTCGGGTATTGGAATCAGGTCAGGGCGGCGTACCCTTTTGAAAACATTAATTTAACGGACCCCTTTTCTTGAACTCGGTTGGGGTGGAAATTGATTGGGACGACACACACACCGTCACGATTGATTAAGCGAAATTTTTGTCTTTACTCAAATAGGGCTTAATGGTGGTTCGGCGATTAATCTATTGCCCGTTGAGTCTGTCGTGAGCGTCCTTGTTTGCTTTGTATAGCATTTGGATTGTTGAGAAGGACGGGTAATAGTCCTTTAACAGGTCTCTGAGGATGTTGTTGTTGACTGTGGTATCCGGAACCTTGCAGAGTCCGTCGTAGGCTTCCATTCCTGCGTTGAGTAGCATCTCTATCGTCGAGTAGTTGCTGCCGTAGTCCTTTTCCAATGATGCCTTAAGGTCGGCCTTCGCTTTCGATCTACTGATCGCTGATACAGGATTTGCCATTGTGACCACAAACATGCAGCCAAGAACCACGATCGCTACAACTATCTTTTTCATTATTCCTCCTCTGTTTGTCTATGTTTCCGCCGAACAGTTTATTAGACAGAAACTTTATCTGCCTATCACAGGAATTCCGGTGTTAGGTAGAAAAACTCTGCGACAAAAACGCGGGATTTTTAGCCGATTTCTGAAAAGGGATCAATCTTCTTAAAATGATCTTGCGACGG
>JBFWJN010000257.1:0-4642 GCA_050253185.1 Kiritimatiellales bacterium | reverse complement strand
GCCGGAAGTGATTATCCGCAACGAAAAACGGATGCTTCAGCAGGCGGTCGACGCACTGTTTGACAACGGCCGCCACGGCCGCGCCGTCAGCGGTCCGGGCAACCCCCCTCTGAAAACCCTGAGCGACATGCTCAAGGGAAAACAGGGCCGTTTCCGCCAGAACCTGCTGGGTAAACGCGTCGACTATTCCGGACGTTCCGTGATTGTCGTCGGTCCGAGCCTTCAGCTGAACCAGTGTGGTCTGCCGAAGAAAATGGCTCTGGTTCTCTTTGAACCGTTCATCATCCGCAAGCTGAAAGAACGCGGCATTGTCCACACGGTCCGCAGCGCAAAGAAAATGATCGAGCGCGAAGAGGAAATCGTCTGGGATATTCTCGACGAAGTGACCAAAGGCCACACCGTCATGCTCAACCGCGCGCCGACGCTGCACCGCCTTTCCATTCAGTCCTTTGAGCCGGTACTGATTGAAGGGGAGGCCATTCAGGTGCATCCGCTCGTCTGTACCGCCTACAACGCGGACTTCGACGGTGACCAGATGGCCGTTCACGTGCCGCTGTCCGTTGAAGCGCAGATCGAGTCGAAGAGCCTGATGCTTGCACCGAATAACATCTTCTCGCCGTCGAGCGGGAAGCCGATCACCACCCCGACGCAGGATATTGCGCTGGGCTGCTACTTCCTGACCAGCTTCTCTCAGCCTTATCTGATTGAAGCCCGGAAGAACGGGGGCAAAGAGGTTCAGGAGCACCTGCCGCTGCTGGCGGACATCAACGAAGTGCATACCGCTTTTGACGAAGGCGTGCTGAAACTGCACGACCGGATCCGTTACCGGAACCCGGACTATCAGCGCGAAACCAAATTCGGCGACCAGGCCAAGTCGGTGATCATCACCACTGCCGGACGTGTATTCTTCAACGAAGTTTGGCCGGACAGCATCGGCTTTGTGAACGACCGCATCAGCAAGAAGCTGCTCGGTAAGCTGATTGAACACTGCTACGAAGTGGCCGGACATGACGCTACGGTGAAGCTTCTTGATAAGCTGAAAAACCTCGGATTTGCCCAGGCAACCGCCGCGGGGGTTTCGATCGGTCTGTCCGACATGATTATTCCTCCTGAAAAAGCGGAACTGATTGGCACGGCCCGTAAAGCGATCAACGAGGTTGAAGACAAATACAAAAAAGGTCTGATCACCGACGGTGAGCGCTACAACATGGTCATCGACATCTGGACGGACGCCAACGACAAGCTGACCGGCAAGCTGTTTAGTACGCTCGAACGCAACGAAGATCCGAATAACGTCGAGTCGCAGAAAGACCTTAACCCGGTCTTCATCATGGTGGACTCCGGCGCCCGAGGCAGCCGTCAGCAGATTCGTCAGCTGGCCGGTATGCGCGGTCTGATGGCGAAGCCGTCCGGCGAAATTATCGAACGTCCGATTATCGCGAACTTCCGCGAAGGATTGAGCGTTCTGGAATACTTTATTTCAACCCACGGTGCCCGCAAAGGTCTGGCCGATACCGCGCTGAAAACCGCGGACTCCGGTTACCTGACCCGCAAGCTGGTCGATGTGGCCCATGACATTATCATCATGGAAGAGGATTGCCACACGCTGAACGGCATTGAAGTGAGTGCGATCACGGACGGGGATGACGAACTCGTTTCCCTGGCGCAGCGCATCATCGGCCGTACCGCCTGTGACGACATCTGCGATCCGCACAATGCCAATGAAGTGGTGGTTGCCGCCAACGAAATCATCGACGAATACGCCGCGAAGAAAATCGAGCGTGTCGGTGTGGAAAAAGTCCGCATCCGCAGTGTGCTCACCTGTGAATCGCGTCGTGGAACCTGCGCAAAGTGCTATGGTCGCAACCTGGCCTCCGGCAAGGAAGCCAAGCTCGGGGAACCGGTCGGTATTATCGCCGCCCAGTCCATCGGTGAGCCGGGTACGCAGCTGACTATGCGTACCTTCCACATCGGGGGAACGGCGAGTTCGGTCTTTAAACAGCCGAAGATCCTCGCTAAGGAAGACTCCATCGTGCGCTATGAAAACCTGCGTACCGTCAAAGTCGAAACCGGCCATGTGATCCTGAACAAAAACGGCAACGTGGTGACCTACGATGAAGAAGGTCGCGAGCTGGAACGCTATACCACCGTTATCGGTGCCGTGATTGCTGTGGAAGACGGAGCCCGTGTGAAACGCGGCGAAATGATCGTCAGCTGGGATCCGTACAGTGTTCCGATTCTTTCCGAGCAGGACGGTACGATTGACTTTCTCGACTTTATCGAAGGGGTCACCGTCCAGAAGGCTGAAGACGAAACGACCGGCGTTGAAGGTCTGGTTGTGCTGGAGCACAAGGAAGACCTGCATCCGCAGATCGTTGTGAAAGACGCCGGCGGAAACGCGGCCGCCTATTACTCGATTCCGGCCGCCGCCCACGTGATGGTGACCAAAGGCATGAAGATCAGCGCCGGTGCCACACTGGCGAAGACACCGCGGAAGCAGGCCCGTACCAAGGATATTACCGGGGGTCTGCCGCGGGTGGCTGAGCTGTTTGAGGCCCGCCGTCCGAAGGAAGCCGCCGAGATTGCGAAGATCGACGGGGTGGTGGAACTCGGCGGAATCGCCCGCGGTAAACGACAGCTGATCGTTCGCGACCTGGCGACCGGAACGGAAGAGGAACACCTGATTCCGATGGGTAAACACGTGATTGTCTACTCCGGCGACATCGTCATGAAGGGACAGCAGCTGACGGAAGGACCGATTGTTCCGCAGGAACTGCTTGAAGTCTGCGGTCCTCAGGAGCTTCAGGAGTATCTGGTGAACGAAGTGCAGGCGGTGTACCGCCTGCAGGGTGTGGAAATCAACGACAAGCACGTCGAAGTGATTGTCCGCCAGATGCTGCGCAAGGTGAAAATCACTGATCCCGGCGACACCGAATTCCTCTGGGGCGAGCAGGTTGAGAAACAGAAGTTTCAGGAAGTCAACCAGCGCGCCATGGAAGAGGGCCGCCGCCCGGCTGCCGCTTCGCCGGTTCTGCTCGGTATCACCAAGGCCGCCTTGGCCACCGAAAGCTTCATTTCGGCCGCTTCGTTCCAGGACACCACCCGTGTTCTGACGCAGGCTGCAACACTGGGACGTATCGACCAGCTTCGCGGGTTCAAGGAAAACGTGATTATGGGTCATCTGATTCCGGCCGGTACCGGTTTCCCGCTTTACAAGAACATCCGCCCGGTCAAGCTCGGCGAAGAGATCAGCGTGGAAGATGCGCTGGGCTCCAACCCGCTGGACATGCAGGAGGAAAAAACCGCAGAAAGTTAAATCTTAATGCTTGCGGGGCGGGCGGTGGAACCCTATGATCTGCCGCTCGTTTTTTTTGATGGAAGGAACCTATGCCTACAATAAACCAACTGATTAGAAAACCGCGCAGTCCGCTTCAGAAAAAGAAGAAATCGCCTGCGCTGACGAACTGTCCGCAGCGTCGCGGCGTCTGTCTTCTGGTGAAGACGATGACTCCGAAAAAGCCGAACTCGGCTCTTCGTAAAGTTGCGCGTGTGCGCCTGACCAACGGACGCGAAATCAACGCCTATATTCCGGGTGAAGGCCACAACCTTCAGGAACACAGTATGGTACTGGTTCGCGGAGGCAGGGTGAAAGACCTTCCGGGGGTCCGCTATCATATCGTGCGCGGCACCCTCGACTGTCTGGGTGTGAACGGCCGGAAGCAGGGTCGTTCGAAATACGGGGCCAAAAAACCGAAAGCATCATAAAGAAAGTTTCTGAACCATGGCAAGAAGACGCAGAGCAGATAAGCGGACGATCACGCCCGATCCTCGTTTCAACAGCGAGCTCGTGGCTTATATGATCAACGGCATTATGGAGCGCGGTAAAAAGACTACCGCCTCTTCGATTGTTTACGGTGCGCTGGAAGATATCCAGAAGAAGTTGAAGGACGAAGATCCGCTGGCGGTGTTCAACCGTGCGGTGGACAACGTGAAGCCGAAGCTGGAAGTCAAATCCCGCCGCGTCGGCGGTGCGACCTATCAGGTGCCGCTGGAAGTCAGCCCGAAGCGTCAGATTGCTCTGGCCTGCCGCTGGCTGATTCAGTATTCCGGCGCCCGCCGCGGAATGCCGATGCGCCGCGCTCTGGCGATTGAGCTTCTGGACGCCTACTCCGGGCAGGGATCTGCCATCAAAAAACGGGACGATACCCACAAAATGGCTCAGGCAAACAAGGCGTTTGCTCATTATAAGTGGTAATGATCGAGTACGGAAATGACCGCTGCTGTGAAACAGGATGGAAAACATGCGAAGGGCTCTGCGTCTTCCCCACGGGAAGATGCGGCGCGCGGGCGCAGTCTGTCCTCGATTCGCAACATCGGCATTGTCGCCCATATTGACGCCGGCAAGACGACCACGACGGAACGCATCCTCTACTATACCGGCCGCGTTTATAAAATGGGCGAAGTGCATGAAGGCACTGCCGTCATGGACTGGATGGAGCAGGAGCAGGAACGCGGAATCACGATTACCAGTGCCGCGACAACCTGTTTCTGGAAGGACCGGCAGATCAATATCATTGATACCCCCGGACACGTCGATTTCACCGTAGAGGTGGAGCGCTCCCTTCGAGTGCTGGACGGCGCG
>JBFWJN010000256.1:0-4652 GCA_050253185.1 Kiritimatiellales bacterium | reverse complement strand
TACACGAGCCTTGAATTCCGCCGTATGTTTCCGTCTCTGATTCTTCATAGCTCCCATCCTTTCATGTTCAGGAGCCATGCGCCAAAACCTAACTTAGCCGGTGGTCCAAATTCTCAAGTCCGCCTCTTGGGCTACTCCAAACTGTTGCGGAAGAAACGGGCAACTATCTAGAGGTTAAAGTACAAGACAGAACAATCATTTATGAAATAAAAGGGCGCAAACAACCATTAAGCCCTTCTGAGTAAAACACAAAAATCTTCCATCTGATTCGTTTTCTGTTTTGCAACTTTCGCTAACGATCAGTCCATCTCTCTGATCAAACTCGGGCCGGTTTCTCTTCAAGTGAGAGTCGAGCAAAGACTCCCGCCCCTAAAATAGAGGAAAGGAGCTTTGCGAATTACAGCCCCATCATAAACTCGAAGGTTTTGTCTGCGAAACCGGGCAGGTTTTCGTGACCAAAATCGGGATAGATTTCGAGCGACTTTTTTGAGGCGATTTTGTTGTAGGCAGCAAACTGGGTGGACGGCGGACAGACCGTATCCATCAGGCCGGTCGCCATCATGATATCAGCTTTAATGCGCGGCACGAGATTCTGGATATCGACATAGCCCAGTCTGGTGAAATATTCATCTTCGCGTTCATGAAGCGGGTCAAAATGGCGGAAGAACTCTTTCAGTTCCTCATAGGCCCGCTCGCATTTATCCATTTCCCACACGCGGCGGTAGTCCGACAAAAACGGAAAAATCGGTGCAGCGCGTTTAATGCGCGGCTCCAGCGACACGCAGGCCAGCGTCAGCCCGCCGCCCTGGCTGCCGCCCATGGCGCCGACGCGGGTTTCATCGACGTCATCCATTTCCATCACAATTTTGGCCAGCTGGGCAGTATCGAGAAAGATCTGGCGAAACAGCAGTTTTTCCGGAGCATCGTTGAGCCCGCGGATGATCTGCCCGCGATGCGTGTTGCCTTTGACGCCGCCGACGTCTTCGGACAGACCGCCCTGCCCGCGGCAGTCGAGCGCCGCAACCGTGAATCCAGCGGCGGCATAGCCGAGCTTGTCGGTCCAGTTGCCGCAATCGCCGGTGTAGCCGTGAAACATCAGAACCGCCGGATGCGTTCCCTGAACCTGTTTCGGCTGCAGCAGTTTGGCGTGAATCCGCGCGCCGCCGACGCCGGTAAACCAGAGGTGCGAGCAGGTTGCAAACGGCGTCTGGAATTCGGCGGGAATGATTTCAATCTGCGGATCCACCGCATTCATTTCGGCGAGGGCTTTATCCCAGTATTCATCAAAATCGGCCGGGCGCGGGTTGATCCCGCGGTACTCCCGCAGCTTTTCCAGCGGCATATCAAACATCAGCGGCATAATTCAGTTCTCCCCTTTAAAATAACGGTCCGTCTCTTCCTTGATCACGTTCGACAGCAGCAGCAGTCCGATCAGGTTGGGAATCGCCATCATTCCGTTCATCAGGTCGGAAAAGTTCCAGACGGTTTCCAGTTTGATCATCGCGCCGGTCATCACCATCGCAATAAAGAAGATACGGTAAATCCGGATCGCGCGGTTGCCAAACAGATATTCAACCGCTTTTTCACCGTAATAATTCCAGCCGATCAGCGTGGAATAAGCAAAGAGCACGGTCGCCAGCGCAACCAGGATCCGGCCAGGTTCCCCCAATGTTTCCGAAAAACTGACGCTGGTCAGCTGACCGGCATCCACCCCTTCGGTCCAGGGTGACGCCGTTAGAATCACCAGGGCCGTCATGGTGCAGACGACGAGCGTATCGATAAACGTCTGCGTCATGCTCACCAGCGCCTGCCGGACCGGTTCCTGCGTGCGTGCCGCCGCCGCAGCGATCGGCGCCGATCCAAGCCCCGACTCATTCGAAAACACGCCGCGCGCGATGCCGAAACGCATCGCGGCGGCCACCGTCGCGCCGGTCAATCCGCCCGCCGCGGCAAACGGCGAAAAGGCGCACCGGAAAATCAGGCCAAACGCATGGGGAATTTCAGGAGCATTCAGGATCAGCACCACAAGGGCGGCAGCGATGTAGCTGACAATCATAAACGGCACCAACAGCGACGTGAACCGGCCGATCGACCGAATGCCGCCGAGAATCACCAGCGCCGTCAGCACCATCAGCACCAGCCCGCTCACCCACGGCTTTGCATGGAACACGGCTTCAAGGATCCCGGACGCCGCATTGGCCTGCGTCATATTGCCGATGCCGAACGCGGCCATCATCGTGAAAAAGGCGAACAGTCCGCCCAGCCACGGCAGCCCCGCGCCTTTCGACAGATAATACATCGGCCCGCCGCGCATTCCGTGCTTCCCGTGCTCGCGATATTTCACCGCCAGCACGGCCTCGGAATATTTTGTCGCCATGCCGACCAGGCCGGTTATCCACATCCAGAACACCGCGCCCGGCCCGCCCAGCGTAATCGCGGTGGCCACGCCAACGATATTGCCGATTCCGACGGTTGCCGACAGCGCCGTCATCAGCGCCGCAAAATGGCTGATGTCGCCGGCATGTCCCTGTTCCTTATGAAAAATCAGGCGCAGCGCCAGCGGCAGCGCCCGGAACTGAAGGCCCTTCAGCCGGATTGTCAGATACAGCCCCGTGCCGACCAGCAGAAGCAGCATCAGCGGACCCCACACCCAGCCCGACAGCATCGAAATCAGTTTTGTGAACATCTCCATTTGCACATCCCTTCTGAACACAGAAAACAGATAACGTCTTCATCCGGACGGTGCAAGTGCACAACGCAGCTCATCCCGTCAGCAAATCAATGAGCGGCGGCTTCGGCTTTCATCAACGGCTTTTTCACCGCCCCGAACCGGAAAATAATGTATCCGGCCGCAATAATCAGCAGATACCCGGCCAGACTCAGGCCATCCGGCAGCTCTGCAAAAAACACAATCCCCAGCAGGCTCGAAAAAATCACATTGGAATAATTGTAAATCGACACCTCGCCGGCCGGAGCCAGCCGATAGGCGACCGTCAGTGAAAACTGCCCGACCGCCGCCGCCCCGCCGGCCCCCAGCAGCAGTGCAAGCTGACCGATGCCGGGCGTCACAAAATGCCTCAGCGCCAACGGGAAACACATCAGCGTCGAAATCAGCGAAAAATAAAACACGATCGTATAACTGTTCTCCTTATCGCCCAGATAGCTGACAAACACATAGGCAAGCCCCGCAAACACCGCCGACAGAAAACAGATCATTGCCGGACCCGATTGCGAAAAATCAAAACTCGGCTTGATAATCAGCATCGCCCCGCCCAGCGCAATCAGCAGCGAACACATCTGATGACGCGACAGCCTTTCCTTTAGAAACAGGGCCGCAAAAATGGCGACAAAAAACGGATGCATCTTATTCAGCATCCCCGAATCCGCCAGAATCAGATGGTCGATCCCGTAGAAATAAAAAATTACTCCGATCGTTCCGAATACGCCGCGTGCAATCAGGAACGAACGGTTTGCCCGCTGTCCCCAGGGCGACTGCCGACGACGGATCAGCAGCGCCGACGCCACCAGCAGACTGATCAGATTCCGAAAGAACGCCTTTTCGTCCGTCGGCAGATTCCCCGCCAGCTTAATCAGGGCGCCCATCGCCGCAAAACTGAAAGATGACAGGAGCATCAGAACCACCGCTCTGAGTTTTTGATTTCGGGGCAACGCATACATGGCGCGCCAACCTACTCCAACCCGCCCCGGCTGTCAGCCCTTTACCCACTCCGAAAACAGCGGCGCTCCATCCAGGTTCACGACCTGACCCTTTTCGACCTCCAGCCGCTGACCGTTTCGTACCACCGTAAAGCGCGGCGTGTGGCCAAGTTTCCAATCATTGGAAGAAATTTTTCCAATCATTGGAAGGAACTGCGTTCCGGCATATTTCTTAACGTCTACCTCACTCCACCAATCCGTTACGCCATCACTCCCATACCTCTCTTGGAATGTTGCGACCAAAGCATTCGAAAGCTTTTCCACCGTCAGCTCCGGTGCAAATGATGAAAGATTAGCAACTTTTGCCGGGACCGAGGCCACGGCCTTGGTTTCAATACCGTCAACCTCCGGGCCGAGATAGCGGCCGAGTCGCGAGAGGTCGGCATTCACCAAAAGGGTTCCATGATGCAGCACCCGGTCGCGACGGTAGCAGAAGGCCTGACCGGAAAACTTCAAATCATTTACTGCCAGAGAATTTTTCCCAAGTCTGGAACCTTTGATCCCGAATTTTTCCAAGGTTTGGAAAATCAGATCGTACTGTTTCTCTTCGGCGTACTTCGTGCGTGAAACAATCACGCCGACATTCAGATTGCCTTCGTCGTGGTACACCGCGCCGCCGCCGGAAACGCGCCGCGCCAGCGGAACACCTTCCTGTTCCATCAGTGACAGTCGGCACTCGCGCCACGGATTCTGATTTTTACCGATGACGACGCACGGCGAGTTGACATACAGCACCAGCACCGGCAGTTCCGGCGCGTTGTCCAGCAGCCACTCCTCCATCGCGAGATTGCGATACACATCGCGATAGTCTGACTGAAAAACCATCACGCCTACAATGACTCCCGCAGGACCTGCATCAATTCTTCATCGGTCAGGTCAATTGGATTGCCCTTCATCGAAGAGGCGTTTCTGGATTTTTCAACAATCAGTGAATG
>JBFWJN010000255.1:0-4719 GCA_050253185.1 Kiritimatiellales bacterium | reverse complement strand
TGACGGACGGCGCTACGGCCTTCTTCTCAAGGCGAGTTACGGATTGGTGGAGAACAATGTTTTTGAAGGACTTTCCCTCAAAGGAATGGTTTTGGAAAACAACATCGGCTGGCCGGAAGGGTTCTGGACGCAGAATCTCGTCATTCAAAGCAACCGGATTTCGGAGTGCGGATACGGGAACTCGGAGCCCTGTGTGAGCATTGCCTCAAAAAAACTCAACGGGACTGCGGAGGTTTTTAATCCTGTCCCGTTCCAGAAAAATATTTACCTTCTGGACAATGTGTTCAATGCGGTCGCCGGTCCGGCGCTTGAATTGAGCGGGGTTTCCAATCTGACGGCGGAAGGCAATACATTGACGAGCGGTTCGCCAACCGGTCCGTTGATCACCATTCAATATTCGGAAAATATTATCCTGACCAACAACCTAGATCAGGGACGGATTGAATTTAACTAAGTGTAAAAGGAACGTGGAATGAAAAAAGGTAGGTTTAAAAAATCAGTTGTGGGTGGAATCTTTATGGGCGCTGCGCTTGCCGGTTTCTCTGTTGAACCTTTGGATACTGTAGAAACACTGCGGGAACAGATTCTGAAAACCCGGGGAGAGCCGCTGACCCATCTGGATGTTCGGGCCACTATGAACGTGAGGGACTTCGGGGCGTTGCCCGACGACGGAAAAGATGATCACGACGCAGTGAAGGCGGCGGTCGAAAAGGCGCATTCCATGAACGGGCCGGTGCAGATTGATTTTGAGCCGGGGGTGTACGACTTCGGGCCGGGCACCCCGGATTTTCTGTTGGGAAGGGAAAATACGGCCATTCGGCTGCAGAACTGCCGGAACCTGATTATCGACGGGCAGGGTGCAGAATTCCGGATTCACCGGCAGGATGTTTCCGTCATCTGGGCAGACTCTTCAAGCAACCTGATTTTCCGGAACTTTTCCGTCGACTATGATCCCCTTCCGTTCTCACAGGGAACCGTGGTGGAGGTGAGTCCGGCTGATGCGGATTTTGTGCTTGAGCTGCATCCGGGCTTCCCGCCGCCGGATGATCCGTTTTTCCTGAGCTGCAATTCCCAGGGTATTTCCTGGGGCATATTGAAAGATGCGTCGCAGCCCGGCCGGCTGAAAGCCAATGTTCCTTCGTTTTTTGAATACAGGAACATTCGTTCTCTGGGGGATGGGCGGTTTCGTATCGGGCTGGCTCAGGCGGAACAGATAGCGAGCTTTGAAGTCGGGGATGCGTTTGTGATCAACGGTCGGTCTGCCAGTATCGGCCGGTATTATGGGTCGGACAACCTCACCTTTGATCACGTCACGATCTATTCCTGTCCAAGCCCGTTGTTTATCGGGGCGGAGACATCCCGTCTGAATATCCTGAACTGCGTGGTTCGCCTGAAAGGAAACCGTTTGATTACCAATGGCGGCGGCGGCGTGATCTGCCAGTCATCGCGAGTCGGTCCCTGGGTGGAAAACTGCGATTTCGAGGGGCTTTCGGATGATTGTATGAATTTGTACGGCCTGCCGATTTTTATTTTGAGCCGGGCTTCGCCGACGGAAATGACGGTCCATGCCCGGGCCGGCATTCAGCCCGGCGATGAACTGGTGTTCTTCGATCCGAACGAAGGCCGGATCATACAGGAGACGACTGCCGTTTCGTTTTCCGGGAATCGTCTCGTAGTCTCGGATCCTGTGGGGGAAATGAACCTGGCTCCGCCGGGAGCTGAGGCGCTGGGCCATGAAAAGGCGTGGAAAGGGTATGACCATATTTACAACCTGAACACGACCGGCCGCGGATTTGTGTATCGGAATAATTACATGCATGACGGGCGGCGTTACGGCGTTCTGCTGCGAACCGGCTTCGGGCTGGTCGAAAACAACCGATTTGAAGGGCTCTCGCTCCCGGGCCTGCGCATTGCCAACGAGCCGGGCTGGCCGGAGGGCTTCTGGGCGCGGGATCTGGTTATACAGGACAACCGGGTTTCGGAGTGCGGCTACAGCTATGGAGGGCCCGCCGTGCAGGTCGCCGGTTGCAGGCTGGGAGGGTCTATGAGCGTGCCGATCCAAAAGAATATTTACTTTTTGGGCAACGTGTTTGAGGCGGTTTCGGGCCCAGCGCTGGAGCTGAGCGGTGTTTCCGGTCTGGTCGCGGAAGGCAATACATTTATGAGCGGTTCTCCAACCGGTCCGTTGATCACCATCCAGTATTCGGACAATGTGACATTGAAGAACAACCGGGGACAGGATCGGATTGAAATGCAGAACATGAACGATGATGGAATTTTATCGAATGAAAAATAAACCCGAACACAAAACAGGAATATCAACGCTCCGGATTTTCGGCTACGCACTGGGGGAGGGAGCTTCCTCCATTACCATGAACGGCATGGGGAACTTTGCGATGCTTTTCTACACGCAGATCCTAGGCATTAGCGCGGCGTATGCGGGAATTGCGATGAGCATCACGCTTTTTTGGGATGCGGTCACGGATCCGGTTATGGGACACATCTCCGATAATACGCGCAGCCGGTTCGGTCGGCGCCATCCGTACATTCTCTTCGGCGGAACCGCATTGGCCTTTTGCTTTTTTATGCTGTGGACTGTGCCCGTCCGGTTCTCCTCTCCCGCTGCCATCTTCTGCTGCATCCTGCTGATCAACCTGTTGGTGAGAACCGCGCTGACCGTATACGTGGTTCCCTACAGCGCACTTGGGTTCGAAGTTTGTCAGGACTATGAGGATCGCTCCCGGCTTCAGGGGGCACGCTTTTCTGTCAATCAGATGGTGAATCTGTTGTTCGGCGCGGTTGCGTGGTCGCTGTTTTTTAAAGACGAAATTGCTTCGGATGGCAGCCGGATTGACGGTTCTCTGATCCAGAGTAATTATCTGGTTATGGGCGCGACCCTGGCCCTGGCGGCCCTTGTGCTGGTTTTTTTCTGTGTTCTGGCAACCCGTCGCTATGCGGTGGACACCCGCAATTTGTCCATGGAAGGAAACAACTTGCGGGCTTTTTTCCGGAACATCCGTTCCATTTTTCAGGATCGGCCGGTCTGGTATATCTTCGGGTTTTTCAGTTTTGCGCAGCTTGCAATGCTCATGACGGCGCAGGTTCAGATGTTCACTTATGTGCATTACATGCGCTTCACCGCCACGGAAAAAACCTTTGTGCACGGGGCGGGAATGCTTGCTTTCGCGCTGGGATCACTCAATCTGGTTCGACTGGTCAGGCGGTTCGATAAAAAACCGGCGGGATATATCGGCATGAGCCTCAGTATGCTGGGCGGTTTGAGCCTGCTGGCTCTCTTTACAGGCGGAATTGTCGAACCCCGACAGGTGCTGACAATCAACGGGGTAAGCATTCCTCTGGCAACCATTCTGTTTGGACTTTGCCAGATGATGTGGTGGGGCGGATGCGGAATTGTGGTTCCGCTGGCCGTTTCCATGGTGGCCGACCTCTCCGCCATCAACCAGCAGCGCACCGGGCTGCTGAAAAACGGCAGTTATGCTGCCGTGTTCAGCTTCCTGCTTAAAGCCTCCTCGTCGATCGGTCTGCTGATCACCGGCTGGCTGGTGACCGGCGCGGGCATCGTGGCCGGTGCAGAGACACAGACCGCGGAGGCGGCGCGCAACGTGGCGGTTATGACCTTCCTTTCCGGGCCGCTCATTATAGCGGTTTCGTTTTTAATTCTTCGGAAATATCCCGTCACGCGCATCTACATGGAGCAGCTTCACATCCATCAAAAGGATGCAGAATGAAAAGAAGATCCTTCGTTAAAAGCGTTGCCGTCGGCACGGCGGGCATTCCGTTTTTCGGTAAAGCGGTTGTCCGCAACGCGTCAGCAAGACCCAATGTGCTGATCATCCACACCGATCAGCAGGCCCCGTGGACGCTGGGAGCGTATGGCGGAACGCTGGTTGATACGCCGAACATCGATTCAATCGGACGCGACGGCGCAGTGTTCAACAGTTTTTTCTGCGACAGCGCGGTCTGTACTCCGTCACGCGGATGCTTTCTCTCTGGACTCTACGCTTATAATCACGGTGCATTCGGCAACGACGAACCTCTTCGCCCAAGTGTGGAAACCTTTGCACATGTACTTCAGCGCAACGGGTACGACACCGGATACATCGGGAAATGGCATTTGGACGGCCCGCCGGCGCTGACCGGGGAGATGGTCGGTAAAGACGCCAGCGGCTGTCCGGTATGGATTCCGCCGGATCGGGCCATGGGCTTCTCCGACAGCCGCTATATGTTTGAATGCTGGCACGGCAAAAAATTTGTGGATCGGCCCGGACAGAAACCGGAGGCGTTCATCTACCGGGAAATCGGCGACGAAAAAACCTACACCACGGACTGGCTGGCGCAAAAAACCATCGACTTCCTCCGGAAGGAGCGGACCAACCCCTTCTGCTGCATGGTCAGCATCCCCGATCCGCACACTCCGTTCTGGACCCGCACGCCGTACAGTACGCAGTATAAGCCCGAGGATATGCCGCTGCCCGAAACGCTGGAGGTGCCGGAGTTCATGCCGATGGCGCAGACGAAAGAAATTCAGGCAACCTTTATGACCACTCAGGCGGCGCGTTACCAAAAGCCGGTCGAACAGCTCTTGCGGGAATGGAAAGGGCAATACTGCGGCATGGCAAAATGCATTGATGACAGCGTCGGCCGCAATCTCGACTGTCTGAAAGAGCAGGGACAGCTCGACAATACCGTGATTGTCTA
>JBFWJN010000254.1:0-4721 GCA_050253185.1 Kiritimatiellales bacterium | reverse complement strand
CCACGGAACGGAATGTACGATCCCCCAGCATTCCCGGAAAACCGGACCATGGTTAGGCTCGTCGGTAAAAATTCCGGGAACTGTTTTTCCGAAATGCTCGCCCACTTCCTGTCGATACCGCTCATGCGTACTCTGAATAAATTCTGCAACGGCGTCCTCGCTTAGAGTATCCAGATACGTGTATCCGTTAAACCAGGAGGATCCCGGGCTGTACTCAACCGTAAACGCAACCCGATCTTCTCCTGCTGACAGCTCATCCGACGCCGAAGAAAGTTTACGGTAACAAACGGCTTCTGTATCCCTGAACTCAACAGCAAACCACCAGTACTGAATCGCAGCCGACATAATAGTTTCGATCGATTCAGGGTTACGATGAACCCGCAGAACCTTCATTCTGCAGGACGGGTCTTTTGTCACCAGCCCGCCTGCCGGTCCGGACGGCCAACGATCTTCGTCGTAAAGCCACGCCTCCATATCCGTTCGCGCAGCTTCCGCAATGCAGTCACGGGTTACATCGAACCATTTCTGCCCCAAATACGGGGTTTTGAGCCCAATTCGCGAATGCATGAAAAATCCGCCGAACCCCATTTCCTTGAACAGCCGGATCTGCCGGCACAATTCATCCGATTCGAGTTCACTGTTCCAGGCCCAGAACGGTTTGGCACGATATCCTCGACCGGGGTTTTTAAATTGTGAGTATCGCTTATCCATGGAATTCATCGACTTTTTACCTCTTCATTCAAAGATGATTCCGGCGCCTTAAGACACCCGCCGGGAATAAGAATAAAATTTTTGCTGAAATCCGCCCCTTCGGTTAACCAATGGTTAGGCGCATTGTGCCTCCGGCCCTTAACGCTGTCGTGCAGCGGGCCGAACGTGTTGCGACGGGTGAGGATGATTTCGACGTCAACTGTATCTCCGGACACCTCGGCTTCAAAGGGGTCCCAGCCGAGAATCCGCCCGTTCACTTTGGCGCAGGCCCCGCCGATTTCAGGAAGCCGCAGGCGTTTCGTTCCGTCCGGAAGCGGCATGCGATAGGTGATCGCTCCGGAGTAGAACGGAAATCCCTGTGGACAGATGTCGCCGACGTCGAGTTTCCCAGGCATTGGAACAATTCGGCAAACAGTTCCATTCAGTTGAACCCCGAAATCGCCAAGCAGGTAAACGGCTTCGAGATTGCTGTTTTCGCGATAGCGGGTTTTCAGAGTAATTTCATTTTTTCCAATGATTGGAAACTTCGCCGGGATGCGGATGCGGTGAAAGGCGATGTCGATCCAGGGTTTGGAATCATCGAAATCGAGCGAACGGCCGTTGAACTCGACCGTAAAGTTTTCGGGCTCTTCAATGACGAGATCCATCCATTCGAGAAGCGTTCCGATCTCGAAGCTAAAACGCAGTTCAACAGTGCAGAGTTCTTTGACGGGATGCTGTGCCGTGAACCACGGCTGAAGCATTTCGCCGCCGCGCCGCAGGATGCCGTGCGCGTCGCGGATTTTCTGATCGATTTTGAGCACGTCGAGTTCCGGCTGCCACTCCCCTCCGTCGATGCGATATTCCGCCGCGTCGAGGACACAGATATTGGGTTCCGAAAGCGCGTATTCGAATGGGCCAGCGATTTCCAAGGTTTGGAAACAATCGCCTTGCGACGGAATGTTTTTTCCCAAGGTTTGGAAACTTTCCGATGCAATCCAGAGTTTCTGTCCACCCTTTGGAAAATCGGCGGTAAATGTTTTCCAACCATTGGAAACTTCAGTTTCAACCGCGAAGATCTCCCCGGTTTCGCAATTCCATTCGCTGATCGGCAGATCGGTTCGGATGCGGACGGTGACGTTTTCGCGCCGCTCGTCGCGATTGACGTTGAGCGCGGCAAAGAGGAGGCCGTCGTCCGTTTTCCGCAATTGGCCGAAGATGTTTTCAGACTCTACAACAGCCTGCGGTGCGGGAACAGAGGCCAATACCGCTTCTTGGGTGAATTCAATTTTTCCAAACATTGGAAACTTCGCAGGCTGTGCGTCGATGTATTGCGGAGCTTGGCCCGCCACAATGATTTTGCCTCCGGCGGCTTCAAACTGTTTGAGAAGTTCAAGCGTTGAAGACCGGATGGTTTCCATGCCGGAGATAAGGACGGTTTTATATTTTGCATATCCGACCCGCAGCGTGTTGCCTTCAATGGAACATAAGCGGGCCATCATGGCCTCGTCGCCGTAGTCGAAGTCAATTTGGCTTTCGAGCAGCCAGGTGAAGAGAGTCTGGTATTGTTTTTCCAGGGTTTTCAGGTGTTCGTCCTGCAAGGCGAGGTTTTTGGACCAGCCGAGGCGGACCTGCGCCCAGAAGGTTTCGACGGGGTTGATGACGAGCAGGTCGCAGACGGGTTCGCCCTGTGCCATCAGGAGACCGAAGCGAGCAAAGTAGTCTTCGATGTGTTTGTATTCTTTGTACCACGCGGACTGGTGGAGGATGCTGGCCGGATAGTCGCGTTTGGCTTCGCCGCGCATGGTGTACCACGAGAGGTGGTGGCAGCGCAGGTTGATGCCGAGCAGCGCCTGCCAGTCGCCGACGGCTTTGTGCCCGGCAAAGGGCATCTGCCAGCCGGTGCAGCCGTAGAGTTCGGAGAGGAGCTGTTTTTTGCCGGTCTGGCGCGCAGCGGAGGCGAGCTGTTTGACGATCCAGTAGTTGCGGTTGCCCTCGGTGAGCACATCAACGCCGGGGGATGTCATGTGCTCATAGTAGCGCATGACGGAGCCGGACATGGCGGTCTGGGCGGTGAGGTTGTCTTCGTGGAGAATGTGTCCAGTGAGAATGAGGCTGTGTTTTTCGCACCACTCGTTGCAGGGAATGGCGAAGTTTTCCAGAAACAGCTGCTGGAGCAGTTCGACGAAATGCCATTTGACGGGTGAAATGCGCTGGCCGTCGATCTGAAAAAACAGTTCCGGCAGTTTTTCTTTGAGGTCATAGCCGAAGCGCTTCTGGAATTCGTCGAAGAGTTTCGGGGTGTACGGAACGCAGAAGGCGCCGTCTTTACGGTTCGTGGAAAAGCCGTCGAGCAGCGAACCGCGGTGCGGTTCGTCGGTGAAGATGCCTTTGATGGACTTGCCGAGGCGATTCTCGCATTTGGCTGCGTATTTTTCGTGGGTTGACTGAAGGAAGGCTTCGGTTGCCTCGCGGTTCATGGTGTCGATGTAGGTGTAGCCGTTGTAGAAGCCGCTGCACCCCTGTTCGATGACGGAGAAACGCAATTTAGATGGAGTGCCCTCACCGCATTTTCCCAGAAGTACGAGACGCGACGGGGACGTCGCGTCTACGTTACAGTTGAATTCGGCGATGACCTGTTCGCCCTCCCCGGCCGGATCGATTTCGAGCAGGATGGCTTTCTGGCGGAATTCAGGATGCTGCGAGACGATGCCACCGGCGAGGCCGCTCGGCCAGCGGTCTTCGTCGTAGAGCCACGCTTCGAGGCCGAGCCTTTCTGCTTCATCTGCGCAGGCGTTGATGAGCTCAAACCATTCGTCGCCGAGATATTCGGTTTCCAGGCCGGTGCGCGAGTGCATGAAGAAGCCGCCGAAGCCCATGTCTTTCATGACATGGATCTGGCGCAGCAGTTCGTCTTTCTCCAGTTTGCCGTTCCACGCCCAGAATGGTTTTCCGCGCCATTCAACACCGGGATTTTTAAACTGTTCGTCCATAAACGCTTTCATCTGTCAGTGATTACTGCAAGCTACTTCGCTCTTGCGGTTTCTGTCGGATCTTTTCCAAATAGCGGGCTGCTACAACAAATGCGGCCGCGCTCCAGCCCATCATTGCCGGCATCTTATATTCGTCCTTCACCTCAATCGTCCCGGTAACCACATTGTATTTTTCCCATATATTACCGCTGGTTTCATAGCAGTGTAACACGGTATCAACATATTTTTCGGCCAATCGTTCCGCCTGTTTATAAAACCCGCAGCGATCCATCGCGTCGATTGCCACGATCTGCAGGCACGGCCACCCGTTCGGATAGTCCCATTGATAATTCATACCGGAATCGTTGGGCTCACAGGTGGATAAACCGTGGGGATATTCCAGAAATTCCTCCATGGCCCTGACAGTAGATATCGCCTGGATGTTCGTGGCCAATCCAGCCCAAAGCGGCTGCAGCGAGGCTGCCGAAAGAACAGGAGACCGCTTCCTGTTCCTGCTGTCATAGTCCATAAATGCCTTACGATCGCCGCTCCAGCAGTAACGGTTAATCAGCTCCCGCCGATGCTCTGCCCGGTCTCTCCACTGAACCGATTGATCCGGATTTCCCAGCTCACGATGAAATCGCATCAGAAGCATTTCATTATAAAACATCAGCGAATTGAGGTCGATGGGAGCATAATCAAGACAACGGCGCTCAAAGCGGGGATTGAAATCCCAACCCGATTCCGCCTCTGCAATTGTATGGGAGCTTTCGCGGCGAAGCGTTTCCGCATCAGGATTTTTCGGCATACCCATTCTGCCGACACAGCAACCTGCATAGTATTTTTCAAAAACGGCCTGATCTTCATTCTGGTGTCCATAGTGCAGCAGCCCGCAGTCCAGTCTCCGTCGATCCATCCAGAACTGATATTCTTTCTCAAGTGCAGCCACCGCATGACTCAGCCACTTCTTATCCTGATAACGGTTATAAACCAACTCCACCAAGGCCCCAAAGTAAGGCGGCTGGGAACGGTTAAGGAAGTGAGTTCGATTGCCGTTTG
>JBFWJN010000253.1:0-4727 GCA_050253185.1 Kiritimatiellales bacterium | reverse complement strand
CTGAACCTGATCCGGAGTCATATCCGGACGGGGAGCATCCGAAAACGCTCCGTGAATCATCACACCCCACATAACAGCCAGAATTCCGAAAAACTTCTGCATTCCTTCTCCTTATTCAGGTGCTACCGCACGTGGCTGTAACACAATCCATCCGCTCTAGGCACCGTCCAGTGTACCTCATCCAATGACTTTTCCCAACCACGCCCTTACCGACTGTCTTCCCTGCGAACCTTCAGCCAATAAAACCCTGTATGATCCGAAAGACGGTTTGTAAACTCGCGATCCGGCCATGAAACATTCGTTTCGTGAAACTCCGCCAACAGATTCGTCGTCCAGCAAACGGTATACACCCGACCGGAAACAGCGGGCCAGGAAATCACCGTTTCATCATCCCGGCGATGCGTGCTGATTTCAAACCGGTCATTCGGATCATTCGGATCGAGACCCGCCACATATGCGTCATGAATGGTATTTATACCGTTCGCACAGACCGTTTCAGGACGGGCATTGGTTCGTCCGCCAAAGTAGCGGAGTTCCCACCAGTCCGGCAGCTCGTCGCCATCGGAATCTGTATATCCGGCATCAGTCAGGGTCAGGCGGTCGTTTGAGTTCGCTGCGGGATGAATGAGAAAACGACGCCCGTCGTCCGTATCCAGAATCATCTCGCCATCCTGCTCGGAAATACGCATATCCCCGGCGGTTTCTCCCGGCTTCAGCGGATAAAGCAGTGTCAGAAATCCCTGCGGCCCTGTGCCGGATGTGAGATGTCTCAGGGTTGTTGCCGGATAGGATTTCTCCAAAACCTTCCATCCCATGATTTCCGGAGTGTCCTGCGCACTGACGGCCTCCACCTGTATTCCGGAAGGCCGAAGAGGAATAATCGCAAGATTCGGCTTCCCAGCGTCTCCGGTTTCAGCATCAGCACCATTTACAGTCACCGCCAGGGAGTCGAGCTGCCAGCGAATCTCATAGGCATGCGATGCTGTATTTTCCGGAACAAAACGATCCTGAACGATAAAAATATCCGGGGCGGCGTAAGCCACCTGACGATAGTGTTTCGCAGGCGTTCCCCATCCCTCATAAAAATTTGAATTGTCGGTATATGGATAAGCATGGTTGCCAATGGAACTGGCCTTTCCATAACTGTCGGTATATGCACCGGAAGCCCACACGGCATCGTTTTGAATGTCATACTTGAAATCCGGAGCCAGACCATACGGATAATTCCCTAATGGACTCGGATCAACGTACCATCTCCGGCGCTGCGGACGGTTATCCACCAGACCGGTACTGTGGGAAAAAGTGTCCAGGCAGTACTGCTGATACGGATTATCCGGATCATAGTTTTCCCGCCCGGGATCGTATAAGATCTCCCTGCCGTATGCCCACAGGACGACTTCCAGCTTATCCTGATGGGCATGCCGGTAACCGACAGGCCCGGCATCAAAAAGCAGATAATTATCATCGGATTCCCACCCGGACCGAATCGAAATGTACCCGGCATACGGAAAGGCCACAGAAAGATAATCCGGGCGTTCGCCCTGCGCCCCTCCGGTCGCGCCCCAAAGAAGATCCTGCCGGTCCGGAAAACGTTCCACAGAATTCTCCAGTACCACGGAAATCGGCCCTGCACCACTGTCATTCAATCCCGGATACTCACCGGTCGGAGCCATCATCTGAACATATGGAAGAAACAGGCGTTCAGTTTTCTGCTGAATATTCTCCGTGTCCGGCGATGAATTCTCTGTCTCATCCGCCAGATCTTTCATAATCAGATAATTTTTAAAAAACTGGCCGTATCCCAGGGTTTGCTCAATCGAAACCCCATCCGGAAGCCACCCTTTGTCCAGATCGTCAAGGGCGACCTGTACCGCATAGCTTCGCCAGTCCGTTGCGTTTTTCCACTCCGGAAACAGAACGGCCATCGAATAAAGACCGGCAAGCTCAAACGTCAGCCAGTTTGATGTATCGGAATGGTTGTTGCGCAGATAGAGAGCCTGCTCATAACAGGCCTTCATAAACAGGAACATGCTGTCGTCATCAAAAACAGGAGAGTGGACAAAGCTGATAAATGCATCCCCCCATCCGGACCGAAGCCGGATTCCCATCTGCAGGCGGTTCAGGTCATCAGACATCTGCCGAATCCAAGCGCGAAACAGATCAATCCAGGCGTGCGTAATTCCATCATCATCCGTGTAACGGTAGGACCGTCCAAGGGAGGAAAAAAAATACATTCGCCGAAACCGACTCGTGGTCAGCTCCCAGTTGAATTCACCGGATTCCATCCAGTATTCCGGCGCAAAATTTCCGGTTTGTTCGACAATACTCTCATAGGTAAGCATTCCGGAATCATCTGCCGGAACATCATAGATCTCTTGCCACCAGAACCCGGGCTGCCGGAAGCGGTAATACTGACACAGTTCTCTGCGTGCTGCCGAATAATCCCCGCGATTCACCGCAGTTTTCACACCCTCCAGGCCGGGATAATTCAGATTAAGAGCCGTAAAAAACGCAGCATCTGTCAGCGCCGTATCCGCCGGCAGGTGTTCAACCCGTTCAAGAACCAGGCGGACGGGAAAAGCCCCGGATGTCGTGTTTTCGACAGATGCATACCGGGCCTGCTTGGACGTACTGCAGATCACCAATGTCACCGTACGGTCCCCGGTCGTCAGCGCATTCAGCAGTAAATTTCTTTTGTCATCATCTACAAACGTAAAAGATACCGTATTCCCCGATGTATTTTCAGGAGGCGCCTCAATTTTTCCGATCCGCACGCCCATCCCGGCAGCCAAATCAGGTCCCGTACCGGCCTGGTCGGCAACCAAATTCCAGGTGACGGAAGCCTCGCTCCACACATCAGCTGTCGCGTTTGTGACCAGATCGACAATCCCCTCCCGCTCTGCCGTACCTGAATACAGATTAAACGCTTCAATACCCAGCACATTGGTAACCTCGCCGGCCCCTGATGCATCAAACCGAAGATATATCTTCCGAACCTCTTCAGTGGTTCCATCCCGATAGGTATTCACAAACTCTTCTGTTCCATAGTTCGTGTCGGGATAACGGGAGTCCACGACCGTATCGGCTGTCGGCTCAAGAAACACAGCGGCCCTTGCGCCTCCCATCAAACAAAACAAAACCATAATGAGACGTAGTTGAGTCATTACATATTCTCCGCGGCAGGGCCGAACAACATGAGCAGAGTGATCCTGTGTGTACAGCATTGAACCCTGATCGTATTGATCAACGGGGCTTAATCAGGCGGGCCCGATTGTCTAATTACGAAGGATAACCAATTTCAGCTTCGAAAACCCCTGAACGGTAAACTCATCACACTGGACAATTCCATTGGCATTCGCCAGGCGTCCCCCGATCCCGAACATTGTGTCGACGGACAGCGCACCGGTATCCGTCCAGGAAATCGTCTCCACCGCCCCGCCTTCAATTTCTTTTTTCCCCGTCAGGGTCAGACTGCCGTCAGCATTATACACCCCCGTAAACGTCAGAACATACGGAGCACTGCTATTCGCAATATCTATACGAAGAGCCTCATTTCCGTTTTTCATGATTCTCAGCATGTTCCCGAGACCCAGCAGTGTATACCCCGTATCTCCGCTTCCATCGGTCGCCAAAGCAAACAGGCGTCCCTGAACAGATGAACCGCCCGCGTTATCAAAAGAAGCGGAAACCTGGAAATTCTTTTGCAGCGTACCTCCGAAAAAACCGCCGAAATCAGCAAGTACCCCGAAATTCCCGGAACCGGTACCATCCACATAAAGAACATCACCGACCATACTGATTGACAGATTGCTTCCCTTGTTGACTGCATAATCAGGATTGTCTCGCGGATCCGTTGAAAAATCATCTGTGTACGGCAGGGCTGAAATTTCCGCAAAAACACTGCCACGGGAAATGAGCACTGTAAAAATCAGTACGAGCTGCAAAGTACATTGTCTTATATTCATGAATGTTCCACCTCTTCCAAAAAATCACACAATATCGATATGGATACGCCTTTGCGATGCGACCCTACACTGAACAGCTTTTCCAACGGCCACAGGATTCGACTCCGACAACCCGTAGAGATGGCATACAGACAGGCCATCTCTACGGAAAAACAATCACCGTCAGGCCTGTTTTTTACAACACCGGCGAAGAAAAACGACAACCACTCCGCTAATACCCAGCAATCCCAGCGTGGCCGGTTCAGGAATTGCCTGGACCGTGAAATTATCGCTGACAACGATAGCACTGGCGTTCGACAAGCGACCGCCGACACCAAACATTGTGTCAGTCAGAACACTCGTATCTGTGTACGAAACGGTTTCCACCACGCCGTCACCTGTTATATTCTTCTTTCCAGTCAACGTCAGGCTTCCATCCGTATTATAGGTCCCGGTCAATGTTAAAATATACGGATGACCGTTATTATCAAAGGTTACCGCAGAAACTTCAGCACCGTTTTTCATAATCCGCAGGCGATCCCCAAGACATTGCAAGGTGTATCCGGTATTACCGCTGCCATCCGTTGCCAAGGCAAACAATCTGCTCTGAACAGTGGTTCCTCCGGAATTATTGAAATCCGCAGAAATCTGAAAATTTGTTTGCAGAGTTCCACCGAAAAAACTGGAAAAATCGGCCGTTACCCCGAAATTTCCGCCAGCCGTTCCGTCAACGTACAGAGCATTGTCAACAATACTGAGGGATAACGCACTCCCTTTGACGAT
>JBFWJN010000252.1:0-4734 GCA_050253185.1 Kiritimatiellales bacterium | reverse complement strand
ATGTACCACGCAGTGGCAGCCGTCGTGCGTGGACACAGTCTGCTTCGCTCCTATGCGCAGGTAGACACCAACCGCATCGGCATCACCGGAATTTCCTGGGGCGGCATTCTGACTTGTAATACCGCCGGGCTCGACAGCCGATTTGCATTCGCAGCCCCGGTCTACGGCTGCGGGTTTCTCGGAGAGGATTCCTACTGGCTCGACAGCAACTTCCGGCCAATGGGTGAACCCGATGCGCTCACCTGGCTCAACAACTGGGATCCCGGCCGGCACGTCGGACGGGCCGCCATGCCGATACTTTTTGTAAACGGAACCAACGATAAACACTTCCGCCTCGGATCCTGGCAGAAGACCTATCGACAGCCCGACACCGAAGTTACGCTCTGTTGTAAAGTCCGGCTGTCTCATTCCGACTATGCCGGCCGTGTTCCGGAAGTGATCGCTTATGCCGATTCGAACTTTTTTGGCAGCGAACCCCTGGCTGAAATCACAGAAGCAGGACATTCTAATCTGGATGTATGGGTGACGTATTCGCCCGCATCCACGGTCACGAATGCCATGCTGAACTATACAACCGACGGAGGCGCGTGGACCGGCCGCTACTGGCAGACCGCCGCGGCGACGCTGGACACCTCCGCCCGCCGGGCGACTGCCGTTCTGCCGGCGGATACCACCGCGTATTATTTCAACCTCTACAACTCGGAGGGAATGATCTCCAGTTCAGAACATGAAGAACTGACTGGCTTTGAGCGGATCAATGCAGCGCCGACCGACGTGCAGGTCTATGTTGAAAACGGACAGGCAAAGGTCGGCTTTAATCTGTCAACAGCGGCCCGTTACCGGATCGAAGCCAGTACCAATCTGATGGATGGATCCGGCTGGGCGGATATCAGCGGACTGGTTCCCAACTATTGGAGCGATCGGGTCAGCGTTTCCGTTGGAAACACCATGGATTTTAATCAGCGGTTCTACCGCATTCGAAGCGAATAGGACACAACGTATGAAAAACGGTTTACCTATTATTTTGACTGTACTGATGAGCACGCTTGCTGTTGTTTTTGGTAATGAACCGATCCTGCTGCCGGCTCCGGATTCTTCCGCAAAAATTCCGTGGAATATGGAAGCGCTTTTTACGGCTCCTGAAACATTTCCGGCGGAAGGTTTTTCTTCCGGCGACAGCCGGATTCGTGCTCTGTTTTTCAAAGGTCTGGATTACGAGGGGAAAGAAACCCGCGTCTTTGCCTGGGTCGGTTTTCCAAACACTGGAAACAGTCCGTTCCCTGCGATGGTGCTGGTGCACGGTGCGGGCGGAACCGCCTACGAAGACTGGGTGAAAATCTGGGTTGACCGCGGTTATGCCGCTATCGCTGTGGATACTGCCAGCCATATTCCGGTTCATCCCGACGGATCTTCCAATGGTTGGAAACTTCACGAATGGGCGGGCCCCAAAGGCTGGGGAGATTTTGAGTCCATTGATAAACCGGTTCAGGATCAGTGGCCTTATCATGCGGTGGCGGCTGTCGTCCGCGCGCATTCCCTGCTGCGCTCGTTCCCGGATGTTGACGGACGTCGGGTTGGGCTGACCGGCATTTCCTGGGGCGGATACCTGACCTGTATAACGGCGGGCATCGACCATCGCTTTGCATTTGCCGCGCCCGTATATGGCTGTGGATTTCTCGGCGAAGATTCATCCTGGCTGCAGACCCGTCTGGAGGCAATTGGGCGTGATAACGCGCGTCAGTGGCTGATGCTGTGGGATCCGAGCCGCTATGTAAATCGTGTACAGATGCCGATGCTGTTTGTAAACGGAACCAACGATAAACACTATCGAATGGATGCGTGGCAGAAAACGTATCGCGAAGTTCCGGGCAAGGTAACCTTGGCCTGCCGTCTTCGGATGCCGCACAGCGATTTCGCCGGCAGAGCTCCTGAAGTGTATGCCTCTGCCGACGCACTGTTCAAAGGCGGCGCACCGCTGCCGGAAATCACCGGACAGGGAACCACCAAACAGACCGCCTGGATTGAATATCGCAGTGTCTCTCCGCTGCAGAAAGCGGAGCTGAATTTTACGATGGATCGCGGCGAGTGGCCGCAGCGGTTGTGGCAGAGCCGCGAGATTTCGGTGGATGCCTCCGCCGGAAAAATTTCCGGAGAATTCCCGGACGGGGCAACGGCCTGGTTTATCAATCTTTTTGACTCGCAGGGACTGATCGTCAGTTCTCAGATGGAAGAAGCCCGTAAATGAAAAAATCAAAACCCAATATTCTGATGCTGCTCACCGACCAGCAGCGCTTCGACACCATTTGCGCCGCCGGCTTCGGGCATGTTCACACGCCGAACCTCGACCGGCTGGTTAAACGCGGTTGTGTGTATACGCAGGCGTACAGCTCGTCTCCCGCCTGTATGCCGGCGCGGCATGATTTGCTGACGGGTGTCAGCGCCCGGCACCATGGCCTGTGGGTCAATGCCGACAAAACGATGCAGGATTACAGTCTGGCGACGCTGCCGCGCATGCTGACGGAATCCGGCTATCAGACGATGGCGATCGGCAAGATGCACTATTTCCCGGTGCGCGAACATCACGGCTGGTCTCATATGACACTGATGGAAGAAATTCCTCAGAGTCGCGAGGATGACGAATACCTCGATTATCTGTCGCGGGTCGGATACGGGCATATCACTTCTCCGCACGGCGTGCGGCAGATGTTTTATCATTCACCGCAGGTCAGTCCGATTCCGGAAGAGCATCACGGAACCGCCTGGGTTGCACGGCAGACCGCCAAGGCGATCCGCACAGAGCGCAAAGAACCTTTCTTCATTCTTGCGGGATGGATCGATCCGCACCCGCCGTATTCCATTCCCGAAAAATATATTGAGCAGTACAAAGACGCTGTGCTGCCGGAGCCCTCTCCGCGGCCGGATTCCGACGAGCGGCAATATCCGCTGGCCGGCGACTGCGATGTCCCTGATGCACATCAGCTGCAGCGCCTGCGCGAAGCCTATTTTGCTTCCTGTACATTTGTAGACCGCTGGATCGGTGAAGTACTCGATGCACTCGAAGAAAGCGGTCAGATCGACAACACCTACATTATCTTCACCAGTGATCACGGCGAAATGCTGGGCGATCGGCAGGCTTACCAGAAATTTAGTCCGTATGAAGGCTCGGCTCGTACCCCGTTGATCGTCTGCGGGCCGAACGTTGAGCCCGGAAGCACCTGTTCCGCACCGGTCACCACTTGGGATATCGCCGCGACGGTTGCCGATCTGTCCGGAACCGTTCCTCCCGAATCCGGTCCGGAATGGGTCGGCCGTTCGCTGTTGTCAGACCTGAATGAAGACCGTGTAGTCTGTCTCCATCACGGCGGCGATCCCGACGGCTTTTCGCCGCAGATGAATCGGTTCGTGGCATCGGTCGGCTGCAATCATAAATTTGTTCACTATTACAATGGCGGCGATGAGGAATTCTATGACCTTCAGGCCGACCCGCAGGAGCAGAATAATCTGCTGAAGGGAGACCTGTCTGCGGAACAGACAGCTCTGGCCGCAAAACTCAAACAGGCCTGCATCGGCTTCGAACGCGATCATGGACAGGCTGCTCGCGTTAAAGAAAACCAGTTTGTGGACGATCCGTACTCAGTGCCGATGACCAATATCGGTCGTTATTTTGTTGCCCGTTTCGGACAGAATCCGGTCTGGCTGACCTATCGCTCGGAAAAAGATTATGACCACGTAATCCATGAGCTGACTGCCTGCCTGGATCAAGATGGAATTTTTGTGCCGGTTTCCAATGATTGGAAAAATGAAGCTCGGCAGGCCTGGGAGCGGCTCGGCGGCGATCCCGGACTGATGGAAGGCTTTATCGAAAAGATGGAAGAGCGTACCTGCGGAGCGATAGCATGATTCTGGGAGTGAAAAGAGGAATGATCTATTTTGTTCTCAGTGCAGTCTCTGCCGTTCTGTGCGCAGAAACCCTGCTGGGCGGTTCCGCGACGCTTCCTGAAGTCATCACGGAAACCCTGCCGACACAGGCGCCGGAACAGGCGATTCCGCTGACCATCCATCGGATGCCGTCGACTCCTCCGGCGGTGGCTTCGCGCAATCAGCGATATATGTTTTCGGACGAAACTCTTCTTCCTCCGGATTCCAGTGTGAGTCAGGAGTTTGCGTGGTGCGTCAACGCAGGCGCTGTTGCAGTGGTGCAGGACAGCATGACGGAAGAGTCTGTGCAGGCAGCCCGCGCAGCGGGACTGAAACTGATCCTTCTACCCAATATGTCCCCGATGCGCATGGTCTGGTACGGCGCCTCGGCCAATGATCCGGTCAGCGTCGCCCGCTACTGGGTAAAGATGATTCAGGAGACGGAGCAGTGGTCGGATGCATTGCTTCATCAAAATGGACGTCCGGTGATGTGGCTCTTCAGTGCGACCAAAGTGCCGGCCGAATTTTATGTCGAAGTGCGCCGGCTGGTTCGGGAAATGGGATATGACCCGGTTGTGATCTATCACGCCCAGCTGGGCCGCGGTCACCGCTCCGAAGAAGAGGTGGAGCCCTATCTGCGGATTTTTGACGGGGCGCTGGTCTGGGGCGATGGATATGACACGATCAAAGAGATGGTGAGTCTGGTTGTGCCGGTGCGCGATCGGATCGAAAAAGAAACCGGTGTTCGCAAGCAGATTATTCTGACCACCAAGCCGGGACACTGGCGTCCGGAAAGCGGGCTGTTGATTGACGGAC
>JBFWJN010000251.1:0-4746 GCA_050253185.1 Kiritimatiellales bacterium | reverse complement strand
TGCAGAGAAAATTGACCTGACCTTCCGATTTTCTTCTGTTTTTCTTCAATACTTAAATAAAGAAGGCGGGGCACAGCGATGAGGAGAGCGATTGTTTTACTAGGGTTGGGCGCAGCACTGATCATCTCCTTGGTTCTATTTCATAAACAGCAGTTCGACAGGTCTCCTGAACACAGTTATTCAGCTGCGGAGATTGAAACCGTTGAAAACTCTGCCCAAGCGATTCCAGCAGCCGTTGAAACCGAATATCATCCGGAGATTCCGGTCGAAGTGGATCAGGCTGAAGATTTACCTGAAGAAAAACCGTCTCCTGTTGACCCTCAGTCTGAACTGTTTCCCGAAGCTGATATTCTGGCGGTTCGGATCGATCAGGCGTCGGAGTCCAATCAGCTGATTCGCACGAGTCTCCTGAAGACGGATTTCAAATATCCGCTGCTCTTATCAAAGGAGATTCTGCAGACGAATGCAGTTGGAGAAACAAACAGGGTCAGTCGGCAGGTTATGGTGGCCGATCATATTATTGTCAGATTTCAGGCCGGAACCGATGCGGGTCAGGTCGTTCAGCTGGCTGAAGAACATGGAGGGTCTGTCCTCAAAACAATGCTGCTTCCCGATACCTATCTCATTCGTTTTGAGGATGTTGATCTGGACACGGTTTCAAAGAAGATTGCTGCGTTTCAGCAACTGCCCGACGTCGTCAAATATGCGGAAGCCGATTTCATCGTCAGTTCCCAGGAGATTTTCCCAGATGATCCCGACTTTTCGGAGCAGTGGGGGCTTCACAATACCGGTCAGGATGACGGCACGGTGGACGCAGATATTGATGCCCCGGGAGCGTGGGAGCTTGCGACCGGAAGCCGGGATATTCTTGTGGCAGTCATTGATAGCGGGGTGGACTATAATCACGAGGATTTGGCCGACAATATGTGGATCAATTCCGGCGAAGAGCTGAACGGCTTTGATGACGATGGAAACGGGCTGGTTGACGACATCCATGGCTGGGATTTCTGCAATAATGACAATGATCCGATGGACGATGCCGGACATGGGACGCACTGTTGCGGGATCATTGGCGCGGTCGGCAGCAACAGTGTCGGTGTAGCGGGCGTCTGCTGGAACGTTTCCATGGTCGGATTGAAGTTCCTGAACAGTTCCGGACACGGAGCAACATCGGATGGTATTGATGCAACGGTTTATGCTGCTCAGATCGGCGCCCGGCTGATTTCGGCATCGTATGGAGGTTCTTCTTACAATGAAGCGTATGAGGACGCGCTTGCGCTGGCCGCATCCAGCAATATGCTGTTTATTGCCGCGGCCGGAAACACAGCAGACGATAATGATGCAGAACCGCATTATCCGTCTTCCTATACCAATGATCATATTATTGCTGTGGCAAATTCGACACGAACGGATGAGCTTTCAGTTTTTTCCTGCTACGGTCTGACCAGTGTGGATCTTGCAGCGCCTGGGTCTTCGATTCTGAGCACGCTGCCGAATAATGAATACGGTGTAAAAAGCGGAACGTCCATGGCAACGCCGTGTGTAAGCGGTTCAGCTGCTCTGCTCTGGGCATATCATCCCGAACTGACTGCTTCCGAAGTTAAGGAGGCTCTCCTTAACACCGTAGATACCAATGCTGCATTTATGGGAAAAACGGTGAGCGGCGGCCGATTGAATCTGAACCGGGCGGTTCGGTTTCTGGATCGGCTTTATTTTGATCAGACCGATTATTTTACCGGTGAATGGATGGGAGTGACATTGATTGACAGACTGTCCGAAGGCGCCGCATCCAGAACCGTTGAAGTGTCTACCGACTCGGGGGATTCACAGACACTGGTATTGTCCGCGGTTCAGTCAGGCGGTCGCGTGTTCAGCAATCGGCTGTGGCTGGCACAGAATGAAATCGTAACAGCCGGTAACGGTCAGATCGAAGCTTCGCACGGAACGGTCGTGACGGCGGTATACTCCAATGAGGAATCGGGCATCGTTCGCCATGCGGAGACCTCTGTTAATCTGGCGTTGCAGATTCAGATTACAACATCAAATCAGATTGTTTCGTATGGGGCGGGGTCGGTGCAAATTGTCGGAGAGAATAACGGAAATGTAAATGTTGCCATGACGGTCTCGAATGCTGCCAATGGAGATGTGCTCATTTTTACAGCCGAGAATGATTGGCAGACTCCATATGTATACCTCGAGCCCGGACTCAATGAAATCTGGGTGAAAGGAGAAAATACTCACGGATTTTCAGATGAAAAATCGGTTCTGATTTATCGAAGAGAAACAGAGGACAGTGCGGCTTATGTGTCGCAGGATGGATTGTCTCAGTGGCCGTATGCCACGTGGCAGACTGCGGCGACCAATATTCAGACGGCCATCGATACTGTTCTTCCCGGAGAAACGGTCTGGGTTTCCAACGGGGTATATAATCTGCAAAGTGAAATTTCTGTAAGTACAAATATAGCAGTCCGCAGCCTGAACGGACCGGAAATGACGCGGATTGACGGGTTGAAGGAATGCCGCGGATTCAATCTGTCCGGGAATTCCTGTTCCATTAGCGGATTTACAATTCGCAATGGATATGACTCATCCAAAGGCGGGGGAATTTACTGTACAAATTTTCTTCCGATTGTTTCCAACTGTGTTCTGTCAGGATGTTATGCACAAATGGGCGGCGGTATTTATTATGGAAAAGCCGTTAACTGCAAATTGACAGATAATCGTGCGAATTACGGTGCCGGGGCATATCGGACCATTGTTCGAAATTCATACGTGAATGGAAATCATGCTGAATACAATGGAGGAGGAACTTATTACTGTACGAATTATAATGTTACAGTAACTGGAAATTCGGCAGTATGGATGGGCGGCGGTACGTATTCCGGAAAAAGTTATAATTCAATTATTTACGATAATACCGCCAATCTGTATTCGGATTGGCGCTACGGCACATTTTACTATTGTTGTGCATCGGGCAGCCCGGGTGGAAGCGGAAATATAACCGATCATCCGGCGTTGACGGATAGCCTGCACTTGTCTGTATCGTCTCCGTGCATTGGAGCCGGTTCCGCCGCCTATGCAGAGGGTCGTGATATTGAAGGAACCGCATGGAAATCGCCACCAAGCATGGGGTGTCATGAATACTCAGGGACATTTGGTGGATCGTTGGCCGTATCGGTTCTCGCCGAACATACCAATATTTGCGTGAACACGCCGGTTTGCCTGTCTGGCACAGTCTCAGGATCAGCGAATTCAACAGAGTGGAATTTCGGCGACGGCCTCAAAGACGATAACCGGCAGAACCCTGTTCATCAGTGGGGCAGTCCCGGGCTTTATGATGTCGTCCTGTCGGCGGTAAATAACGATGGAACCGTCAGCGCTACTGTTCAGGTCTCCGTTGTCAGCGCATCCGTTCATTATGTAAACATCAGCAGTACGAATCCGCAAAGTCCCTATACAAGCTGGGAGCACGCAGCGCATACGATTCAGAATGCCGTTGATGCTGCCCCGGCAGGAGCAACGGTTTTTGTAGCCGATGGCATCTATTCTGCGGGCGGACGGACCTCTGTGGATGGGATCTGTACGAATCGGGTTTGCATTGACAAACCCCTGACCGTGCAAAGTATCAACGGCTCCGAAACAGCATGGATTGTTGGAAAAGGACCGATCGGGCCGCAGGCCGTGCGCGGAGTCTGGTTGGCGAAACATGCTCGGATTGAAGGATTTTCCGTATCTAATGGATGTACGGCTTCTTCTGGAAACATCTACAGCGAGCAGTCCGGAGGCGGAGTCTGGTGCGCCGGAGAAGAAGCGACAGTTGTAAACTGCGTGATTCAGAATTGTTCGGCCGACAATTATGGCGGGGGCATGGCATCCGGAACCGCTTTGAACTCCATGCTGACAAGCAATGAAACAGAATTTTATGGGGGAGGATCCGCTTATACGACTCTTTCCAACTGCTGTCTCACAGGAAATCATGCTGATTCATCAGGAGGAGGCTTCTATGATGGAACCCTTTATCAATGTGTTGTGAGCAGCAATATTTCGATTTACAACGGAGGAGGGGGTTACAACGGAACCTTGTATAACTGCCTTGTAACAGGCAACAGTTCTGGTGGTAAGGGGGGAGGATCTTATTCCGGAACTCTGTATAATTGCACAGTCAATCAGAACACGGCGGGAGATCTCGGAGGGGAAACCAGCTATGGGTCTTTGCGTAATACAATCGTTTGGCCTGCAGATATATATAGTTCCTCTCAATACGGCTGCTGGACCAATGACCCGCTTTTTGCAGACAGCCACGTCGGAGACTTCCATCTGCAGTCGACGTCCCCCTGCATAGATGCCGGTATGGCGGTTTATGTAAAAACCGAAACCGACCTCGACGGGCAGGCCCGAATCGTCGGGAATGCGGTGGATATTGGAGCCTATGAATTCGGAATGATTGGCGATGTCGATGAAGACGGACTTCCGGACGACTGGGAAAGCCGGTATTTCGGGAATTCAAAATCGGCAGATCCGAATAAACTGGCGGCCAACGGTCTCAACTCACTCCGCGCGGCCTACATTGCCGGGCTCGACCCGACCGATCCGCAGAACGTCTTCGGCATCACCGGCGGCGACGCGGAAACGGGAACCTTTGAATGGAGCAGCGTGTCCGGCCGCGTTTACTCCGTCTGGTGGACGACCAACCTGACCGAAAGTTTCCAATGTCTGGAAAGCAACATTCTCTGGACGGCCGGAAGC
>JBFWJN010000250.1:0-4792 GCA_050253185.1 Kiritimatiellales bacterium | reverse complement strand
GGAATAATGTATAACCAGCTCCGGAGGGATGAATTATGGGACAAATACTACACGGGTGCGCCCGCACGACTGAGACGGTGCGTCGAGCGATACAGCATAGTCAAGAGAGCCTGAATGTTCTGGCACAGCGGCACGGGATTAACCCGAAAACCGTGGCGAAGTGGCGGAAGCGCACGACGGTGCAGGATGCCCCGATGGGGCCGAAACAACCTCGTTCAACGGTACTGAGCAACGAGGAAGAAGCGGCCTGTGTCGCTTTCCGACAGCATACTCTGCTTCCGCTTGATGACTGCCTTTATACCCTGCAGACAGCCATCCCCCATTTAACACGCTCCTCTCTGCATCGTTGTTATCAGCGTCACGGCATCAGCCGGCTGCCGGATGCCAAAGACCCGCAGAAGAAGCGGAAGTTTAAAACCTATCCGATCGGCTTCTTCCATATCGATATCGCGGAAGTCCGCACGGAAGAAGGTAAGCTGTATATGTTTGTGGCCATTGACCGCACCAGTAAGTTCGCCTATGCCGAACTGCACGATCAGTCCGGACGGGAAACGGCCACGACCTTCCTCAAAAACCTGATTGCCGCCGTGCCTTATAAGATCCACACCATTCTAACCGATAACGGAAGCCAGTTCTGCGTGCAGCCGCGTTATCGCAATGGTGCGACAGCCCGCTACGTCCGGCACATGTTCGATATCTGCTGTGAGCGACATGACATTGAACACCGTCTTACGCAGCCCAGGCATCCCTGGCCCAACGGGCAGGTTGAACGCATGAACCGGACGCTCAAAGAAGCGACAGTGAAGCGTTATCACTACGGCACCCATGATCAGCTGAGAGAGCATTTACAGACATTCTTGATGGCATATAACTTTGCCAAACGGCTCAAAACATTACGCGGTCTCACGCCGTATGAATACATCTGCAAAATCTGGACTTGCGAGCCGGATCGCTTTAAAGTCGACCCATTCCAGCACACCGTGGGACTAAACACCTAAGACGAAAATTACGGTTCCATTCATTGTCCTGCTCCCTTGTTCAGTTGCCTGCGAAACAAAAACCCTGCCCCGCGTTGAGTACGGGACAGGTCTATCAGGGCCGATGGTCTACATGCTGAGTCGACTGTTTCCTTTTTCAATTCCCTTTATTATTAATCGTCACGTTATCAATATAATAGGCGTCTTTCGGATCCGATGATTTGAAATACAGTTTGGCGTGGGAAATGTATTCACTGTCCCAACGGACATTGAGATCGGCGGATATCAGGGTCCACTCTCCGGCTTCCGCACGAACTGCAGTGCCGGAAATATTTCTATATACGCTGTTTTCAGACAGGCTGATGCCGATACGAAAATCGGCCGCATTGTTTTGCGGGCAGACCCATGCGGTAACCCTATACTCCCCAGGGCCGCTACCCATCAGAAAGCCGTCAATTCGCTGAGCGACACTGTCCGCCGTTTTACTCCGGTTGTAAACAGACAGAGCGCGTGAACCGCTCTGTACCGGCTGATCAATGGATTCGATTTTGGCGGTTCCGGCCGCCTGCCACGCCGCAGTTCCCTCCTCAAAATCGGGATTGAAAAGAACCTTGTCGTACAGATTTTCCTCTGTCAGCCGGGTTATACGCTGAAGATTTTCCGGGCATCGGAAAACCGGCGAATTCGTTTTTGAAAGATCGACAATGACAGAAACCGGGAAATCCGCATCGGGAGCCGGTTTGATCCTTCCGTCGTCAATGACAACTGCTTCCGACGTTCCGGCAGGTTCAAAAAACTCATTGGCGGTCTGAATTCCGGTGATCCCCATTCCCGGAGCAAGAGGAAGCACGGCTTCCGCATCCAGCAGGACCGCATACAGTTTTTTATTTTTCGGATGGAGGCCTGCCAGCGCATGCTCATCGGCATAGACCGCCGGACTGAGATAAATTCTTCGGTTATTGTCCCACTGACGATCCTTCAGCAGGGTGCGATTCATCATTTCCCATGTGCTCAGGGCCCGGATCAGTTTAAACTGATTTGCATGGGAACTGACCGCGTTGGTGGACCGATCAAATGTCCCATAGCTGAAGAAGTTTCCGCCGCGCACCGTGATTTCTCCCATATACTTGAGCTGAAGCGGATAATACGGATCTTTAGTGAGCAGATCTCCCGATGTGGTGCCGACCGTATAAGGCGTCCAGCGACCTGGCAGATAAAGGTTTTCATCCGTTAAATAGTCGAAATAGACCTGCTCTTCGACCAGCGCATCGCCCTTGATTTTACTGAACAGTTCCGGCGTCATGGAAGAATAGGTGCAGTTCAGAAGCGGTTCGGACCATGTGCTGACAGGCGTCGGTTCAAAAATATAATAAATACGACGTCCCAGCTCCGTTTCAAGCTCATCACGCAGGCGACCAAGAAAAACATACCAGCCCTCGCGCAGCGTGGAATATTCGTGCGTGATGCCGTCGTGAAGAAGCCCGTAGCGTTCGGTTTCCGCGCTGCCCGGAAGCTTCCGGTCAGAATTCCAGTTGAATTCCCGCCAGATTTCTATGACATCAATCGAAATTCCCTCAAAGAGACAGTTGATTTCCGGGATTTCTCTTGCCTTCACATAGTTAACAATCGACGCAATCTCGGCATCGATAACAGCTTCCTGCTGAAAATCACTGCATGGCTCCCAGCGATCCGTTCCGGCCCATTTCTCCAGCTGAGCGAGATTCCCAGGAAAAGGCTCCGTGGTATTATTCCAGCATTTTGTCCGTTCAAAAGCGGCTTTCAGCCGTTCAAACATAGCCGGGTTGTCGGTTTTCATCTGACTCAGTTCCGACTCATCAATGGCCCGGGGCAGCTCCGGCCAATGGCTGAATGTGAATGGATAGGCTGCCCGTGCGGCTGTCAGCTCTGTTTCAGTGAGCTCAAATCCCATATTCGGCTGCACGTTCTTGTGCGGATCGTTCAGGTAGAAATTCATATCTGCTGCATATTGACGGGAAATGCCCAGACGGCCATCGGCAAAACAGTTATACCCCAGCGCTTTTGCCAAACGGGTATGCTCGACTGGAGAACGGTCCCAGGCGACCAGTTCACCGCTGAACCACGGAAGCTGCGGAGGCAGCTCCATCACATTATCTGCAGAGCAGGATCCCTCGACAGACACACAAAGTCCCAAACACAAAAATATGCAGGATAGATCCACTACCACCGACTTTCGTTGTTTAAAAATATGAAAAATCATCCCTAGCAGACCCTTCTGAGTTATCTGTCAAAGCCGGGTTATAATGAGCCGATTTAAATCAGTTATGAATCAAAACCAAACTGACTTTTCTAGGGATAATGAATAATCCCACCCTGGGCAGCACCCCCTCGGACAGACGGACCCTCTCGACTGTTCCTTTCATATAGGTATTTGACTGATAATGATTTCCACCGATACATAGTCCGACACTTGGATTATAGATCGCGTCCTGTTGGTTATAAGCGTCCGTGGCAATGAATGTCAGTAGTTCTCCGCCATCGGTCAGATTCTGGAGATAAAAAGTAACCTTGGCGGTCTTATCGTCCGCCACACGGGATGTATCAATCGCCGCGGCAACGTAATAACTTTTTCCGGATTCGATGAGATTACTACTAACCCCTCCTATCGACAGATTGTAATATCGGCTAGTCGTGGAATTTTTTGCCAGAGACAGCGTAATTCCATTGTTGGCGCCGACATACAGCGCCCACCCGCGGTCATTCCAGGCTTCCTCGGCCACCAGCTCATGCCGCATGCCCGTCTGACTGATGGAAAAGACCGTCTCGCAGGTGAAACTTTGGGACTGAATCAGGTCCGCACCGGCGCCCGCATAATAAAATCCGGAGCCGTCAAAAACCGCCTGACCATTCGTTACCGTTATCGTACTGTTCCATGGCTGTTTACCCAGATCATAGGTTGACGCGGAATCCGTCAGGTCGTTGAATTCATAATCTGCCAGCGTTTCTCCGTAAGCGATATTTATCAGCGATAAAATCACTGCCGCCACAATCGTTGGGACCATACGTCCTATTTTTTTCATGATATCTCCTGTATTCGAAATTTGGCAGAAAGTCCCGAATCCTGATGTCTTCAGGTCTTTCTGTAAAAAGGGAGCTAGTGTTTCAGAAGTCTGTCCTGAGACAGCGCTCCTGCAGACAGACGGACCCGGTCGACGGTTCCATCCATGTATGTGTTACTGTTATAATAACGTCCACCGACGCACAGCCCGATTGCTGAGTTGTGAATCGCATCCTGATCTGTTCTCGTCACGGAAAATGTCTGGATCTCTCCGTCATCAGTCAGGTTTTTAAGGTACAACGTAACAGTCACGGTACTTTCCGACAGAGCAGAGGTGTCGACCGCCGCGGCAAGGTAATAACTTGCACCGACCGTGAGTGCCACATTCGTGAAATTGTAATACCGGGATGATGTTGCAGTTCTTGCCAGAGAGAAACTAATCTGGCCGGCGGGAGTGGTATACAGCTCCCATCCCTGATCCGTGTAACCGGCCTCGCTGACCAGGTTATTTCGCTGCATCCGGCTCACGGAAAAAATGGTTTCGCAGGTGAAGCTTTGGGACTGGATCAGGTCCGCGCCGGAACCCGCATAATAAAACCCCGAACCGTCAAAAACCGCCTGGCCGTTCTTCACCGTTATCGTACTGTTCCATGGATGTTTTGCTAAGTCGCGGGCTGAGGCAGAATCCGTCAGGTCGTTAAATTCATAATCCGCCAGCGTTTCTCCCTGAGCGATATTCACCAGCAGCAAAATCACCGCAGCTATAATTATTTGAGCC
>JBFWJN010000249.1:0-4801 GCA_050253185.1 Kiritimatiellales bacterium | reverse complement strand
CCGGTGCGTAAAAGGGAGTATGTGCCGCATTGGAAGCCAGATAACAGAAGAAGGGTTTGTTCTTTTGTGACTTTATCCAGTTGATGGCCTCATCGAACAATACATCCGTGCAAAACCCTTTATATTGCCGCCACTCGTCATTCGAATCCTTTAGCCACGGATTAAAGTAGGAATTCCCCCAGTAGTCCTGAACCTGGGTGATTGCACCTCCTCCAATCAGCAGCTGACAGTCGAACCCCTTGTCGACTGGTCGAAAGGGACGGTATTCACCCAGATGCCATTTCCCGAAAATGGCAGTTGCATAGCCGCCGCGCTTAAACATCTGCGGCATCGTCTGTTCGTTAGGCTCGATCCTGCGGCCGATCACTTTGTTGCGACCGGTCATCAGCGAAGCCCGCGTCGGCTGACACAGCGGTCCAACAAAAAACTGGGTGAATCTCGTGCTCTGTTCCGCCAAACGGTCAAGATTCGGGGTCTGTACAACCGGATTCCCGTGACAGGACATGTCTCCATATCCCTGATCATCGGTCAGGACAATGATTACATTCGGCTTGCGGTCCTCTCCTCTGCAAAGGGACGTGATCATGCCGAACAATCCAGCCAGATAAAATAACTTACGCATTCGTTACATCCTTTCGATGTTCTATATTAAACGGAGCAAACCAGGTGATGACAAAGGATGGAATCGTGGCTATGCATGCAATAATGAAAAATGCCTTATAGCCTACAGCATCCTGAATCACACCGCTAACCATTCCGGTCAGCATCATTGTCAGCGCCATAAATCCGGTGGAAATCGCATAATGGGCTGTTTTATAGGGACCGGGAGCAATCTGCTGCATCATATAGAGCATCAGAGAAACCGATCCGATCCCGTAACCGAACATCTCCACGGTAATGACGGTCGCGATCCACGGCACACAGGTTGGGAGGGCGTAGCTGAGATACACAAAAGCCAGGTCCGGCACATTGAGCATAATGCACAGAAACATCAGCGAGCGCTTCAGTCCGAACTTCGAGGCGATGACTCCGCCAAGCAGCGCGCCGAGCATGAATGCAACGGAGCCGAAGCTGCCCATAATGTTGCCCACGGCCACGTTGTCAAGCCCCAGCCCGCCGGTTTCCAATGAATCAATCAGAAACAGCGGTCCCATCTTTTCAAGCAGTCCTTCCGCCAGTCTGTAAAACACAACAAAGAGCAGCATCATCAAAATATTTTTTTTCCGGAAATAACTGACAAAGACATCGCCGAATTCGTGAGCAACATGCCTGAAGCCGCTTTTGGAATCGTTCAGTTCAACGGCGTTCCCTCCGGTCGGCAGCACAAACCGGTGCCAGATGCAGAGCAGCAGCATGGTGATGCCTAAAACCCCCATCACAATCATCCATGAATGGACCCAACTCAATCCCATACCCTTTTCTGAATGGAGATAGCCGGTCACCGACACCAGAAGACCGGTTGCCAGGATTTTCCCGGCATACCAGCAGATCCCCTGCACCCCGATATACTTTGACTGCTGCTGAGCGGTCATTGAGTTGATGTATACACCGTCCGCCGCGATATCCTGCGTAGCGGACAGGAAGGCCGTGATCCAGAACAGCCCAACTGTCAGGGGCAGCCAGCCGTCCAACGGAAGTGCAAGCGCCATCGCACCCAGTCCGATTGCAATCGCAAATTCAGTGAACAGAACAAAAAACTTCTTCGTCCTGAACATGTCAATGAAAGGCGACCAGAGCGGTTTAACAACCCATGCAAGATACATCGCTCCCGTATAGGCTGCGATTCGGGTGTTGGAGAGTCCCAGATTTTTATACATGATCGCCGCGACAACGGCCACAATGTTCAGCGGAACCCCCATCGCAAAGTAGAGCGTGGGCATCCAGATCAAAGGATGGTGCTTTTTAGACATTATGCTTTTTCCTGAGCACAGCCCGCAGTTGTCACCTCACGCTCCAGAACAAAATCAAGTACTTCCTGCAGCGGAACTTCCGCATACGCCATGCAGGTATCAGCTGCACCGTAATATATCTTGATCAGTCCGTCTTCGCAAAGCACTCCGCAGTTGAAAATTACATTTCCGTAAAAACCGTATTTTTCATAATCTGTTTCAGGCTCAATCAGAGGCGCCTTTCCTTTGGCAATCACCTTTGTCGGATCGTTTTTATCGAGAATCACCACGCCGAGACAATAACGGTCTGTCTCATCAGCAGCATGATAGATTTCCACCCAGCCTTCGTCGGTTTCAAACGGAACCGCACTGCAGCCGATCCGCCCGCCATCCCAGTCGCTGGTGTTCACTTCCATCAACTGTCGATGATTTCCCCAGCAGATCAAATTTGTAGATTCTGAAATCCAGATCTCGCGCCGGCGGTGTTCGGCGGAAGCCGGACGATTCAACGCATAATATTTTCCATTGATTTTACGCGGGAAAATACAGACATCTTTATTGTCCGGAGTGAAAATGCAGCCCAATCGTTCATACGTTTTCCAGTCTCGTGTGCGCGCCAGGTTTGTGGTCACCCCGATACTTGCACAGGCACTGTAGTTAAAATAATAATACCCGTCATCTTCAATGAATGTAATACGAGGATCTTCAATGCCGAATTCTTCGTATTTACTGCCGGGATAAAGAGCCGGTGTTTTCTCTATTTCAAAGTTCAGCCCGTCCTTGCTGCGGGCAACCCGAAGGTGAGAAATTGACGTCAGCACACGAAGAACCTCATTTCCGGCTTCGTCATAACGCAGCACAAAGCGGCTGTCACGGAAGTCATTCAGCGGGTCGTTTTTATCGAGCCGGCGCAGTAAAATCTTTCCGGCTTTTTCTGAATAATAAGGCGCCAGAAAAATATTGGGATCATCATCCGGCTCCGGAGTTTCCGCAACGCGCAGCAGCAACAGCACTTCATCGCCGACCCGAATGCACCCGGCGTTCATAACATATTCTACACGCCACCCTTCGTGGGACGGCTCAACATCATCAACTGTAATAATTGGATTACCTTCGTATCGTTTAAGATTCATATTTTTCTCCATATTTTTAGAACTGTTAAATTTTTATGAAACTAGTAACCAAGCCCTGCCAAACCAACCAGCTTGACAGAGGAATCATCGCCCGTTGTTGCCGGCAATGTTTTTATAGTAACAACCCATTTTTCAGTTTTACGTGAATCGGCCAGGCCGATAATTACCGGAAGCGACCAGTCTGAACGTTGGCACGATCGGACCACCGGAGGTAATTCATTTACTTGGAACTGTACCCGTCCTCCCCGGTTCACTTCAGTCTGCAGAACCGCCTCCACTCCCGTGCCATTCACCTGAAATTGGATCTCACTTCCTGGCTTCGTCGCGGTCCACATCGTGCGTCCATAACATGTTTCACGCTTCCACCCACTCATGAAAATCGGTTCAAGAACTTCTGCGGTCCGATAATCAATCCGGACGAACCGGTCTGAAACCAGACAGGAAGGAAGCTGGCTTTCATTAATCTTTTTGTCCCAATGTATTTCGTTAAATGAGCCGAAAGCTCCTTGCAAATAGGACACAATTAAATTCGCAATGATTTCGTGACCGCGATCAGACGGATGAACCCGATCAGCCATCAAATCATCCCACTTCAGCCGTCCGGCAGCAATTTCCGGCCATACAGCATCGCGGTAACTGATCATCGGCAATTCATAATGGTGTCCGATCTGTGCATGCCAATACTGCACATTCCCTCCCCGGATTAACCCATTTTCAAAAACCGGTTCCGTTCCGGGCATCAGAATTTTTTCCAGATTCTTTGTGCCGGGCTCAACCGAGCACATTGTAAAAAGGAGCAGTACTGCTGCCGGCGTTTCAAGGACCTGCCGAACGACCCCTTCATACGTCGGCATCGACAGATCCTGCAACGCCGCATCGTTTACTGAAAATTCAATAACAACCAGGTCCGGATTGTATTTCAGCAAATCATCTTTCACCCGCAAACATCCGTAATTGCTCCCCGTACCTCCGATCCCTGCGTTGATCAGCTTAACATTGGAGGATGGAAACTTTTCTGAAAGCCAGGCGGCAATTCGATTAGCATAACGTTGGTTCATGGTTGAAGCTCGCGCGCCCTGAGTAATCGAACCGCCGATCACTCCCAGCGTAACCGGCTCACCGCTTCGAACCTTTTCAAAAAAGTTATAAAGCCGATCTTCATTACCCTGCTCAACAATTGAACGCTGAAGCATATCTTTATTAATATTTTCACTGAACAGACGGGGCTTTTCCGCCCAAAGAATGGAACTCAGGCCGATTAATAAGGAAACAACAATTGTGTTATGAAATATCATTGAAGCACCACCAAACTGATTGTTTTACGCGGCCCCACACGAACATCGTCCAGCAGCATAGAAAGTCCCTTGGCAGTAGATCCGATATTTCCCCCTAGGTTAAATGTTGTAATCTGAGCGATGTCGGAACGGAATGAAATACCTGTCTCATTGATCACAAGAGTTGACCCGCCCGCTCCATCACTTTCCCAGACGCGCAGATCAAAAACATCGGTACTGGAACTTAGATCAGCGATCGAAATTTCTGCCCGATACCACGTCCCGACTTGCAGGGCATAACTGGAAACATCATTCATAGCTCCGCTATAATACCTCATTTTCATCGTTGCTTGATCGTACAATACTAATTGTATACCGGTATTGTTTGCACCGTCATTTAGAAATAAAGTCGGGTTCCCTTTTTGGGCGCTCGGGCTGAAATCAAAGGATACCGTAATATTCTGCGTCAACGGACCGATTGTATTGTTAAGCAACTTCACATCAT
>JBFWJN010000248.1:0-4805 GCA_050253185.1 Kiritimatiellales bacterium | reverse complement strand
GGCGGCTGGCGTCAGCCCGGCCAGCGTTTCTTCCTTCGTATTGCCGACCACCTTCACCCACTCGTTGTCGTTTCGGATGATGTCGGTGATTTCCTCTACGGAAACATTCTTGTTCAGCTTGATCGTCAGGCCCTGGCTGTGGCAGCGCATCGCGCCGATGCGTACGCAGAGGCCGTCGATCGGAATCGGACTCGTGGTCCCGAGGATCTTGTTGGTTTCGGCAAAGCCCTTCCATTCCTCTTTGGTCTGGCCGTCGGCAACGGCCCTGTCGATCCACGGAATCAACGAGCCGGCCAGCGGCGCGCCGAAATGCTGCGTCGGGATTTCGTCGCCGCGCAGCGTCGCGGTCACCTTGCGGTCGATGTCGAGAATGGCGGAGGCCGGGGTGGCCAGCTGGTCGGCGACCGCGCTGTTGAGCGATCCCATCTGGCAGAGCAGTTCGCGCATGTTCTGTGCGCCTGCGCCCGAAGCGGCCTGATAGGTCATTGCAGACACCCATTCGACCAGGCCGGCCTTGAAGAGGCCGCCGATCGCCATCAGCATCAGGCTGACAGTGCAGTTGCCGCCGATGAAATCCTTTTTGCCGTCGGCCAGCGCCTTTTCAATCACCGGGCGATTCGTCGGATCAAGCACGATCACGGCCTGTTCGGCTATGCGCAGGGTGGATGCCGCATCGATCCAGTAGCCGTTCCAGCCGGCGGCGCGCAGTTTTCCGTGCATTTCGGTCGTATAGTCGCCGCCTTGGCAGGTGACGATCACGTCCATTTTTGCGAGCTCGCTGACGTCGAATGCGTCGAGCAGGACCGATTCGCCTTTGCCGACATCCGGCGCGGCCTGGCCCGCCTGCGATGTGGTGAAAAAGACCGGCTCAATTCCTTCAAAATCGTTTTCCGCGCGCATCCGTTCCATCAGTACGGAACCGACCATGCCGCGCCATCCAATCAGACCTGTTTTCATCGTATTCTCCCCGCAATTCAAAAGGCCGCACGGTATTTGATTTAAAAACCGAACGCAAGCGACTATTGTACGCAGATGATGTTGATTTTTACCGGTTTAGCAGAGATTTCCATTCAGTCCGGACTGTTCTGGGAGTACCGAAACCCGCCGCCGGGCGCAATCGCCGCCGGAGTGCTCTTTCTGTTGCTGCTCTGTGCCGGCGTGGCGGTGGATATCGGCATGATTGTGCAACACGTCAAACGGCCCGTATCCAGAGGCCGGATGGTCGGGTTTCTTGTCGACCGCTCGCTGCCGGGCATGATGCTGCTGTCGATTTTTTCCATAGTGATTTTTTTCTATCTGGCGGCCTCCTATATTTATTCCCGATTCTTCATGGTTGCGGAAGTTGTCCCCGGAACCGTCGTGTTTCAGACGATCGCCTTCCATTTCCCGGTTCTCGCGCTGACCGCACTTCTGTTCTTCCTGTTCCGCATCAATATGGGTGAATTCTTCGGACTGCGCGGAATCAAACCGCTGCGGATGCTGGGAACGGCGGGCCTGTTCTATCTCGCCGCACTTCCGCCGATCTGGCTGCTGAGCATCATCTATCAGCTCCTGCTCACCCGGTTCGGCATTGATCTTTCCCTTCAGGATGTCACTGCCGTGCTGGCGATGCCCGCGTCGTGGCCGGTCCGGGCGGCCATGTTCCTCATTGCCATCGTCATTGCGCCGCTTTTCGAGGAAATCATGTTTCGCGGCATCCTGTTGCCGTTCGCCGTGCGCCGCATTGGTTTCTGGCCGGGCATCCTGCTGGTTTCGCTGATCTTCGGGGGGCTTCACCTGCATCTGCCGACCTTTGCGCCGCTTTTTCTGCTCTCCATGATGCTATGCCTCGCCTATGCCCGCACGCGCTCGCTGCTCGTTTCGATCGGCATGCACGCCGCCTTCAACGGAGTTACCGTCCTGATTCTCCTTTTAATGGGATGATAACCCCGACTTTTTATTTGCAAGCGCCCCGCGGGAGGGTAAAACGGTGCCCGCATTTGAATAAAGGATAACCGCCATGCTCGACATTAAGTTCATTCGTGAAAACCCGGACGCCGTCCGACAGGGCCTCGCCGCCCGCAAGGCCGAAGCCGACATCGACGGCCTGCTCCGGCTCGACGCCGACCGTCGAACCGCCATCACCGAGGCCGAGGACCTCAAGCAGGCGCGCAACACCGCCTCCAAAAAAATCGGCGGTCTCATGAAAGAAGGCAGACGCGACGAAGCCGAGGCCGCCAAAGAAGACGTTCGGAAAATCGGCGACCGCATCGCCGAACTCGACGAACAGATCCGTGACATCGACGAGAAAATTCTCAACGCCCTGCTCTTTATCCCCAACATGCCGCGGCCCGAAGTCCCCGTCGGCGAAAGCGAAGCCGACAACCCCGTCGTGCGCACCTGGGGTGAAGTTAAAACGTTTGACTTCGACATCAAGCCGCACTGGGACATCTGCGAAGCGCTCAAACTCGTCGACTTCGAGCGAGGCACCAAAATCACCGGCTCCGGCTTCCCCGTCTACACCGGGCAGGGCGCCCGGCTTCAGCGCGCCCTCATTCAGTTCATGCTCGACCTGCACACCACCGAGCACGGCTACACCGAAGTCGAGCCGCCCTTCGTCTGCAATGCCGCGGCCATGACCGGAACCGGACAGATTCCGAAATTTGCCGAAGACATGTATTTCATCAACCTCGACGGACTTTATCCGGTCCCGACCGCCGAAGTGCCCGTCACCAACCTCTACAGCGACGAAATCATTGACGTCGAAAAACCGATCAAACTCACCGCCTACACCCCGTGCTTCCGCCGCGAAGCCGGCGCCGCCGGACGCGACACCCGCGGACTGCTCCGCCTGCACCAGTTCGACAAAGTTGAAATGGTCAACTTCGTGAAGCCCGGAGACTCCGAAAAACAGCACGAAATCCTTGTCCGCGAAGCCGAAGACGTCCTGCAGAAACTCGGCCTGCACTATCGCGTCATCGAACTTTGCACCGCCGACATCGGCTTCTGCGCCGCCAAATGCTACGACATCGAACTCTGGGCGCCCGGCGTCGAAAAATGGCTCGAAGTCTCCTCCGTCAGCAACTTCTGGGACTATCAGGCCCGCCGCGCCCGCATCCGCTGTCGCGGCGAAGATGGACGTCCGCAGTTCGCGCATACGCTCAACGGCTCCGGCGTCGCCCTGCCGCGCCTCGTCATCGCGATCCTCGAAAACAACCAGAACGCCGACGGAACCGTCACCATCCCCGAAGCCCTGCGCCCCTACATGGGCGGCCTCGAAAAACTTGGCTGAAAAATTTTAGCCACAAGAAACACGAGAAACCACAAAACCCGGAGAAGCCTTTTTGTGAATTTTCGTGTTTCTTGTGGCGATTCTTTCGGCAGATCACGTTAATTTACGGCCTGTGAGCCTGATCGAAAAAGTAAAAGCGGCGATTGAATGCGAAGGACTGATTCCCGCGGGCACGACGGTGATCATCGGCGTTTCCGGCGGAGCCGACTCCGTCGCACTGTTGCACATCCTGCACCGGCTTGGCTATCCGCTGGTCGCCGCACACCTGAACCACTCCATCCGCGGGGCGGAGGCTGACGTCGACGAACAGTTTGTCAAAGAGCTCTGCGCCAAACTCGGGATCAAGTGCGTCACGCAGAAAACCGACGTTCCGGCGCTCGCCAAAGAAAAAGGACTCTCCTTCGAAATGGCCGCCCGGCATGCTAGACATGCATTTTTTAAATCTGTCCTCCGTCCTCCGTCCTCTGTCGTCTGTCTTGCGCACCATGCGGATGACCAGCTCGAAACGTTTTTTCTGCGCGCGGCGCGCGGGAGCGGCCCGGCCGGCCTCGGCGGAATGCGGTTTTTCCAAACATTGGAAAATCTGACGCTGATTCGTCCGATGCTTGGAATCCGGCGGGCGGAAATTTTCCAATGGTTGGAAAAAGAGAAGATCGAATGGCGCGAGGACGCGTCCAACGCCGACGAAACGATTCCGCGTAATCTGGTGCGGCGTCAGATTCTTCCAATGCTTGGAAAAATCAACGAGCGTGCGGCGGAAAACATTCTGCGAACGATGGAAATTCTGCGCGCGGACGAAGAGACTCAAATGGCGCGAACTGCCGCCCGTGACCGACTCATCGAATTCGGTGTGAGGCCGACGTTCGACGCGGTTGAACAGTTGATCGAATTTTCGGCAAAGGAAGACGGTACATCATTTCTTGATCTGGAAGGTGTCCGGCTGGTTAATGAATATGGGACACTGCGTGTTGGCACTTCAAATGATCCGAACAGTGGAAAAATTCAAATGGAAGAAGGTGTCGGCATTTTGCGCGGGCCGTGGAAGGCGTCGGTTTCGCTGGCGAAAGTCGCGGGGCGGGAAGTGACGGTTCGCGCGGCGCAGCCGGGTGACCGCATGGAGCCGTATGGGATGGAAGGCTCGAAAAAGCTTCAGGACATTTTCACCGACTTAAAAATCCCGAAAATGCAGCGCGCGGACTGGCCGGTGGTCGAATGCGGCGGCGAAATCATCTGGCTGCCCGGCTACCGTATTGCCCGCGGCTGGGAGCTGTCATCCGACACCGAACCGGCGCTGCATCTGAGGGTGCAGAAATAAGGTGATTTTCCAGGCTCTGGAAAAATTCTCAGGAAAGTTTCCAATGTCTGGGAAAAGTCATTAATGTCCCGCGCGTGAATCAGCACATCCAGATGCTCCCGGACCACGTGATCTATAAGATCGCGGCCGGCGAGGTGATTGAGCGGCCGGCTTCCGTGTTGAAGGAGCTGGTCGAATATGCGCTGGATGCGGGCGCGACGCAGGTGGATGTTGTGGTGG
>JBFWJN010000247.1:0-4826 GCA_050253185.1 Kiritimatiellales bacterium | reverse complement strand
GGCGTGATTTTTCCTCCCTCCCCGGGGAGGGAGGAACTGAAAGAAAACCGGAGCCTATGCGGCATAACTTAAACGGAGCACCAAGTGGTTTAAACCTTGAGTCCACTTCTTGCGGAGGCTCAATATTATGTCGGGGTTGTTTACGATGAAGGATTGGGTGTTTCTGCGGATAATGAAGAAGCCATAAAATGGTATCGCCTTGCTGCTGAACAGGGCCATAAAGATGCTCAGTACACCCTTGGAGTTTATTACGATGCAGGTACGGGTGTGTCTCAAAATGCCGAGGAGGCTGCAAAATGGTACCGTTTGGCAGCAGAGCAGGGACATTCGGTTGCCCAATTCAATCTGGGGGTGTGCTATGCCGAAGGACAAGGTGTGGATAAAGATTACGAGGAGGCCGTAAAGTGGTACAGACTGTCTGCAGAACAGGGAGATTTTCAGGCTCAGGTTAATTTGGGTGGTTGTTGCTATTATGGAAAAGGCGTACTTGAAAACTATGTAGAGGCGTATGCTTGGTTTGTAATTGCGTCAATGAATGGCGATGCAAAGGGAGTTAGCGGTAAAGATATTTTAAAAAATAAATTGAATAGCCTCCAGATTGCCGCTGGCCAGGAACGCGCTAAAGAATTAATGGCAATTATTGAGCGTAAAAAACAGTTAAAGTATTTACCCGCTGATCAGGCGCCTTCTGCGGACATTGCTCCAACCGGGAGCGGTAGTGGGCTGCTGGTAAAAGGTGGTTATGTGCTGACCTGCTGGCATGTGGTAGAGGGTTCCGAAAAAATCACGGTCAGTTATCAGGGTAAGAATTTGCCTGCCGGCATTGTTCAAAAAGATGATGGCAATGATATTGCTGTTTTGAAAGTGGATGGAGCCGAGGGCGGGGGTTCCTTAAATATTTCCGACAGCGTCAAGTTGGGCGAGACGGTTTTCACGATGGGGTTTCCGCATCCTGATTTGCAGGGTTCAGATGTTAAATTTACGACCGGATCAATCAGCGGGTTGACCGGCCCTGGTAACACGCCGATTTATTACCAGATCAGCGCGCCGTTGCAGTCCGGCAATTCCGGCGGCCCGCTTTTTGATGAATACGGTAATCTGGTCGGAATCGTTGCCGCCAAGCTGGACTCTTTGAAGATGCTGGCCGCTACTGGCGACCTCACGCAGAATGTGAACTATGCCATCAAATCCGACTATCTGGTTCCGCTCCTGAAAACAGTGGATGTAATTAAGATTCAGCCGTTCCAGACCAAGCCTGTCAATCTGCTGTCTCTGGTCGAGGAGCTGAAAAAGTCCGTCGTGATGATCAAGGTGTATTGAATTTGGTGGAGCGGGCGCTCCGCGCACGCTCTAAACGCGCTCGGAGATCGCGTTCCACCTTTTGCGTTTTATGCGTTCTTTTGCGGTTAACAAATGAATCTTGTCAGCCAACCAACCTGCTATGTGATTGCCGGGCCGAACGGGGCGGGCAAGACGACGTTTGCGCTGCGGTACCTGCCGGAAATGACCGGTTGCTTGAATTTTATCAACGCCGACCTGATTGCGGACAGCTTATCGCCACTTGATCCGGCGGAAGTCCAACTGGAGGCGGGGAAAATCCTGTTGAGGGAAATTCAGGAGAAAGTTGAGCGCCGGACGAACTTTGCTTTCGAGACGACGCTGTCGGGTCGCATGTACGTCCGGCTTCTGAAAGAGTTGCGTTCCAAGGGTTGGAAAATCGTTCTGTTTTATCTCTGGATTCCCGACGCAGAATTTTCACGGTTGCGCGTCGAACAGCGCGTAGCGTCCGGCGGACACGATATTCCCGATGAGGCAATCATTCGTCGTTATCGGCGGACGGTTTCGAACTTCCTGAATGTTTTTGTGCCTTTGTGCGATGAGGTTTTCTGCTACGATAACTCAGGTTCCAGGCCGATTCCGGTGTTTTCCAAGATTGGCATGGAACAGGAAGTGTTAGACGTTAAGCGCTACCGGTTAATTTTGGAGAGTTGTGATGAGTAGATCAGATTTGCTGAAAAAGACCGAAGAAGCCCGGCAGTGCATGGAGCGGGCGGTTCATGATGAGTTCGTGAAAAAGGCCAAGCTGGGGCAGGATGTGATCATCAGTCGCGGCGGTAAGCCGTACCGGATTCCGGCATCCGAAGCCCTGCTTATTCAAGAAGAAGAGGGCGGCGATTACAAAACCGGCTCAAATCAACCCTGATCGCAGATTTTGCCGCTCCCTTCGGTCGTTGCCCCGCAATAGCGGAGCCTCTCTCGCTTCGCTCGGGTCCAAACTTTGGAACTCGCCTTCTCCGAAAGTTGCGACGGTTAAGAAATCTGCGTCCATTCGCGTAATTCGCGGTCAAAAATCTTCCAAGCTTTGGAATTCGGTTCCTTGAGACGTGAATCTGGTTCTTTTTTGTGTTTTTTGCGCCTTTTTGTGGCTAAAGTTTCCTCCTTTTAAGCAGGAGTTGATTTGATGAGAATACTTTCGGGCATACAGCCTTCGGGCAAACTGCACATTGGCAACTATTTCGGGATGATGAAACCGGCGCTTGAGCTGCAGAAGCAGGGCGAGACGTTTCTGTTTATTGCCAATTACCACGCTCTGACGACCGTTCATGATGCTGCGGCGCTGCGTCAACAGGTCAAGGATGTGGCACTCGATTTTTTGGCCGCTGGTCTCGACCCCGATAAGACGGCCTTTTACCGTCAGAGCGACGTGCCAGAGGTGCAGGAGCTTTCGTGGCTTTTGTCAATTGTCTGCCCGATGGGCCTGCTGGAGCGCTGTCATTCCTATAAGGATAAACTGGCGAAGGGATTTGCCGCCAGTCACGGCCTGTTCGCCTATCCGGTTCTGATGGCTGCCGATATTCTGATTGTCCAGTCGAATCTGGTGCCGGTCGGTCGCGACCAGAAGCAGCACCTCGAAGTGGCGCGCGATCTGGCCATCAAATTCAATAATCAGTTTGGTGAAGTATTCACGATTCCCGAGCCGTATATCCGTGAGTCGGTGGCGGTGGTGCCGGGAATCGACGGGCAGAAAATGTCGAAATCCTACGACAATACGCTCGAAATTTTCGGCGAACCGGGCGCACTCAAAAAGCGCGTCATGAAAATCGTGACGGACTGCAGGGAACTCGAAGAGCCGAAAGACCCGGATACCTGCAATGTGTATGCGCTCTATAAGCTGTTCGCGACCGATGAAGAGGCCGCTGATCTGGCTGCGCGCTACCGCGCCGGCAATTTCGGCTACGGCACGGCCAAAAAAGAACTGCTGGCCAAAATCAACGAGCATTTTGCTCCGATGCGCGAGAAACGCGCCGCGCTCGAAAAAGATCCTGATTTTGTCAACGATGTTCTCAGGCAGGGGGCGGAAAAAGCCCGTGTCGAAGCCCGCAAAACCCTTCAGGCCGCCCGCAAGGCCGTGGGATTGGAATAACACATATGTCCGAACTGCTTCAAAACGAAGAATACAAAGTAAACCTCGAGGTCTTTGAAGGCCCGCTCGACCTGCTGCTCTATCTCATCCGCAAGGAAGAGGTGGACATTTACGATATTCCGATCAACCGGATCACTACGCAGTACATGGAATATCTCGAGCTGATGAAAATCCTCAACCTCGAGATTGCCGGCGACTTCATTGTGATGGCCTCAACCCTCATGCTCATCAAAAGCCGGATGCTGCTGCCCGACGAAGAGCGCGGCCCGGTCGAAGAGGATGACGAGGATGATCCGCGCTGGGACCTCGTTCGCCAGCTCGTCGAATATAAGAAATTCAAGGACGCTGCCGGATTCCTCGAACATCTCGAAGAGGTTCAGGAAAATGTCTTCTGCCGCGAAGGCGAGCATGTTGAACTCGGCGCCAAGCCGGATATTGGCATGTCCGATGTCAGCATTTTCGACCTGATCAGCGCCCTGAATCAGGCGCTGGACGGTGCGCCGAAAGAGGAACTGCAGGAGATTTTTGCCGAGCAGTACACCGTCGGCGAAAAAGTCGACTATCTGCTCGAAGCGACCCGAAACGGCAAGACGCTGACACTGGGCCGCATTTTCCGCAACATGCGGTCGCGCCAGGAAATTGTCTGCACGTTCCTGGCCATGCTGGAACTGATCAAGGTCAACCGGCTGAAAGCCCGGCAGGACCATCATTTCGATGAAATCGTGATTGAGCAGATCGACGGGGACGAAAATTCTTTGCCGGTCCTGCAGGAGGATGAATCGTCATGAGCGAGATTGAAGTACTTCCTGATCTCAAGCAGATTATCGGCGCCCTGCTGTTCGCCGCCAAAAAACCGCTGGCCGCAAAAGAAATCCGTAAAACGCTCGTTGACGCCGGCGCAAGTTACGGCGAGACCTATCAGCTGTTTGCGGAATTCAAAGAGCAGGACATCCTGGAGGCGATTGACGCCCTGCAGGAGGAACTCAGCCGCGGAGGAACCGGACTCTGTATTGCGGAAGTGGCGCACGGCTACCGTCTGCAGAACGAAATCAACTGCGGCCCGTGGGTGCGTACACTGCTCGACAAGGACCGCACCGCGAAGCTGTCCAAACCGGCGCTCGAGACCCTCGCCATTGTCGCCTATCGCCAGCCCGTTCTGCGTTCCGAAATCGAATCGGTCCGCGGCGTGGCCGTCGACCAGGTGCTGCGCAACCTCGTCGAAATGCAGCTCGTGAAAGTCGTCGCCCGCAGCGAGCTGCCCGGCCGCCCGTGGCTCTTCGGAACCACGCAGCGCTTTCTCGAGCACTTCGGCCTCCGGAGTCTGGACGATTTGCCGGGCATGGAGGAACTGCGCCGCTCGAAGGAAGACGCGAAACAGCCGAAGCAGACCAAAACGTTTCCC
>JBFWJN010000246.1:0-4897 GCA_050253185.1 Kiritimatiellales bacterium | reverse complement strand
TTTTTGCATGGGGATCGTGGCTGGTTCCATCTCAAAAAGTGCGATCGGCGAGTCAGCAGATCAAAACTTTTTATGTGGCTTTGTCTACATTTATCATGGCGGTTGCTGTTGTCGGTATCCGCGGTGAGTGGGGACTGTTAACCTCCCTCATCGCGTGGATACCGCTGCTCGGCGGATTAATCTGGTCACTCAGTGCATGGTGTGCATTCAGTGCATGTAAACATATAGGTATTGCAAAAGCCTTTGGGATCTGGTCTCCGCTGAACATCGTTGTTTCCTTTATCTGGAGCCTGACACTGTTCGGACAGTTTCGCAGCAGTCCGTTTCCTGTTTTTCTGCTGGCAGGACAGTCCATCCTTCTTATTACGATCGGGATACTGATGATCATTTGCGCGAACAGTGCAGACATTCAGCAAAAATCAGCCGATGTCCGATCAGTAAAAAAAGGAATTGCCGGCGCCGGAGCTGCGGGCGTGCTGTGGGGATCATATTACATTCCGTCTGCATGGCTGTCCCGCTGTGCGTCCGGAACAATTGAGATTTCAGTATGGGCCTCAACGCTGCCTCTTGCCGCCGGAATGCTGTTGGGAACGCTGATCTTTCTTCTGATCAGCAGACAGACCCCGAAACTGCAGAAAACCAGTGATTACGCCTGTATTCTAAGTTCCGGTGCATTATGGGCAGTGGGAAATTTCTGCATGCTTTTGACTGTTCAGCAAATCGGACCGGGACCAGGCTACACAATTGCTTCTTTATGCATTGCCGTAAACACCTTCTGGGGGATTTTTTACTTTAAGGAACCGACTCCCCGATCCCGCGCCGCATGGATCATGATGTTGGGAATTCTGCTGACGCTTCTGGCTGGGATGGTCCTAGGGAATCTGACAGCAATCGAGCATATGTGCGGCGCGGGCTGAGCACGTTCAAAACAGGCGACGCATATCCGTTGCGTTCCAGACACACGATGGTTCCATCATTGTCAGAACTTCCGGCGTATGTAATGGACGCATGACAGCATTGCGTAACCATTCATGTCTCACCTTTCCGACAAATCATCAAAGGGTATATGTCTGACGGTAAATGGATGGGGTCATTCCTTCAGCAGCTTTGAACTGATGCAGGAAATGGCTCAGATTGCTGTATCCGGAAGCTCTTGCAACCATTTCAACGGTCAGTGCCGTCTCTGCCAAAAGATGCCGGGCCTTGTCAAGACGGGCCGCCTGAAGCATCTTGACCGGTGACATTCCGAATTCGCGTTTGAAGTGCAGAAAGAGACTGGAACGGGATAAGCCGAAAAAATCCGCGATTTGAGAAATATTGTACCCTCTCTCCAGATCATCATACATAAACGTCCGAATTCGCTCGGCAATGTTCTGTTCTACCCTGAAGGAACCCCGGGGACAGCAATCAGTCATCATCTCATAAAGTACAGCGATTGCCTGAGAATCCGCATGGTCGCGGCGGTTCAGACAAAGATACTCCAGCCGGTCGAATTTCCGGCAGAGCCCCGCAGGGTTCGTTACTGCCGCCTGCTGGGTTTCCGGATCGAATCCCATCATACGGATGTGTGCTTCAGCATTCGGCCCGGCTAAACGTACCCACCGCAGTCGACAATGGTTCGTCGAGGCGACATACCGGTAATATTGAGCGGGTTGGATGAAAAAAAATGTTCTCTCCTTCAATTCAAGATCGGTTCTTTTACCTAATTGGAGATTCAGGCTCCCGGACTGAATAAAGTTGAGACTGAAATAACCTCCGTTTTTTTTCGCCAGCGGTTCGCCGCAGCATTTGTCACCCAAAGCCTCCGGCCATACGGAAGCCCAGGCGGCAAAGTCTGCGGACGGCCAGTAATATAACCGGTCAAACAGATCCATTCAACAAAAGTACATAATCCATAAACATGTTCAAGCTTAACGACGGGCATTATCGATAGTATTTTATTTTACGTATTAAACATTTACGGAGATTTATTATGGATCAGTTCGACTGGATTGAAGACCCGGTGGTACAGCTAAAGATGAAGTCAGCGATCGAGTTTACGCGGGCATACAAAAGCCATATCCGCTCCCATGTGGCCGAGCGTGAAGCGGCCTGCCTGGCCCGACAGTATCCGGCTCTGTGTCGAGAAATCCGCGAACAGGACCTGCTGGCGGGACGCATCCACTACACACCACTGATCGGTTTTGCAATTGAGTATATAGCCAATCTGGAAATCGAGATCCTTCGGAAAGATCGTTGTCCGGACAACTCACTCTCTGCGGATGAACGGAACATCCGTGATACGTTTTTTACCACTTACTGCGGATTCTGTTTTGACTACAGTTCTCTCAAAACTCTGGCGTCCATGGCTCCGAATAAACGGCAGCGCTTTGAAATCGAAGAGCTGATCGATTTCTGGACGACCGAAAGCATGGCGTATAAATATCGCCATGCCCTGCCGGAAGAAATTAAAAAGGGATTCGGTCGAGTGGCACAGGAATGCCAGGTGGCATCCACGTTTTTCCGAATCTGCTGTCTGTCGCTTGATTATGATGTTCTCCTGCGCCTCGGAATTCCGGGACTGCAAGAAAAAATCGAGAAACAATACAAAACGGCAGATGATCCCGGGCTTGCGCGTGGAATGCTGCAGGCTCTCGACACCCTCATTGCAGTATGTGAACATTATCGCCTGCAGGCATTAGAACTCTTTGAAGAAACACCGCAGGGAAAACGCAAAGCAGAACTGCAGAGACTGTCCTCTGCACTGAAAAACATTCAGACGAAAAAACCGGACTCACTGCTGGAGGCCATGCAGCTGTTCTGGCTGTGGAATCTGATGGCGGATACCATCAATTTCGGTCGAATGGATGTTTATCTGGGCGATTTCTATGTGCGGGATCTGGAGCGCGGCATAGAAACCGAGGAAAGCGCACAGGAACTGATCAACTCACTGTGGCGAATCATTTCCCAACAGGCGGATGAAGGGAACGGCAGTTATCGTTTTAATTCCAGAATTATCCTCGGAGGACGCGGCCGGCGCAATGAGGCCCATGCCGATTGTTTTGCCTTGGCGGCTCTTGACGCCACGATGCAGTTAAAGGTGTGCGAACCAACTGTAACGCTGCGTTTTTATTCCAGGCAAAATCCAGCTCTGATGAACAAAGCGTTACAGTGTATTGCTGCCGGCTGCGTTCACCCGACTCTGTACAATGATGACCGGCATATTCCGATGATCCAAAAGGCGTATGACGTGACGCCAGATGAAGCAGAACGGTACCTTCCCCAAGGATGCGGAGAAATCAATATTGACGGGATGAGCATCGGCTCTCCAAACAATATTATCAATCTCGTGGCAACACTGGACCTGGTACTGCACAACGGATTCAGCACCGAAACACAGGAAATGCGGGGACTTCCACTGGGAACAATCGATGATTTCGACACATTCGACAAGCTTGTGACGGCGTTCAAGAAGCAGGTGGATTACACGAATGGACTGTTTGCCCGGCGCCACGCGATCGAATACAGGATTCATGCCGAAAATGCCGCTTATCTTTTTATCAGCATGCTGACGGCGGATTGTATCGAAACGAACCGGGCGTGTTTCAATGGAGGGACCCGTTATCTTGGCGGAACCATCGAAACATTCGGACTGACCAATGTATGCGACAGTCTGATTGCCATCAAAGATCTGGTCTATGACAAAAGTCAACTGACACTAAAACAGGTTGTAGAAGCCTGTGATACCAATTTCAATGGATGTGAAAATATCCGTCAGATGCTGCTCAGCGCACCGAAATTCGGCAATGATATCGATATAATTGACAGATTTCACAAAGAAATGAGCGAATGGGTCTGTTACAACGCACACGAAAAAGCAAAACCGGCCGGGTTACATTACCTGCTGAACTGCAATCTGAATCCGGATGGAATCCGTTATGCTATTAATACAAAAGCTTCCCCCGACGGACGCTTTTACGGCGAGGCCTTTGCCGTTGGATGCGCACCATCTGCCGGACGAGACACTCACGGAATCACCGCACTGCTTAACTCCATGTCCAATCACGATGAACTGCATTCGGGCTATGTCCACAATCTGAAAGTCGGACACAGTATGTTTGATCCCAGGCATATCGGTGCCTTTCGGGCATTACTGGATGCGTATTTTGAAAATGGAGGATGGCAGTTAATGGTAACTGTACTGAATCCGGACGACTTGCAAAAAGCGGTTAAAAATCCAGAAAAGTATACACACATTATGGTCCGTGTCGGCGGATGGACAGCAAGATTTGTTGACCTACCCAAAACTCACCAAATCGAAATTCTTCAACGCACATTATACTGCTAATGAATTTTAATTCTCAAATCACCGGTTTTATTTTCAATGTTCAGCGATTTTCTCTGCATGATGGGCCGGGCATTCGCACTACCGTATTCTTTAAAGGCTGCCCACTACACTGCCTTTGGTGCCACAACCCGGAATCTATTGATTTCGATATGGAAATCGGTTGGGAACCGAGGCGATGTGTCCTGTGCGGAGCATGTATTGAAGCCTGTCCGGCGAAATGCCATCATGTAGATGAAAAAGGCCTACATGTGTTTGATCGCCAAACCTGTACCCAATGCGGTCGCTGTGCAAAAGTATGCATGTCTCAGGCACTTACAGTTGTCGGGCACCGCAGAACGGCGAACGATATTCTGAATGAGGTGCTAAAAGATCGGCGTTACTACCAACGCAGCGGGGGCGGAATAACATTATCAGGAGGGGAACCGTCTGCACAATCTGTGTTTGCAATGGAACTGCTTAAATTGGCAAAGAATGAAAATCTTCATACATGCGTAGAAACATGCGGACAGACCTCTTTTCGAATTCTTCAGGACATGGCATCTTTCACTGATTTATTTTTGTATGATATTA
>JBFWJN010000245.1:0-4903 GCA_050253185.1 Kiritimatiellales bacterium | reverse complement strand
ACTGGATACCCGGACTCTGCCCCCCGGCAGTGACAAATTTGAACTGGTGTATCATCTGACTGTTGAGCAGGAGGGGGAATATGAGATATCTGCGGCATCCCTGCCGGCCGGACTTCCCTGGAGCAGCCCTTTTCAATGGAAAATGGATGACTCTGCATTTCATCAGGTTGTAACGGAACCGTCCGGACTGAATTCTTATTCTCCCGGCTTACTGAATCCGAAACTGAAGTTTTACTTTTTTAAATGGGGGAATGTGCACCTGACGCCGGGAGAACATGTTTTAACCGTGGCCGTTAAAGATCGTCGCCGTATGGACGATAAACTGGTCGCTCAGCTGGATGCAGTTTGTTTAAGGAAATTAAAACCATGAATGTAAATCTGATTGATTGGGTGATTATAGCCGGGTTCTTTGTGCTGCTGATTGTAATTTCGGTAACAACCAATCGGTTGACCCGGTCGGTGGCGGGGTTTCTTTCATCCGAACGCTGTGCCGGCCGCTATTTGCTGACCATGGCTCAGGCAATGGCTTTCTGCGCGGCGATCGGTATGGTGGCCCAGTTTGAAGGAGGTTACCGGAACGGACTGGGTAACAGCTGGTGGGGCCTGATGTTTATCCCGATCGGCATGATTATTTCCATGTCCGGATGGGTGACCTACCGGTATCGGCAGACACGGGCCATGACGATGGCGCAGTTCATGGAAATGCGTTACAGCCATAAATTTCGCATCTTTTCCGGAATAACCGCCTTTTTTTCAGGAATACTGAACTGTGCGATATTTCCCATGGTGACGGCTAACTTTCTTATTTATTTTCTGGGCATTCCAAAACATTTTCCTTGGCTGGGAATCAACTGGTCGAGTTATCACCTGCTGATGATTCTGATGGTCGGTGTGGCTGTGACTCTTGCTGTGGCCGGCGGACAGATCACGATTATGATCACCGATTTTTTCCAGGGAGTCGTCACAAATATCGCCTGTCTGAGCGTGATTTTTTTTCTGCTCTACAAGTTTGGATGGAGCACGATCATGGACACCCTGCAGGCTTCGGCAACGGTCGATGTGAACGCCTCGCGGGAGATCATCAGCAACTTTTCAAGAACGGAAGGCGTATCCATGCTGAATCCGTTTACGCAGACGAAGCTTCCGGATTTCGGTGTGGCGTTTTTTGTTATGCTGCTTTTTCAGCGTTTCATGCAGACCGGTGTCTGGCAGGGCGGCGCAGGGTATATGACTGCGGCGAAGACGCCTCACGAGGGAAAGATGGGAAATATTCTCGGCGGTTGGCGGTGGGTGGTGATTATGCTGACCATTACCGCATTGCCGATCGCTGCATACGTGCTGGTCTGGAATCCTGCGTATGAGGCAGAACTGGATCCGATTCGAAAGGTGATCGCCGGAATTTCAGATACGAATGTGCAGTCTCAGATGTTCGTGCCGATTGCAATGGCGTATATTTTTCCCGCCGGGCTGCTGGGCCTGTTTGCAACCTTTATGATCGGAGCGGCGGTTTCCACGGATGATTCCGCTTATCATTCATGGGGCGGAACGTTTTTGCAGGATGTCATTATGCCGTTTCGCAAGAAGCCGTTTTCTCCGGAGCAGCATATGAAATATCTGCGCTGGAGCATTGTCGGAATCGGAGTTTTCGCGCTGCTGTTCAGTTCGATCTGGCAACTGAAGGACTATATTATCATGTGGTTTCAGATAACCGGTTCGATTTATGTCGGCGGTGCGGGCAGTGCGATTATCGGGGGGTTGTACTGGAACCGGGGAACCACGCAGGGCGCCTGGGCCGGTATGCTGACCGGCAGCGGTTTATCAGTGGCTGGAATTATCGTGAAACAGATATGGCCGGAGCTGTCGTTTGCCGGGCGGACGATAAACGGCCTGCATATGGCCACATTTTCTGTTCTGGTCTCCATCGCCTGTTATGTGGTGGTCTCCCTTCTGACCTCCCGCAAACCCTTTAATATGGACAAACTGCTGCATCGGGGAGAGTACGCTATTGAAGGAGAACGAATCACCCGCAACCTGAAACGCTCGTTGATTGAACGCATCCTGGGGATCACCGATGAGTTTTCACGATCGGATAAGGTGGTGTATTACGGAATGACTCTGTGGACGGTTTTCTGGAGTTTGGTCTTTATCATCGGAACCGCTTATAACCTTTCGCATACGGTTTCTCCGGAAGCCTGGCGGAAATGGTGGAAAATTCATCTGGGTATTCTTCTGAGCATCTCCGTTATTTCCACGGTTTGGTTCACATGGGGAGGAATACGCGACATGTTTCGTTTGTACAGGGATTTACGAGTGAAGAATCGGGATGAAAGTGATGACGGGTGGGTATAACCCGTTGAATGGCTTTTCGCCTGATGATCAATCGGGATGGATAAAAACATAGAGATATGGAAGGAAAGAAAATGAGAAAGATTATGATACGTACGGTTGCCGGAGGCGTTCTGTCAATGCTGATCACAGGATCGGTTCATGCAGTGGAAATGCCACAGCCTGTTTTGAACACCGGGGATAATCGTCAGTGGGAATTGCTGAATGATTTTTCCGATGAATTCAATGCCGTACAGCTGGATGAACAGAAATGGCATAACGATGAATCGGATTGGGGAACCTGGTCGTGGAATCCGGACAACGTGTACCTGCAGAATGGAAGCCTGCATATTCGCATGGCATATGATCCGCATCTGAGGGACGGACAGCAGATTTTCTATAAATCCGGAATCGTTCAGTCGAAGCAGCGCATCCATTACGGTTTTTTTGAAGCGCGTCTGAAAGGAGCGTCGGTTTTTCCGGGCGTCTGTCCTGCATTCTGGATCAAAGGCTCCGGGGATCCGGAAGATTCCCGAATGAAAGGAACTGAAGGACGGGCCAGTTCAGAGGTTGACTTTGTCGAACTTCAGGAGGCTCCCGGTGATATTCATCAAATCGATTGCAATCTTCATGCCGCAGTGGAAATGGACGGAAAGCTTCAGTGGGTGCGCAGGCGTCAGCACTGGGTTGCGCCGTGGGATCCGCGTGATGACTATCATATTTACGGGTGTGAGGTGAATGAGACGAGCATCACCTGGTATATCGACGGAGAAAAAGTTTTAACGACCGCTAATGATCATTGGCATTTTCCCTCCTATGTCATGCTGTCTATGGGATTGCGCCCGCCGTACCAGGTCTGGGGCAGTCCCAGTAAATTCGGGGAGGGCCAGAAAACCCGTCCCAATCCGGATACCTCTACTCCGAATGGATTCCCCACAGAAATGTGCGTTGACTATGTTCGCGTGTGGACACAGGCGAAGTGATTGTGTTGGCAGGAATAGAAAATACTCTGCAGACCGATACTGGGATTGGGCGGCGGCTGTTACGGCTTCAATGCCGTCTGCCGGCATTGATCCGAATATTGTGACGAAAAAGAAACTCAGCAACGTGGAAAAGACCAAATGAAAAACAGGCTCAGAATTTTCCTAACCATCGTATTGTTTGTCGTATTTTATTCGGCTTCAGGCAGGGCTTCCCCGGAAACGGTGCCGCCGTTTAACAACGGTGACACCGTTGCATTCATTGGAGATTCAATTACGCATGGAGGTTCATACCACGCCAATATTTTTCTTTTTTATGCCACGCGGTTTCCTGACAGAAAGTTCAAATATTACAACTGCGGCATTTCCGGCGATACAGCGTTGGGCGCCATTGCCCGATTTGATCAGGATATCGCCGTTCATCATCCGAACGTCGCAACCATCATGCTGGGAATGAACGATGTCGGGCGGGGAAACTATGGCAAAGAAAAAAGATCTCCCTCAGATATCGCCGCTCAGGACAAATCTTTCGCTGTATATAAGGAATCGATGGATCGCCTTGCTTCCATGCTGACGAATATCGGCAGCCGGATCATTTTTATAACGCCGTCGATTTATGACCAAACCGCCAGAATTTCTGCCGTCAATAACTTCGGCGTCGATGATGGCCTGATACGCTTTTCCGGGTTTGTGAAAACCCTCGCCCAAAAATACAACAGCCCGGTTGTCGACTTTCACACCATCATGCTGCAGGTGAATCATGAAATTCAAAAAAACAATCCGGGGGCAACTCTGATCGGACCGGATCGTATACACCCCGGGATTCCCGGGCATTTCGTGATGGCCTATGAATTTCTCCGTGCCCAGCAAATGCCGAAATATGTTTCAGGCATTGGAATTGATGCGGCCGCCGCCAAACCTACTGAAACCGTCAACTGTGAAGTCGGGCCGATCCGCTCCTCTGCTTCGAACGGTATTGCCTTTTCCTGCCGCGAATTCGCGCTTCCGTTTCCGGTTTCGGAAGCTCAGAAACAGGCGTTGGCCTGGGTGCCGTTCCAGCAGGACCTGAATCAGGAGGTTCTGACGGTCAAAAATCTCGCGGCTGGATTATACTGTCTGAAAATTGATGGTTTGCCGGTTTCCACCAATTCCGCAGCTGATCTTGCACGGGGTATCAATCTCTCCGATTGTCCAACTACTCCGCAATACAGGCAGGCATTGGCCGTTAAGGCTCTGAACGACCGAATTCTTTCTATTTCCTCAAAGTTAAGAGCCATCGGCTTTGTCCGCTTTAAGATCCTCTCTGGAGTAAAAACATTGCCGGAAGATGACAATGCGCTCAGAGACGTTCTTTATGCATCCATCGAAAAGCACAGACAGGCTCCCTGGTACGGTTATTTTAAGACACAGTGTGATCAATTCATTGAACTTCGGCGGGAAGAAAACGACTGTCGCCGGCAGATCGAAGTTTTGTTCGACCGAATGGATCAAGCGAACAAGCCCACGACACACCAATGGTTGATTACACCGGCTGCTGCAGCGGGGAAACCATAGAAACTAGCAGGAAGCAAACAAAGAAGGGTCATGATGTGTATGAC
>JBFWJN010000244.1:0-4911 GCA_050253185.1 Kiritimatiellales bacterium | reverse complement strand
GCTCGGAGAGCCGTCCCTACCTGTGCTGCTGAAGGGCTTTTAATTGTCGGATCAGCGGCGGTAGATCGATTTGGACGACATCCCAGACGACGTCATAGTTTACGCCGAAGTAGTCGTGAATCAGTTTATCGCGCATTCCGGCGATATTTTTCCAAGGAATGGCCGGGTACTGTGCGCGGAGCGATTCGGAGATATTTTTCGCGGCTTCCCCCAGAATTTCGATGTTCCGGACGACGGCGTCCTGTGTTCGTCCGTCATGTAGAAAGGCATCATAGTCCATTGTCCGGCAAGTACTCGCAGGCGCGTTCGGCGGCTTCGAGCATATCGCACAGAAAGGCTTTTTCTGTTCGCTCAGACATAAACGATGCTGTTTTGGATGCTTCGGGAGATTTCGGGCTGGCGGATGCTTTCAACCCCGGCCTTGGTCAGCACATCAACGGAGCGGGAAACAATTTTTTCCAGCCGCTCGGTGAATTCGACAAAACGCAGACCGATCGGCCGCTCGAATTCCACCAGTAGATCCAGATCGCTGTCCGGCGTGGCTTCATCGCGGGCAAAAGAGCCGAAAACACCAAGCGTTTTCACCCCGAACTCCTGATGGAGCTCCGGCAGATTGGCTTTCAGAAGTGCCAGAATGTCCTGTCTATTTTGCATGGCGGTAAATTACTCTGACGGTATTTATTCGTCGATATTTTTTCCAACCATTGGAACCGGCGAGGCCGGGTTTCATCATGTTTTTCCAACCCTTGGAATTTTTAGGTAGGAACGGCTCGACGAGTCGCCTGCGGCGCTTTCGGCGAAAGCGCCCTACCGTAAAAAGTCAGGCGTGAAGCTTTTTGAGTGTCCAGGCCATGTTTTGACCGAGAGTTTTTGCGGTTTTCACGCCTTCCTCATCGTTGGCTTCGACCGCACCGACGGGTCCGCCGTAACCGTCGTTCCAATAGCTGGAACCGACGACGAGCATTTCGTTGATGAGGAAGAAGTGGTTCATGGAGTCGAAGGTGTGGATGGCCGCTGCCCGGCGGGCGGTGGCAATGCTCGCTCCAACTTTGCGCCGCAGTTCCATGTCCGGGCGCAGGACGTAGCCGCAGCGGTCGATGAGCGCTTTCATTTCCGAGGTTAAGTCCGCGAAGTAGGTGGGCGATCCGAGCAGGATGCCGTCGGCTTCGCGCATTTTTTCGATGTATCCGTTGATCGGGTCGTTGTCGATGACGCAGCGCTTTTCGCCGGAGCTTTTGCACCAGCAGCAGGCGGTGCATCCGCGCAGGAGTTGTCCGCCGACCTGAATCAGTTCGGTTTCGATGCCTTCGGCTTCCAGTTCTTTGAGCGCGGTTTTGAGCAGAAATTCCGTATTGCCGCCTTTGCGCGGGCTTCCGTTAAATGCAACGACTTTCATGGCTGGCTCCTTTTTATGAGGGGGTTTCGCGTTCCTTCGGCGGAACGGCGAGCAGGATGTTTCGGGCTTCTTTGAGCGTTTCCTTTTCGGCAATGAACATCAGCGTGTCGAAGGCTTCAATCTGCGTCTGGCCTTTGGGGACGATGAACTGCTGTCCGCGACGGATAAGCAGGATGAGTGCGTCGGGCGGCAGGCCGAGGTCGGCGATGCGCCTGCCGACGGCGAACGCTTCGGGCAGAATGTCAATTTCGCGCGTTTCGCTGTGCATTCCGGCGCTTTTTTCAAATTCGAGCGGGTAGCGCGGTCGGGCGACGAGCGGTTCGTCGACTTTCAGTTTTCGTGCGACGGGCATCAGGGTTTTTCCCTGGAACAGCACGGAGCTGAGGACGATGAAGAAGACCAGGTTGAAAATGAGATCGGAATGCTCGTAGCCGGCCATGAGCGGGAAGGTGGCGAGTACGATCGGCACGGCGCCGCGCAGGCCGGTCCATGCGACAAGTGTTTTTTCGCGCCCGCTGAAGTCGCTGCGCCAGAGGCCGAGGTAGACGGCGGCGGGGCGTGCGACGAACATGAGGAAGAGCGAAATGAGGATGGCGGGCAGGGCGACCGCAGGCAGGCGAGAGGGAAAGACGAGCAGGCCGAGGGTGAGGAAGAGGACAATCTGCATGAGCCAGCCGAGGCCGTCGTGGAACTTGCCGAGGTAGTGCTTGTGCAGAAAGTCGCGGTTGCCGAGGACGATGCCGCAGGTGTAAACGGCGAGAAAGCCGTTGCCGTGCAGCAGTTCGGCAAGGCCGTAGACGAGCAGGACGACGCTCATGCTGAGGACGGGATAGAGCCCTTCATATTCGAGGCGAGCGCGGTTGAACAGCACCGAGGTCAGCCAGCCGGTGGTCAGGCCGACGGCAATGCCGCAGGACATGCGCAGCAGCAGAGCCGGGATCAATGTGATCCACGATCCCTCCGGGTGGAGGATCAGCCCGAGGACGGCCGTGGTGAGAAAGACGGCCATCGGGTCGTTACTGCCGGACTCGAGTTCGAGCAGCGGCTTGAGGCGGCCTTTGAGGCCTACGCCTCCGGAGCGCATGATGGAAAAAACAGCAGCGGCGTCGGTGGAGGAAACGATGGCTCCCAGCAGCAGGCCGTCGAGCAGGGACAGGTCGAGGATGAGCCATGCGAACAGGCCGACCAGCCCGGCGGTAACGGCGACGCCGAGGGTGGAGAGGATCAGGGCCGGACGCAGAACCGGCCGGACGCTGCTCCATCCGGTGTCGAGTCCGCCGGAGAACAGAATATAGGCCAGTGCAAGAATGCCGATAAAATTGGCGGTGGCGGCGTTGTCAAAATAGATGCCGCCGATGCCGTCTGATCCGGCGAGCATTCCGACAGCCAGGAACATCAGAAGGGTTGGGACTCCAAAGCGGCTTGAGAGTTTATTGGCCAGAACACTCAGGAAAAACAGCAGGCCGACAGCAAAGACAATCTGCGGCGGCGATGAAAGAATCTGAGTCATGAAGAAGCTCCGGTACGGATGTTCAGTTGCGGCAGTGTGGGAATCCGGTCGATTGGTGTCAAATGGAAACCGGGATCGGCAGGTCCCAGATTGTATTTCACAAAGGACAAACCCGGCTTGCAGGCTTGCCCGGCGTGTCGCGGGATTGTAATTTCAACCAAAGAAGTTACTGAATTTGAGAGTGAAAGCGGGGTCGATAGGGTGCGCAGAGGGGGATTTGTTTTTTGTGTGCTGATGCTGCTGTGGATGTCTTTTCCGTCCGCAGGCAGTACGGTTCTGGTTCTGTCGAACGGGGATCGACTGAATGGAACCGGGGTGCGGAGAGAAAAGGACCTGATTCATTTTACCTCAGAGGTTCTGGGGGAAATGACGCTGAAAGCGAGTCAGGTCAAAGAGATTATCCCTCCTGCCGACCCGCCGAACCAGCCGGCTCCTGTATCGAAGCCAGCGCCTCCGGCCGCTGCAAAGCCGGCGCCGAAACCGGCGGTTGCAAAGGCGGTTCAGCCTAAGCCGAAAAAGCGGTGGTCCGGCAATCTCGGCTTTTCACTCAATCAGCAGCATGCTGAATATCAGCAGCGGTCGGGAACGTCACTTCGCCGGTATGAGAAGGACACGGAATATCTCCGGCTGTCGGGCCGGGCCAAGTGGGACCGGGATCGGCATCACCTCGAGTGGAAAGGCAGTTATGTCTATTCGCTGGTGAACGAGAGCAAGAACACCGATGTATACGACTGTACGCAGCGCTATCGGTGCGATGTGACGGACCGATGGTTCGGCCAGTCGGAAACCTCCTACGAGCGTAATTATCTGCGTGTTCTTGCGCGGGAAATTCAGCAGTCGAGCGGCATCGGCTGGTATCCGGTAAAGACTCCGAAGCTGGCTTTGGATCTGGTGCCGGGCATTAACTATTACTACCGCGATCAGGCCGACGAGATTTCCGAAGGGGTTATCCCGAGCCTTAGCCAGAACCTGACGTCCAGGCTGAGCAAAGATCTCTCGCTGTTTCAGGGGTTTACGTATACCGGATACGACGACCAGTACTATTACAAGTTCAACGTCGGGTTTAATAACAAGCTGGTCAAAAACCTGTCGCTGCGGATGGAATATCGGTATGAGGTTGACGCCAATGTGGATGAAGACACCGATCCGTTCGTGCAGCGCCAGCTGCTCAGCAGTTTTCAGTACAGTTTCTGACGTCGGAAATCCTCGACGGTGAATACTTCTTTTTCTCTTTGCGCCCGTTGGGCTTATGCCTATACTCCGCCGCAATGAAAGTTATGGATGCCAATCTGCGCAATGAAACGATTCGTTGGCAGGAAAAACTGTTTAAACGCTCTGTCCGGCGGCAGATGCGTCTGAAAAAACTTAAACAGCTTCTGGGAATGACAACCGGGCAGCGCTGCCTCGAAATCACTTCCGGCGACGGGCTGCTCAGCACCCGGCTCCGCGACAGCGGCGGCGTCTGGACCACTCTGGCCGTTGATTCCGTCGCCCAGACCGCGCTCCGATACTTTCTCGACGAAGAACCCCTGCTGCTGCAGGGCATCCGGATCGATGCTCCGGATAATTCGTATGACGCCGTCGTCATTATTGATGCACTGGAACGGGTCCGCGACGACCATGCGTTCATTCGGGAATGCCATCGTGTCCTCAAAACAGACGGGCGGCTGATCATCACCGCCGCGCGCAAACGGATTCTCTGCATGGGCAGCTGCCCGCTGCGTTCGATGCTCGGGCTTTCATGGCGCAGGCGCGGCCTGGAGCGTCCGGGCTACTCTTCCCAGGAGTTTTTCGATGTCCTCAAAGACGGATTCGACGTGCCGGAAACCGAATCCTACGGTACCTGCTGTGTGGAAGTCCCCGGACTGATCGGTGAAGCCTTCGCCAATCGAATGGCGCACGGTCCTTATAATATGCCCCCCGAAACTGCCGGTACCGAAGAATTTTATCACTACAGCCGCATCTTCGCACTTGGCAGTCTGTTTTATCCGCTGATGTGGATTCT
>JBFWJN010000243.1:0-4911 GCA_050253185.1 Kiritimatiellales bacterium | reverse complement strand
GTACCGGGCGGACTCGGTGAAATCATTCGAACCGGCCTGGCCGATCATAAACTGACCTATGCCGAAATGCTCACTGACGGCTCCATAGCCCCCCTCAATTGGAACCTGATTTTTTCAGAAAAAACAGCCAGCGTGCTGCTGCTGATGGCCCTGCTCAACGGTATCGTATACATGTGTTCCGACCAGAACCTGGTCCAGCGTTACTGCGCCGCCAAAAGTGAAAAAGAAGCCAAAAAGGCATTATGGATCACCTGCTGGACGAGCCTGCCGATCTGGGCCTATTTCTGTTTCCTCGGCACCGCCATGTACGTCTTTTTCAAATATTTCCCCACCGAAAAAGCCATGGCCATTCTGCACGGCACAAACGGCGCCAAAGCGGAAGAAATCCTGCCCTATTTTGTCACCAACTATCTCCCGGTCGGCATGGCCGGGCTCGTCGTCGCCTCCTGCCTGGCCGCCGCCATGAGTTCGCTCGACTCCAGCATCAACTCCGTCTCTACCGTTTTCGTAAACGACCTCTACCGCCGCTATTTAAAACCCAATCGCTCAGATCGCCACTATCTGAAAATCGCCCACCTGAGCGCCGTCTTCGCCTCGCTGTTCATGGTCGGAGGAGCCGCGCTGCTTGTCATCGTTCCCACAAAAACCCTGCAGGACACCATGTTGCAGATGATGGCATTTCTGAACAACGGCATCACCATCATCTTCATCCTTGGACTGTTCACCAAAATCGGCAGCATCAGAACCCTGATCCCGGGCATCATCACCGTCTACCTGTTTAAGGCCTGGATCATCGGCGGAACATCCGGCTTGATTCCTGAAACACTTCGCATCCCGATCGATAACTATTACGTCGGCATTGCCGCCGAAACACTTGGAATGATCATCGTTTTGATCCTCTCCGGCCTTACTGCCATTAGAAAACGGACACCTCTCAACCCTTCCGCATCGAACGCGGGCTGACGCCGAAGTGTTTTTTGAACAGCTTGGAGAAGTGGTAAATGTCGTCGTAGCCGACGCGGGAAGCGATTTCGCCAATGCCGAGTCCGCGATCAAGCAAAAGATAACGGGCCTGTTTTAAGCGGAGTCCAATGAGATAGTTAATCGGCGAATCGCCATAGCAGCGACGAAACTCCGCGCAGAGGTGCGGAATGGAGAGTTCGGTTTTCTCGGCGAGCTGCTGCAGCGTAATCGGCCGGCAGGCGTGCTGATCCAGATACTGTTTCACCCCGCGGATTTTTTCAGGGACAAACGGCGAGGCGCCGTCCCGGGTATCGCGCATCAGCTCACGCAGCCAGTTATGAAAAATATTTTTCAGAATGACCGGATCGGGCTGCTGGTGGTTGGTCAGTTCTGTATACAAACGCCACAGAGAGGTTTCGAGAGATTCGGGCTGCTCCAACTTCAGAATACATCCTTCCTGAATGCCGCACTCGACCAGCCGATCGGCAACCCACGACCCGTCGACATGGATCCATGAATGGTCCCACTCGCCGAGCCGTGTCCCGTAATGATGCGGCGCACTGTGCGGCCAGAGGACCAGTGAGCCTGGAGGCACTTCACTTTTCCCATCAGAAAATACAACCTGAGCTGCATCGTGAAAAAGAATAAACAGCCAGTCGCCGGTGCCGTCCGGGCGATGGATGGTCACCGGCGGCATCATTTCATGAATCCCGAAGGCATTGATGCGAAAATCACTGTTCAGCGGTTCCCAGCGCTGAGGATTGGCATATTCCACCTGCTCCGAAATTCCCACTTTCTCATAGGCGGCTGTTTTCATAAGATATGACAAAAATAGAATAATTTACTGCATCTGTAAATCCCGGACAAAACATCTATACTTTCCGAGGTATGGAAAACTGAAAAGAGGAAACCTTATGAGCCGTTACGCCCTGGGTCTTGATTACGGAACGCTCTCCGTCCGCGCGCTGGTTGTCGATTGCGCGACAGGCAAAGAAGTCGCCGAAGCGACGATGGCCTATCCACATGCCGTCATCACAGAAACCCTGCCCGGCACCAAACAAAAACTTCCGCAGGAATTTGCTCTGCAATGTCCTGCTGATTATACAAACGGTGCGCTGACCGTTATTCGCGAAGTCCTCAAAACGGTTGACGGAAAGGACATCATCGGAATCGGAATCGACTTCACCGCCTGTACTGTATTGCCGATTAAAAAAGACGGCACTCCGCTGTGTGAACTCGATGCATTCAAAGATAATCCGCAGGCCTGGGTCAAACTTTGGAAACATCATGCCGCTCAGCCGCAGGCGGATAAAGTCAATGAAGTTGCCCATGCCCGCGGTGAAAAATTCCTCGAATACTACAGCGGCATCATCTCCAGCGAATGGCTGCTCCCGAAATGCTGGGAAACCCTCGAAAAAGCCCCGGAGGTTTATGAAGCCGCCGATCTGTTCATCGAAGCGGGTGACTGGATCGTGCAGCAGATAACCGGTTCATTCAGCCGCAATGCCTGCGCCGCCGGATACAAGGGACTCTGGAGTGAAGAGCTCGGCAACCCATCCAAAGAATTTCTGACGGCGCTCGATCCGAAATTAGCCGGACTTAACAGCAAGATCCTCGATCGGATCGTTGCCGCCGGCGAAGAAGCCGGTACCGTATCCGAATCGTTCGCCAAACTGAGCGGGCTGAAAGCCGGCACACCGGTTTCTGCCGCGATCATCGACGCTCACAGCGGCGTCCCCGGCATGGGCGTCTCAAACGCCGGTCCGCTCTGTATGATTATGGGAACGTCCGGCTGCCATATGCTGCCGTCCGCTGAGCTCCATCTGTTCAACGGCTATGCCGGCGTTGTCAAAGACGGTATTCTGCCCGGCTTCTACGGCTACGAATCCGGCCAGGCCGCCGTCGGCGATATCTACGGTTGGTTCGCCAAAGACTTCATGGGAGTACCGCATGCTGAACTCGAAAAGAAAGCCGCCGTATTAAAACCCGGCGAAAGCGGACTGGTCGCACTCGACTGGATGAACGGGAACCGCAGCATTTTGATGAACGCGAACCTTTCCGGAACCATTCTGGGTCTGACACTCAACTCCAAACCGGAAGAAGTCTATCGTGCACTCGTCGAAGCCACGGCCTTCGGGACCAAAATCATCGTCGATTCCTATCTGGACAACAAAGTGCCGGTCACCGAGCTCGTCGCCTGCGGCGGACTCATTCGCTTCGATTTCATCATGCAGATTTATGCTGATGTTCTCGGACTGCCGGTTAAAACCGCAGCCTCCGGACAGGCCGTCGCGCTCGGCTCCGCCGTCTTCGGAGCAGTCGCGGCCGGGAAAGACGGAGGAGGCTTTGACACCGTCACTGAAGCGGTCGAAAAAATGACCAAGCCGTTTGTGAAAACCTTTACACCCAACCCCGAGGCATCTGCGATCTACCGCGAACTCTTCGCCATCTATAAGCGCTGCCACGACTTTTTCGGACAGGAAGAACCGCGACTGATGAAAGAGCTGAAGCAGATTAAAAGCGATGCCGCTAAGCAATAATGGGAGAAACTCATCATTTCAGACGGATTACGCTGTCCCGGACAATCAGTTCCGGTTCAATCAGATCGGATTGGGAAATGCTAAGTTCGCCTTCTATGGTTTGACAAACCATATTCGAAATGGATGCCGCCATTTTCCCCAACGCTCCGCCAATTGTGGTCAATGCGGGAGCCCCGTAACTCGCTTCGGGGATATCGTCATAACCAACCAGAGAAATGTCTTCCGGAACACGGATTCCAATTTCGCGAAAGGCTTTCATTGCACCTAATGCACTGATATCGGAATGACAGAAAATCGCATCGGGGAAATCATTGGGTGCACTTTCCCATCGGGTTATAATCGCCTGATATCCACCCGCAAACGTCGACTCGCCCGGAATAAAGTTTTTCCCAAGAACCGGAAGGTCGTTTTCGAAGAGAGCCTGTTCGTAACCGTAGCGGCGGGTGTTGGGGAATGCAAACTGGTCGCCGCACAGATAGCCGATGTCCCGATGTCCCATTTCAACCAGATATTCGATGGCCAGCTTCACCCCTTTGCAATGATCAATCGACACACAATGTGCAGGAGCCCCTTCGACGTTTTCAAAAACAACCAGAGGAATTCCGGCCGAAACAACGCAATCAAACTGTTCAAGATATGCCTGACGGGACAGTGGGCCGGCAATGACACCGGCGACGTGCCCCCCGAGAAATCCCTGCAAGGTCTGCCGCACCTCATCGGGATGTGTTCGGTCCGTCAACGAAAGCAAAACACTGTATCCCTTGGCTTTCAGTTCTGCGATCAGGCAGTCGACCAGAGATGCATACCAGATTTCGCGCAGGCTTTTGGTAATGACCACACCGATAAACGTGCTTTTGTTCTGCTTGAGGCTGCGGGCCAGCAGATTGGGAACGTATCCCATCTGCTCAGCGGCGGCCTTGATCACCTTGCGCCGTTTTTCGCTGATTCCCGGCTGTCCGTTCAATGCCTTTCGAACCGTGGTATGGCTGACGTTCAAAGCATCTGCTATGCCCTGAATCGTAATACGTTTCTGCGATATGCTGCTCAACTTTTTTTCTCCATCATAAGGTGAGAACCGCTTCGGCTCCTGAAATCAACTATCTCTGGATCAATAGCAGATTCCTCTCTAAATGACCATACGTCATTCTCCTGCCATCAGTTTTGTGAGAACCGGATCCACCTGTTCTGCCCATATCCGGTACCCCTTTTCGCTGGGATGTAAAAGATCCGGCATGATATCCCTTCTCACCGCTTTGCTGCTGTCCAGAAACGCATCGTTGATGTTTAAAAAGAAAATATGCTTATTATCCGCCATTTCAGAAACGATCTGACTGGCCCTGTCGTTTTTCCCCCATTGAGCATTATAGGTTGCAACCGTTTTGGTTTCTAGCTGCCGGTCATCGCCCCG
>JBFWJN010000242.1:0-4933 GCA_050253185.1 Kiritimatiellales bacterium | reverse complement strand
TCCACATACACGCTGAATTTGCCATATCAATATCGGTCGCCGTACTCGCACCAACAGCTGCCAGCCATCCAAAGTCCTGATCATAGTTCCCGCCGGACACCAGCATTCCGGTATCAGCCGTCTGATACAGCTTGACGTTTGTTCCGGCCCCACAGGCATCTGCGGCATTAAATACCACTTTCGTCTTTTCCACATGCAAATGCCCCCCAGCTGTATTATCAGCAAGCGTGTAGGCTCCCGTGCGATTCAGATCCAGTTCTGATCCAGCCCCGGCGGTCGTAAGGTAATCCACACTAATCAAAGTCGTCCCCGATCCACCAATGATTATTTTCGCGGCAGATCCCATGCGCAGGGTGTCATTCACTGTCAGATCGCCGTTAAATTCGAACGTACCTCCATCCAAATTGAGTCCAATGCCGCTTCCCGCTTCGAGCGTAAAGCCTCCATTAAATACCGTTTTGCCGCTGCTGCTACTGTTCTGCGCCTGTCCGTAATAGGTGCTGTTGGCCGAAGAAACGTTTACACTAACCGGCACATTGTATGTAACCGTGCCCGCAGTCGTATTGTACATAACAGGCTGAAACTGAGCCGCTGCGGTCGTCGTGATGCGGACCGATCCAGCCCCGTTGAAGGTGTGCTGCTGCATGACCTGCAGCAGGCGGGTTGTCCCTGCGGTATCCACGTCGACATCGTAAGTATTGGCCTGGGTATTCTGAAAAAGCGCAAGATCAGAACTGCCGGGGACTCCGGCCGACCAGTTCGCCGCCGCGCTCCATTTTGCACCCACTGCAACATCCTGATTCCAGGTGCTGGCAACCGCCGTACATGCCGCCAGCAATGACGACAACATGACTCCTATCCATTTTCTGTTCATACCCTTATTCCTCCCGTTTTGTTTACCAACCTTCTGAACTCCTAATGCAAAACCATATCTATATATAAGTATGTATTTTATATATTATACGTATGTTTTAATATCAATATTTTTGTTCTCCTTTTTATCTGACCCCTGTCTCGGATTAGAGAGCCTGCAGCGGTAATTTCTGAAAAAAAAGATCCTGCATAATCAGTCGGGAGTCATCCCGCAAGATGCGTTTGATTCGGCCTGATCTTCGCTGTTCGATGGAAAGTAATTTTACCGCCGGAAATTCGGATCCGCCTGTAAAATAGTCATGCATGTAGAGGGTAAATCGACCGGATTCCACGCCGGTAAGCAGATCCATGGCTCCGTCGCCGTTCCAATCCACCATTTCCGGACATCCGCTGTGCCACGCTTCATGACCAGCCGAACCGGTCCATTCAACAAATGCTGTGTTACGTGCAGTCAACCCGTCAACAGCGAACACAGGAGATTTGGAACTGCCGACATTTTCGCAATACAGGATGTTCAAACCGGTCTGATCACGCGGTCGCCCGATCATGAGGTCAACATCCCCGTCCCCGTCAAAATCCCCGGCATCAATCTGGCTGCGGCCTCTTCCGCCGCCCGACGCAATCGGATTAATTGAAATTGTCCTGCCATGACTGTCCACAGCAGCAGTCTTACCGGTCAGCTCAGAGCCGCCGCCCAACGACGATTGCTCATAACGCACCAGGGAGCCATCGTCATCCAAAACAAAGAAATCGGCCAGGCCGTCATTATCAAAATCGGTAACGCCGGGGCGATTGCGCCAGGGAGTCCGCAAGGGTACCCCATCCACTGTAAAATCATTAAATTCATGTGAGAGCTGCGGTGCCGACCGGGTTCCGACATTTTCAATCCAGCGAAGACGCCCCTGTGAATCATTGATGATTACATCCAGGTCTGCGTCCCCGTCCACATCCCAGGCCTGAACAGATAAGTAACCCCACATGGTTTCTGCCGGGCCCTGAATTGGAGTTTCGCCTTTCTGTGTGATATGGATCGGATCGCCCAGATCATTTTTAAGCTCGATCATGCCGGAAAATACAGGATTAGTTCTGCCGCCGATATTTTCAAAATAGCCGATATGCCCGCATACATTCCCTACAATCAGATCGAGATCTCCGTCATTGTCCCAGTCAACCGCATCCGGCGTAACGGAATCTCCGGTGGCCAGCTGGCCACCGCGCTGCATGAGCTGCGTGACCGGGGCGAAATCAACTGTATTGGGAGTTCCGTTATTCAGCAGCAGCCAGAAAAATCCCTGCCACGCAGTAAAAATAATATCGTCATCGCCGTCACCGTCCCAGTCCAGCACAACCGGTTTCAGTCCCATATCTCCAGATTCATACGGCTCAGCACTGTAGAGATTGAAGGGGACCTGAACAGGTTCGACCACCGCTCTACCGGCATCCACCCCTCTGTTCAGCAACAGATCCAGCGTTCCCATCGCCGTGCCGACTACAATATCGGGAAATCCGTCATTATCGAAATCACCCCCGCCGATCCGGTACCAGGAGGCATCCTCCAGTTTAATCTGCGTGCCACTCTCATCTACAATCTGAGCATCCGCAGCCATTGTGCTTCCGCGGTTTTCATTGTAATTCAGGTTCAGATAAGCGCCATCTACATAACTCCCTAACGCCGTCTTCACTCCCTCAATGCGGTCGTTATCGCCATCGCCGTCCCAGTCCATCCAGACCGCATTCAGTGCGGCCGACGGCGCTTTGTCTGTCGCTAAAAGGCGTTTGCGCGGAGCAAACAGCGGCGAAGCATTGGAACCGATGTTCCTGCAGATAAAAAATCCCTCATCAGATGACCCGCAATACAGATCCCAGTCTCCGTCATGATCCGCATCCCTTACGTCAAATATATAACCCGGCCACGAACCCCAGGCCGGAGCAATCGTATTGGTTGCATAATTGAGCAGTTCTCCGGCCCCTAAAGTAACCGGACCCGGGACAGACCCCTCTTCATTTGTTTCCGTTGAACTGAAATAAATTTCATAGTGTTCAGCCCAGCTGCGACCGCGCCAGCGGACTAATCCATTGTGCGGGTAATGACTTTCCAACGTCGGCAAAGCATAATCACTGACCGCATTCATCCGTTCGGCCTGCCTATTTCCAACCGCCCAGACCTGCACACTCCCTCGATCCAGCGGGTTATGCTCATTATAAATCCGGAAGAACCGTGCGAAATCAACTTCAGCCCACAAAATATCCTGATCCACCGCCGTCGACGCCTTGGCAACAACCCTGTACCCGGCCAAGGCTTCCCGCCATACGTCCGGCGCGGAATTTGTCTGCATCTCGACATCCCAGTCTGTCTGAAATTCATCGGCTTTTGCCACAAACAGCCGGTCAAAATAAACATCGCCGACATCTGTATCGACCGCCAGCGACAAAGTCATACTCCTATAATCCACGGGCACCGAAAAACGCTGTTCGAAATACGTTGGCGGAGTATTCGGTCTGTACTCTTTTAAAACAGCTGAATAGCTCGGCTCATCGGAAACGGTGAACGTGGTGTTCGGCGGACCGGCAGGCCCCGCCAGACAGCTTATGCGAACCAGAGCATTCCGATCTCTTTCGGAGCCCTTTACACTGATCCACCCACCGAATATCACCTCACCGGCTTTGCCGGAAACAGATATTTTCGTTGCAGCATACGACGATAAAGATCCAGCCGTAACAGCCAGGGACTGCGTACCGTCAACGGTCTGCTGATCATCAATACGCCATGCACTTGTCGGTGAAAAATTCCATATTGCATCCAGCTCTTCGAGAGTCGTATTTTCAAAACTGCCGGATGGAAGCAGATTTCCAGACAGATTGAGAGCCACAGGTTTTTCCATCCGATGAATTTCCCGAATGGCCGCGGCGTCCAGCGCGCCGTCATACAGCTTGATCTGTCGCATTTTACCGAATACCGGACGGGTGCCTGCGGCATCCGCTGCACCGATCATGAATCGATCATACTCATTGGAACTGCTGATCGGGAAAACCTGCGGAGCCAGATCATCCTGATAGAAGGTGTACGAACTCCCGTTACAGGAAAGTGCCACAAAATTCCAATCATTGGAAGTTACCGGGGAATTCAGCCAAATATTTTCCGAAGGCAAAGTATGATATCCATTCAAATTGCCATCAAGAACGCGAAGAAATAACTGGGGCGTACTGTCTCCGGAATTATACAGTCGGAAAAGAGTATGCGGAGCATTGGTATTCCATCCGTCATCCAGCCGGAAAGGTCTCACCCATCCAGAGACCGTGAATCCCTGAGATTCTTTTAACAGAGGCATTGTACGCAACCCGGTGCCATTCATAGCCATTCCATCGGATTTCAGCGAAGCCGATGGATCGACAACAGAGCCGGCGTTGAACGCTGTAACCGCCAAGATTCCTGCATGATTTGTCAGCGAACCGATTAACGGCCAATCGCCGATTTTAACCGTCCGGTCCTTTGTATAAATACTGTGGACAGCCGTTTCATCCAATGCATTGTCAAACAGTTTAAAATTCCGGATTGTCCCCTTGAATGGCCGAGATCCATCGGGCCGCAAGGCCCCGATGATCAAGCGATTAAAAATATGGGCGCTGCTGATCGGAAATACAAACGGACCCTGATCGTCCTGATAAAATGCATAGGAAGTCCCATCGCAAATTACAGCAATGAATGTCCAGCGGTTCGTTGCCAGCGGATATTCAGGCCAAATGTTCTCTGCCGGAAGCGAGTGATACCCATTCAATTTTCCGTCTAACAACCGCACGATAAGCTGAGACGTTCCATTTGTAGAATTATACAGCCTGAAAACCGTATGCGGAGCCGTAGTCGTAAACCCGTTTGTTTCCAGACCGGATGCATTAACCCAACCGCATACGGAAAACCCCTGCGCTTCTGACAAAACCGGAGAAGACAATAGCGATGTCCCGTTGCAACCCATGCCGTCAAATGCAAACGAACTGCCGGGATCAACGGTCACATTATTGCTGTAGGTATTGGCGGCAAGGGTTCCTGATTCATTTTCCAGTG
>JBFWJN010000241.1:0-4935 GCA_050253185.1 Kiritimatiellales bacterium | reverse complement strand
TTATTCCTCCGCCCCGAACACATCAAAACCTTCCAGCCGCACCCGTCCGTTAACCGGTCCTTCTTCATGGTCACGCCACTCGACGGAAACCGTCAGCAGAACCGGGGTTCCCTCTGTCTCATCTAAACCGGGCCAATCGTCCATGCCGTCCGTGCTCACCTGAGCCGTCCAGCGGAAACGATCTTCCGTTCCGTCCGTCTCTTCTTCCAGAGATTGGACACGGCGGAGCGAATCCATCTCTCGCGAGGCAATCCGCACGGCGCGGGCGTGATCCTGAATATACGAAACATTTTTAATGTGATGTCCCAGTGCAACAAGGATACCGCCGGCCGCGATGCCGAATACCGCCAGCGCCACCAGAACTTCGAGCAGCGAAAAACCGGCACACATTTTTCCAAGGTTTGGAAAACTCCGCCCCGTTTTTTCCAATGTTTGGAACCGACTGCGCCGGGGCCTGCTGATTTTTTCCAATGTTTGGAAAAATTTCATTCCGCCGCCTTCCTCTGCACGATTTCGGGCAGACCGGTGAGCAGGTCGCAGGCAATATCGATGCGCCAGTCGTCGCGCGCCACGCTTACGCCGCCGCCGGTCGCGCCGCCCAGATGCGTAAAGCTGAAAACCGGCCGGCTGACGGTTTCTTCATCCTTATCAACGGCGTTTTCGAGAATAATTTCGAACAATTCGTCGTCATTCGTCATTTCCGGCTCAATGTCACTGAGTGAAAACGGTTCAATGCCGATTTCTTCCGGAAACTGCGTGACGCGAAAGAAGCGGTTGCTTTGCGGCTCCCAGTCGGACAGGCTGACCCCGTCGCTGAAAAACTCCGGGGTTTCGGCAAGCAGTTCGCGGCCGTAGGAGGAGTCAACAGCACAGACCGTTCGCGTCGCCGGATCAGCATAGACATCGACTTTGAGTTTACGTTCCATGGCGGTCAGTCGTGCGGCACGAAACAGCTCCGTCATATCGAGCGCTTCTTGACAAAGCTGCTGTTTCGGCGTGCCGGTTCCGGACAGCGTCGAAACGGCCACACCGGTCATGATCAGAATAATGGCCAAGACAACCAGTAATTCGATCATCGTAAAACCGCTGTTCCGGTTTCGACTCATAAACGCTGCTTATTCCTCACCCAGGCTGGAAAGATCCGCGTTGTATTTCTCGCCGCCTTCAACGCCGTCTGCACCGAGCGAGATAATTTCGTAGGGTTCGCCGTCCGGACCGGGAATGACGTAGACATAGTCGTTGCCCCACGCATCCTGCAGGGAACGGCGCTTCGACAGGTATTTGCCGGCCCAGTCCCCTTCGAGGCCTTCCGGACAGTCGTAAAGCGCAGCGATGCCCTCTTCTTCCATCGGATAGCGGCCGACATCGAGCTTAAAGCGCTCCAGTGAATTTTCGAGCGACGTGAATGACGCCTTGGTCGCCTTGACCTTCGCCTTGTCTTCCTCCCCGCTGAAGTTCTGCACCGCAATTGTTCCGATCACCATCAGAATCACCAGCACCACCAGCAGTTCAACCAGTGTAAAACCCGCATCTCTCCGTTCTCTTCTCTTCATCGCTTTCTCCTCCTGCTGTTTATCCTGCCGACGTGCTCATGGCCATGATGCCCTGCATCATGCTGACCACAATAAATCCGACGACCACTCCCATGATAATGATAAAGACCGGTTCGATAACGCCGACCAGCCGTTCCGTGGTGGTGGCGACTTTCTCTTCGTAGCGATCGGCGACTTTGTTGAGCATGGTCTGCAGCTCACCGGATTCTTCGCCCATGGTGATCATCCGTGCGGCCAGCTCCGGGAACTCTCTGCTCTGCTGCAGGAGCGGACCCATCGGCTGCCCACCCTGCACACGGGTATAGACTTCTTTCATGAGCTGGCGCAGGGCGGCGTTGCCCAGCGTCCCGCCGGTGATGGACAGCGCCGAAAGAATCGGAACCTGGCCGTCGAGCAGTGAACTCATCATACGACAGAAGCGGCTGGCCTCGGCCTGCGCAATCAGGTTTCCAAGCATTGGAAACTTCAGAACGGCGCGACCGAAGGCCGCCTTCCCGTCCTCGGTGCGGGTCTTCATTTTATAGAGAGCGAACAGGCCAACCAGCGCCAGCGGGAAACTCCACCAGTAGCTCCGCGTAAAATTGCTCATGGAAATCACGGCCTGCGTAGACGCCGGCATCAGGCGCCCGGAATCGCCGAACAGTGATGTCATCTTCGGTACAACGAACAGCATCATGACTGTAACGACGATGATGCCCATGACGACGAGCAGTGACGGATAGACCATCGCTCCGCTTACTTTGCTCCGCAGCTGCATGCGCCGCTCAAGCAGCGCGGCGACGCGGCGCATGATGAGTTCCAGCGAACCGGAGGCTTCGCCGCCGCGCACCATGTTGACGAAAAAGCGCTCGAACACTTTCGGATGACGTGCGAGCGCATCGGCAAAGGACGCGCCGCCGTTGACGTCCTGCCAGACGGCGGTGAGGATTTCCTTAAACCGCTTGTGTGTGCAAAGATCGGCCTGAGTCTTCAGGGTTTGCTCAAGCGGAACTTTGGCATCGAGCAGCGCCGAGGTTTCGGTGGAAAAATCGACGAGCTGCTGCGGCGTGATCCGTCCGGTCAGGGACGGGGAGGAGGACCCGTTCGCGCCCTGCTCTCCGACGGCTGTCACGCTGAGGACAACCAGCCCGCTTTTCTGCAGCGACTGCACGGCCTGCGCCCGTCCGGGCGCTTCCAGCGACCCGTTGCGCGGCGTTCCGTCGGCGGTAACGGCTCTGTAGGAAAATTTATTCATTGGTTTATCAGCCCCAGCGCGTAACGCGTCGCACTTCCTCAATGGTGCTGGCACCGCTTATAATGGCGTCCCAGCCGGACTCGCGGAGCAGGCGCATTCCCTTTTTGCGGGCGAGCTCGCGGATCGGCCCGGCTTCGGCGGTATGCTGGATGAGCGCGCGCAGTTCGTCGTCGACAATCATCAGCTCATAGAGTCCCATCCGGCCGTAGAACCCGGTGCCGTCGCAATGCTCGCAACCGCGGCCGCGATAGAGCGTGTATTCGGCTTCGGTCGCTTCGGGGAAATCGACCAGGTGCGTGCCGGAGACGGTATACGGCTCGGCGCAGTTCGGGCAGATGCGGCGGCAAAGCCTCTGCGCGAGCGCGCCGCTGAGCGCGGAGGCGATCAGGTAGTTTTCAACCCCCATGTCGGCCAAACGGGCGACGCTGCCCGCCGCGTCGTTAGTATGCAGCGTACTGAGGACCATGTGACCGGTGAGCGAAGCCTGGATGGCGACATCTGCGGTTTCGCTGTCGCGGATTTCCCCGACCATGACGATGTCGGGGTCCTGACGGACGATGGAGCGCAGTCCGTTGGCGAAGGTCATGCCGATCTTTGGATTCATCTGGATCTGGTTGATAGACGGCAGGCGGATTTCGACCGGATCTTCAATGGTGATGATTTTGACCTTTTCACTGTTGAGGTGGGTCAGCGCCGTATGAAGCGTTGTGGTCTTTCCGCTGCCGGTCGGGCCGGTGACGAGAATGAAGCCCTGCGGGTTTTCAATCATCTGCTTAAAGCCCTGCTGCTCGCGCGACGGCATTCCGAGGCTGCTGAAGGACAGCTCGACCTGCTGCTGGTTGAGCAGGCGGATAACGACGTTTTCGCCGTAGATGGTGGGCGTGGTGGCAACGCGCATGTCGAGGTCGTGCCCCTGAATCGTCATTTTGATGCGGCCGTCCTGCGGGATGCGGTGCTCGGCGATGTCGAGGCGGGCAAGCAGTTTGAGGCGCGACACCACGGCGGCATGATGCTTCTTCTCGATCTGTTCGGATTCGTAGAGCACGCCGTCCACGCGGTAGCGGACGCGCATTCGATATTCGCCGATTTCGACGTGTATGTCGGAGGCACGTTTTTCGACCGCGCGCGTGATGATGAGGTTGACCATGCGGACGACCGGTGCTTCGAGCGCCAGGTCGCGCAGGTGCTCCTCTTCGTCGCTCCAGTTGCCGGTCTCGAAGGTTTCGGCCTCTTTCATCAGCGTGTTGAGATTGTTCTCGGCAAACCCGCGGATCTTGTCGAGCGCCGTTTCCATCGCCTCGCGCGGCACCACGCTGAGCGGCAGCCTGCTGCCGTACTGCAGGCGGATGGCTTCGACGGCGGACCAGTCGGTCGGGTCGTCGGTGATCGCCTCGGCAGCTTTATTCTGTTCGTCGGCCAGCAGCAGAATGCGGTGTTCGACGAGGAATGCAAACGGCAGGTCGTCGGTCATCAGCAGGTGTTCAGCCGGATCGCCGCAGGTGCAGAGCGGCAGCTCAGCCTGTGCGGCCAGCGCGGCGGCCAGTGCCGAGGCGGTCAGTTTTCCGTCCTCAACGAGCAGCTCGCCAAGGCGGGTGCGGCCGCCGTCGGTGAGCTGAGTATGCAGTGCCGCCTGAATTTCATCACGGCTGACGGCGCCCTGCGCCACCAGAATGTCGCCCAGTTGCCGGTATGCCATGTCAGTTTCCTTCCGCTTCCGGCTCCACGGCTGGAATTTCTTCAACCGGTTTCGGCTTTTTCGCGAACCGTTTTGCAGTCGGAGCAGCGTATTCGGTGTTTTCAAGGTGGTAGAGTGTCCGGATATCCTCTTCGGATTTGGCACTCATGATTTTTGTACTGAATTCCTTGGTGAGCAGGTCGGTTTCCTCACGGGTATCAACTACATACGGCGTCAGGATCATCAGGATTTCAGATTCCTTTTGGACAATCTGCGTCTGGCCGAAGATCCAGCCGATCAGCGGCAGGCGGCGAAGCAGCGGAATGCCGCCTTTCACCTTTTGGTCTTCCCGCTGAATCAGCCCGCCCAGCACCAGCGTCTGGCCGTTTTCAACCTGAAGGTTGGAACTGAGTTCGCGCGTCGTGAAAATCGGAGGCACTACATTGTCATCCGTGATCTGAACTTCATAATCG
>JBFWJN010000240.1:0-4946 GCA_050253185.1 Kiritimatiellales bacterium | reverse complement strand
TTCGTAGGCATAGGTGATGCGTCCCTCTTCGTCATAGACCGTGTTGGACACACGGTATGCGCCGTCATCGCGTTCGGATTCGATGCGGGTCTGGATGGTGCGGCCAAGGCCGTCGGCATATACGATCTGTTCTGCGTCGCCGTCGATGCCGGAGCCGGTGTTGATTTTCACATAGATGTGATTATCGAATGCGTAGTCTTCGCCCGGAACCACTTCGACGGGGGTCGGTTTCCAGTATCCTTCGATCCATATGTCGTTTTCACTGGAGGTTGAACTCCACCCTTCCTGCCAGTAGCCGGGAACCCACACGTAGGTGTAGATCTCCTGCGCTCCACTGCCTTCCGCCGGACCGACATGGTATTCATACGTCTGCTGCCAGACTCCGTCTTTCCAGCTTGTCTGAGGACGGAAAAACGTATCGTAGGAATTCGACGCAACGGTTCCGGAGGAATGATCCGTGACGGACAGGGTTTTCCCGGAGCGGCTGTCGGTGACCATGGTGGTGAGCCGTCCTCCGGCGGAAATGCTGACCGGATACATATGATGCGTGCTGTCGTATGTAAATTCGGTAACGAGTCCGGCAGCGTTCCGGGCCTTCGTTACATTGCCGTAGTCGTCGTAATCCAGGAATGCCTGCTCTACGACCATTTCCCCGGTGGTATCGAGCCAGCGACTAACGGATTGCGGAGAGCTGTCCGGAAACCAGCTGTATTCCGTCAGGCCCAGCCGGGTGTTCCCGGACGGATCGGAAGTGACCTCGATGGATTCGGGCCGGCCGGTAATGTACTGGTACGGTATTCCTGAAAAACTCTGGTACTGTGTAAAAACATAGGTTTCGTCATCGCTGTCATTAACGGTTTCCGACAGCACCGCACCGGTGGCCGGATCGGCGGAGACCTCGCCGAGCATATGCATTTCTTCCGTCAGGCCCGTGGCCGGGTTGCAGAACGAGCGGACTGCGGCTTCGCGGTGTGCCCCGGATTCGGTGAAGGAAAAGGAGGTTTCCAGCGTTTTGACAGGCCACCAGCGCTCCTCCGTCCCGTCGGCATAGGATTCCTGCTCCCAGCGGGTGACCGTGGAGGCATAGAGCATATCGTTGGATCCATAGATTTCCGTACGGTAAACCGATCCTTTCTTGGCTTCCGTGTCGTTGTATTCTCCCTGTAACGATCCGTCGGGGCCCCCGCCCTGATGATAGTAAGAAACGGTCCGGACACCGGCGGCATTCACAACGGAGCGCTGATGGAAGCCCCGGAACTGATTGCGCCGCGCTCCGGAGGAATCCACAAAGAACCAGCCGCCCGAGTAGTCGTAGAAGGTTGGATAGGCCATGCCGAAACCGTCTTCGACCAGCACGGAGTCCACAACCCGGAAGCCGGACGGTGATTTAAAATCCGGGGTCTGTACTGTGCTTGTATAGGAAATTGTTTCCGTTGCTCCAAATGGATTGTGCCGCGCGACCAGCATTTCGCGCCCGTCCACCCCGCTGAAAACCATGCGGGGATCGTCCAGCCCCAGCACCGGTTCGCTGGAATCCGCCATATATTCCGGCGTACCGTCCCCATTGAGATCCATCAGGTTCATGCGGGTGTCCAGAACCGTCATCGTATTTCCGTTTGTATAGATCCCGACAAAGTGGACCCGGCTCTCCGGCGCGGGCAGGTAGTCATCATTCCGGATCCAGCCGTTGCCGGTATTGAGCCAGACTGCGGAATAGATCTGTTCATCCTGCAGCTGCAGGTATAAATCCATGCAGTCGGTAAAACAGCCGTCACTGTTCTGAACATAATCCGTACACTCGTTGTAGCATTCCTGAACCTGGTTGGAGCAGGCTTCCTTCTCCAGAAGACATTCAGCCTGGCGAACCAGGCACGCCTCTTTCTGCTGCTGGCAGTCAATTATCGCATCCAGACAGGTCTGGTAGGCCCGCAGACAGTCGTTCGAATCGTTCCCGGCGGCGATGCAGGCCTGAATATCGAACAGGCAGTTGCTTTCGCAAGCATAGTCGCAGTCTTCACAGTCCCAGTTGCAGTCGCTGGTTGCGCAGACGTTTGTCGCACAGTCTATTTCCGCACAGTGATTGGTACACAGGTCGCTCCAGTTTGTGGCAGAGGTAAAGGCCGAGTAGTTATACAGCTGAGAAAGAATCAGATCGGGGAGCCCGTCGCCGTTTACATCTTTCATCCGCAGCCCGACAGTGAATGGCGAACTAACGGACGATCCGCCGAAATAAAAATAGGGATGGTCCGCCTGAAACCAGGCAAAGTCATAATCCTGGCCCTGATAACCGGTGTTGTATTCCGGAAGATTCCACTGGTCATTACGCTCCCAGCCGCTGCCGGTATTCAGCCAGGCTTTCTTGGTTCTCCCTGAAGCAGTCGCAGATCCTTCATATCCCCACTGATGCCCATTGGCATAAAGCAGATCGGCCAGTCCGTCGCCATTCAGGTCAATAAACCGAAGCGACCCGTCCCGCGGTGCGGAACTGCCGTCATTTTTCAGGTCGGCCATCAGAGAATGCCCGTCCGGAAGGACCCAGCCATCGGTCGCCACCCACCCGTTTCCAGTGTTCAGCCAAACCGCATTCGTCATCGGGAGATGTCCACCGGATAAAGATGTCGCAGAGGTCTGATTCGTAACCGAATAGACCAGATCGGGATAACCGTCGCCATTGAGGTCCGGCATCTGCACATTCAGATCCAGCAGAACCTGATCGGTCCCGTTAGAGGAAAATGAGCCTAGAAATGCGATATTCGTTGGGAATGTCCACGAAGTATCTTCGACCCAGTTGGAACCGGTATTCAGCCAGACATGCCGCCGGTCGACCCAGTCGCCGCTGCTGTCGATATAGGACTGGGCCATCAGAATGTCAGCCCGTCCGTCACCGTTCACATCCGAAACAGTCACGCCGGTCGAATCCGGAGTCTGGTCTTCATCCACATAGGCAACAAACCACAGATTGCTGTCTGACGGCAGTTCCCACTCCTCGGATTTTTTCCATCCGCTCCCGGTGTTCAGCCAAACGCCCCGGTTATTTTCGTTCGTGCAGCCGTTGGCATACAAAAGATCCGGAAGGCTGTCTCCATTAATATCTTCGAAGCGAACTCCTCCGTCTCCCGGAACCTCATTGGTGGCACCCGGCTGAAAGGTGAGCAGATGAAGTCCTTCCGGCAAAAAATAATTGGTATGGGTTTCGGGCAGTGCATCGAACTTCGGAGTCTGATATTCAAACGTGGAAGACGGCATTGCATTGGTTCCATCGTTTCCGATCCGCGTGATGGAATGCAACAGAGATCGGACGTCTGTCGAGCCGTTCGTATAGCTGAGTTCATATCGCGATGCCAGATCATCTCCCGCGTAAGCCTCGACCGCATTCAGGCGAAATCGTCTCTGTGTTTTAAAACCGGCATCATAGCTGATTGTCATGTCGGGCCGCATATAGTAGGAATGCAGAATTGGTCCTTTATAAAATGGCTGGAAACGAATACTGCTGAGTCCATCATCGGTTCCATTTCCGGTATAGACGATTTCACGCGGATAAATCTCTCCTTCATCCTTCCAGTAGTCAAACCGTACAAAATTCCCGTAGATGTCCTCTATTCTTTCTACATACCAAGCATAAATGTGTGCCGTAGTGTTCGTATCTGCCACGCGCGAAGCATCTGAACTCCCATAAGTTGTTTTGACACCGTCACGATCATAACTGCACCAGGATGCAGCAGATGTGTCATAAAACCATCGTACAAATCCTCCTTCAATTCGGGCTCGGTATTCCTGAACAGCCCCGTCACTGACCAGAATCAACTCACCGGCGCCCGGAGCGGTATAAAAGCTGTTGGTCGTATACAGTTGATCGACGCCGAACCTGGAATTTCTCTGAACCGCCATCATGGGAATATTCCAGCCGTATCCGACCAGCGACTGATCACTTAAATGTGCACTGTTATAACTCAACCCCGTCTTTCTGCTCAAACCGGAGCGCCCCGGGGCTCCGGATATCGGGTAACTGAAGGTATAAGACCCTCCGATGCCCACCGAACCGGACCCAGGCAGTTCAAATTTTGCCTGGTCGTTAATCGACTTCCCATCACCGGAGGACGGAGGGGCGTCCTCCGCGGCGAAACCGCAGCAGCAGGAACATCCAACCAACAGAATAAGCAATTGTTTTTTCATATCATCAAGTCCTGGCTACTGCTCCGCCGAAAGGTCTTTAAACACAATCCATACCGCATGATCACTGTCCAATCCGTCATCTGCCCTTTTCAGTACACTGCCAACTGAAATCTGAACATTGGTGTAAACCGACTCCGGACTCACTTTCCTGAACAGAACAGAAGCCAGTGCGTTCGGCCCTGTCGGATGGGTGAGAGATTTTGACTGCAGATAGGTTATATACACCAGTCCGGAGGCATACTCCGTGGACTGTCCCATGCATATCTCCCGAGGAGACAACGCCCCGGTAACACCGGCAGAAACAGCAATGACTTCATTGGTATTGAATGCAATCTGAATTTTAAATGCACCCGCAGGTACCGCATCACCATCGAGCCAGACGGTTCCCTGCACGGCATTCTCCGGCACAGCAGTCGGATCGCTGCCGGCGAGGGCTTCACTCCCGTCTGACACCCCATCACTGTCACTGTCCCAGGTCATAGGATTGGTGTTATTGAGATATTCATCAAGATTGGTCAGTCCGTCAGAGTCAGGATCAGCCAGCGCATCCGCCGGATTAGAAGGATTCAATCCATGCTCCACTTCAAAGCAATCTGGCATCCCGTCCTCATCCGTATCCGGTTGACATGGATTGGTTCCGAACAGATATTCTTCAAGGTTGGTTAACCCGTCAGAGTCAGGATCAGCCATGGCAAGGGCTTCAATTTCACTGCCGAAATATAACAGCTCCCACCAATCGGGTAATCCATCTCCATCAGAATCGATAAAATCCG